>JAIXWH010000078.1 GCA_027484165.1 Chitinophagaceae bacterium | reverse complement strand
TTTTCAACAGATTGATTTAATAAATGTTGAATGTTATTGATAGCATCTTTTTTGTTTAGGACTTTATTAGAAAAACTATAATGTAAAAAGGATTGTATTGATATTTTTTTCTTTTGTGTATTGTATTTTAAAAAACAGCCTTTATGAAGTTGGGTTACATCATTTAGTGTAGAAATAGGCTCAGGAATGTGCCCATATGCCATCATGTATATAGGCCAGTTTTTATTTTGCTTATTTAATTCAGGAAGTATAGCAAATGCTCTTAACTCTGATGCAAAAATTAAATTATCAGATATAGTGCTGTAATATAAAGGTTTTATACCTACAGCATCTCGAACTAAGAATAACTCTTCTGATACTTCATCCCATAATGCAAATGCAAACATTCCATTTAATTTTGAAAATGCAAGTGTTCCCCATTGAGCATATGCAGCAAGAATAACTTCAGTATCAGTACCATTTGAAAAAAGATGTCCCAATTCAATGAGTTCTTTTTTGAGGTCTAAATAATTATAGATTTCGCCGTTATAAGTTATATGATAACGATTTTTATATTGCATTGGCATATGTCCTGCCATTGTCAAGTCAAGCAATGAAAGACGTCTATTACCTAAAACTAATTTATTTTTTTCTGAATAATATATTCCGAAATCATCAGGTCCTCCATGTTTTTGAAGATCACACATTAAGGTTGTTTTGTGTTCTATATCTTCAATAGGGATACCTGAATTCAATATGCCAGCAATTCTACACATAAACTGTATTCACTTATTTTCTATGATTTAGGTTAATGATGTTAATTTATTTTTATCGAAAGTAGCAGTAAGCTTTATGCCCATACTGTCTATTAGAACCTTTATCTTATTTCCCAGAACCTCTAAAACAATACCCTTATAATTCATAAATATGCCTTTTTTTATTATCACTTTTTTTCCTTCAACATGCACATTTTCTTCTATTTCAATGTTTTCAAATTCTTCTAAAAATTTTTTTATCGTTTCAATGTCTATATCTCTAACTTTCGCAGGCTTTCCTAGCCAATGAACATAATTAATGATTCCATCTATTTTTTTTACATCCCATTTTTTTTCTTCTTCAATTTTTATAAAAACATATCCTTTAAATAAGGGTTCGAAAACAATTTTCTTTCTATCGCTCCACTGTTTTAATAATTTATTCAACGGGCAATAGTTTTCAATGTTATTTTCCGTGAGTTTTATTGCAATTTTTTTCTCCCACCTGGGTTTAGTGTAAACCACGTACCAAAATGTGTTATTTTCTATACTAGACAAAGCTTCGCTAGTCCTCAGCTACATTCTTTTGAAAATTAACTGAAGACGATTTTATAGATTTATGAATGATCTCAATTATTTTTTTCTGAATAAGTCTCTTAAAGAATCAAAAATATTCCAAACATTTTTGAATCCAGGTTGTGATTTATCTTGAATGTAATAATTGGTGTAAGTTTTACCGTAGGCGTATCCATATCCATAACCATATCCATATCCGTATCCGTAACCATAGCCATTACCATATCCTCCAAATCCGTAATTTAAAAAGGATACCCCTCTTGGTTTAATGCCATTGAATACAATGCACATGTTTTTAAACTTTTTATCTGTATAAAGATTGTCAATCATTTTAATGAAAACATGTGGAGTATGATTATGTCTTACCATGAAAATAGTGGTATCAACATATTTAGATAATAATTGCGCATCAGTTACGGGACCAATCGGAGCAGTATCGATAATAACATAATCGAATCTGCTTTTAATTTCATCAATCATTTGTTGAAATTCCAGTTTGGCAATTAACTCTGTAGGATTAGGAGGTATTGGACCAGCAGTTACTAAAAATAAATTATTGAATTGCGTTGGCTTGATAATTTCATCTATACTTGCCTTGTTTACTAAAAAACTAGAAATGCCAGGTTCTCTTTTAATGTTTAGCGATTTGCTCAATTTGGGTTTGCGTAGATCCATTTCTAAAAGTGCTACTTTCTTTCCAGTCAGCGTAATACTTATAGCCATGTTAACGGCAACAAAACTTTTTCCTTCTCCTGAAATACTGGAAGTAACTAAAAGCACTTTGTTTGTTTCATCAAATCCCATGAAGTTCAGATTGGTTCTCAGTGCTCTAAACTGTTCAGCGATAACTGTTCTTTTCCCTTCCGAGATGGCAATATTCTCGTTAGTTTTTGCTTGTAAAATTTCACCTATCACTGGAACAGATGTTCTTTTTTCAATATCAGCACGGAACATGATTCTATTGTTTATCTGTTCAGAAATTTGAACGTAAACAATAAAAAGGAGTAAGCCTATTAAAAATCCACTCCAATAATAATTGCTGGGAATGGGTCTAATTGGACCATAAGAATTTCCATTTTCTAAAATTCTTAAGTCAGGACTTGTAGATGCAGAAGACAATGCAGTTTCTTCCCTTTTTTGTAATAAATAAGTGTAAATATTGTTTTTGATTTCATGCTGTCTGTTAATTTCTAACAATTCTCTTTCTTTCTTAGGGATTACTTTATATAGATCTTCGTTTTGGGAAATATTTATAGCATTACTTTTCTTTTGAATATTAAAGTTGTTTCTTATGTTTTTTAAATTTTCTCTAATGTCATCTTTAATCCTTTCAACTTTTTCTTCGGCAGTTAAAACTAGATCACTTTTTGCACCTGCCGAATTTTTTACTTTGTCTAAATCAAATTCAGAATTATATAATTGAGATAGTAAATTTCTTAGAGTTTCATCATTGATTAATATTAAAGATGGTACAGTACCATTTTTATTTCCTTTTGAATTAATATAATTTGAAACATCGTTTAATAGAGTCAATTGCAATTCAATTGTACTGTTGATTTTGTCAAATTCTTTGATATTGTTGAAATAGAAGTTAGCCTGTTCACTTAAATTGATAACTTCATTTTTTGATTTGTAATTCTCCATATTTCTCTCTACACTGTCTAATTGAGATGTTATGGTATCGAGCCTATCTTGAATAAATTTAAGCGTCCTTGTAGCCATATCATTTTTGTCTTCAATTCCAGCAAAGTTGTAAACTTCAAAGAGCTTGTTTAAAATATTAATTCCTTTATCAGGCACAGGTGTCTCAAGTTTCAAGTCAATTACAGTAGAAGAATATGACAAAGGTGCAGCTTTAATTGAACCAATAATAGTTGATGCTGCAGAAGAAACGCTGTTAAATTGGGCGAAATAGTTTTTCCCTTTTACTTGTGTGTTATAGGTAGGATTAATTTTAATCCTATATTCTGTATTTTCTATTGTAATGATATCATTAAAAGGAATTTCTTTATTGTCTATCTTAACCCTTTTATTTAACCAATCAATTGAAAAATAGTATTTACCTGCTGAATGAATATTATCTTTATTAAGAGCAATAAAAGTTAAAGGAGAATTTTCCCCGTACAATTCTTCTTTCTGAATTTTTCCTTCATTGTATATGGTAGTATATAAATCGAGTTGCTTTACTACATTTTGTATTAAAGAGGATGACTTTAGAACAATAATTTCATTTTCTACTATCTTTTTTTCGCTAAAAATATTTAATGCATCAAGTACTTTAGTGTCGCCGCCATTTTTTTGAGGATCTTTTAATAGTACTTTAGCAGATGCTACATATATTTTAGTTTGTGATCTTAAATAAAAAAAAGTTATTGTTATTGTAATCGCAGTTAATATTACAAATATGGGCCAAAAAGGCAAATAACGATATACTATCTGTGCGATAATATTATCTTTATTTTTATCTTTCAATTGTTGATCTTCATTCATAAACTAGGCCTTTTATTAATTTTTAATTAAAAGGTTTATAATAACTATACCTACAGAAAGGACTGATGCAAGTAATGAAACGGTAGTTTGTAATTGTTGTCTTCTTTCTTGCTTGTCTATTAATTTCAAGTCTTTTTTCACATAAACAATATCGTTGGGTTTCAAATAAAACCATTGTGAAGAAAATATCGAATGATCTTCAAGGTTAACATGTTTAACTATTTTGTGATATCCACTGTCGCGAATAATTAATATATCTTTTGTATTGGCATTATCTTTGAGCTCGCCGCAATTAACAATAGCATCTGTCAATGTTATGTTGTCATCATTTAATGTAAGCACATGTGGAGTATTGAATTCTCCCATTAATGTTATCTTTTTGTTTAGATATTGTATACTTACAATGGGCTCTTTAAAGTATGGCAATAAGTCTCGTTCTAATTTTTGTTTTAAACCTATTAATGTTAATCCTTCAACTTTTATATATCCCAAATGATGAATATTGATTTCACCATTTTCATTAACGAGAAAACCTGGATTTAAGTTAGAATTCGGATTAGTACCCGACAAGCCAGTTGTTACTTTTGAACTGGTATTAAAAGTAGCATCCATTTCAGCATTTAAACTGCTGATGTTTATTCCTAAGATATCTTTTTTTTGAATTTTACTTTCTTCATTTTTGAGTGTAAATGAATTTATCGTAGTATCTCTATATAAAGTCTTGAAATAATTGAAATTTTTATTTACAGAACATGATGTTACAGCAATTGAAAAGAGGATAAAAATTGAACAATAAAATGTGATTTTCTTCATTTATTAATAGATGATATTGTGTGTAATTTTTGGTATAAGGTGGGTATCAAATTTCGCATAAAATAGCCACTTTACCAATTTTAATTCAATGAGTTATACGCGTTTTGAGTTTCTTTTTTTAGTATTTATTATTTCCTTAAAATAAAAAAACCGCCTTTAAAAAGACGGCCTTAGAATAATTTAAAGAAATTACCATTTATCAACTTCTTCATTGCTTCCGTTATCAAAGTTGGAAGAAGGACTTGTCGAATCGGTTGAAATATTGTCTGAAATGATAGGTGTATCTGATGAATTTGTTGATTGAGATTCATCACCTTCATATGGTGTATCGTGATTAAATGCATCAAAATCAAAGTCTGGCATCAGTTGAGTTTTAACATGATCAACTGTTTCGTTTAATCCTTTCAAAAACTTATTAAAATCTTCTTTGTATAAAAAGATTTTGTGTCTGTCATAACCATCAGAATCAAATCTTTTTCTACTTTCAGTAATAGTAACATAATAATCATTGCCACGAGTTTCTCTTACATCAAAAAAGTAAGTTCTACGTTTGCCTGCTTTTACACGAGTGCTGAATACACTCTCCATTTTTTTGTCGTTGTTTTCGTAAGCCACTGCTTTTTATTTAATTATAAAAAAGAAAATTTGGATTCAAAGATAAATTTCTTTTTGAAATGACAAAATAAAATTGGTATTCATATTATACAATATATTTATAAGATATTAGTACTTCGTTGTTTTGTATAAAATTCAATATAATATTTGTTGTTCTTTAGCAATTCTTCATGGCTTCCCATTTCAATAATTTTACCTTTATCCATGATAATGATTTTATCAAATTTTAATGAAGCATAAAGGCGGTGGGTAATAATTATGGCTGTTTTATGTTGTAAAAAAGTATTCAATTGTGTGGTTATAAGATCTTCTGTTTTACTATCTACTGCGCTAAAACAATCGTCGAAAATGATCAGGTCAGGATTTTTTATTATGGCTCTTGCTACTGAAATTCTTTGTTTTTGACCACCACTTAATGTGATGCCACGCTCTCCTATCAAGGTTTCAAATCCATTGGGGAATTGAATAATTTCATCATAAATTCCTGCTTTTTTTGCAGCTTCATAAACCCTGTTTATGTCTGCGTTTTCATCACCAATAAGAATATTATTAGCGATAGTATCACTGAATAAAAAAACATCCTGAGGTACATAACTGATACTTGTTCTAAGTTTTGCAATATCAAATTCATGAATATCATGATCATCAAATAATATATTACCACTGTTCAAATCATACATTCTAAGTAATAATAGTGCAAGTGTTGTTTTACCAGACCCTGTTTTACCGATTATTGCAATTTTTTCTCCTTTTTGAATTGAAAAATTTACTTGATCAATAGCTGTTATGCCTGTATTTGAATAAGTAAAGCTTGCCTCTGTGAATTTGATGTCTTTATCGAATTTAAGTGGCTTTCCATTATTAGTATTGATTATTAAGGGATTTGTTTCGAGAAATTTATTTATCCTTTTTTGTGAAGCAGACGCTCTTTGTATGATGCTCGCAGTCCATCCAATAGCACTTACTGGAAATGTCAACATTTGAATATAGAGCACAAATTCAGTTATTTTACCAATATTGGCACCAGGCTTTCCATTTACAACATCTAATGTACCTACCATAATTGTGATTAGAGTGCTCAATCCAATTAGTAGCGACATACTCGGAAAATAAATAGCTTCAGTCTTAGCTAAACTCAATGCATTTTCTTGATATTTTTTACTGCTTTTTGCAAAAAATGAAATCATCAATTTTTCCTGTAAATAAGATTTGATTACTCTTATACCAGAATAAGATTCCTGGGCATTACTGGTTAAATTACTCAATTCCTGTTGTACATATTCACTCTTTTTATTGATAATTGAATTGACGTAATAAATGGTTATCGCAAGAATGGGTAATGGACTTAAAGCAACCAACGCCAATTTGACATCAGATCTAAACATAAAGTATATACTGAATCCAATTACGGCAGCGAGGTTGATGAAGTACATTAGTGCAGGTCCAGTATACATTCTCACTCTGCTTACATCTTCAGAAATTCTGTTCATTAGATCACCAATGGCATTTTTCTTATAAAAACTGATATCTAGTTTTTGGTAATGATGATAGATTTCATTTTTTTGATCAAACTCAATGTGTCTGCTCATAACTATAATGGTTTGACGCATTAAAAACATAAATAAACCACTTATGATTGCCAATAGAAATAATATGATTCCTGCATACAAAACCTTTGTTTTTATTGATTTTGTATTAAAAGCGGATAACAGATAAGCGGTTGTGGAATCTGAATTAATTGAGTTCAGATATTGATTTGCTGTTTTGGGATGTTGAATTTCAAGAGAACCCAAAACGGTATTTGCAACAAATCCAGTTATTTGAGGTGCAAGAATTCGAAAATAATTAGTGAGTATTACAAATAATATTCCCAAGAAGAGAAGCCATTTGTATTTCCAGAAATATTTATTAATTGGGAGAAGTTCTTTCATTTGAATCAAAAGTTAAATATGGGTCTCCGTACACCCTGGTTGAACATAAAAACAAAGCCCTGAATAATCAGGGCTTAAATAAGTGTTCAGCGGAGAG
>JAIXWH010000065.1 GCA_027484165.1 Chitinophagaceae bacterium | reverse complement strand
CTGGTTTTGCATTCGGCATGGGAATTGAAAGAATTACGATGCTTACTTATCAGGTAAAAGATTTACGATTATTCAGTGAGAACGATGTTCGTTTCTTAAAACAATTCACGCAAGCATGATCACCAACATTTGTGTAACAGGCGCAGGAACAATGGGAAGCGGTATCGCATTATGTGCTGCCCAAAATGGTTATGACGTCATTTTATTCGATACTAATGAACAGGTAATTGAAATTGCGAAAAAATCGATACATAAAAATCTTTCAACGCTTGTAGAGAAGAATAAGATTTCCGAATCAGATCAAAATCAAATACTGAGTCAGATTCATTTCACTACCCAAATTAACGACTGCAAAGCTTCTTTAATAATTGAAGCTATTATTGAAAAAGCAACAGCTAAAATTGATTTGTTTAATCAACTTGCTGAAATCAATAATGTAACAACCATTTTTGCAAGCAACACTTCTTCTTTATCAATTAACTTACTTCAATCACAAATTTCAAATCCAGAAAGAGTTGCGGGACTTCATTTTTTTAATCCTGCACAAATCATGAAATTGGTGGAAGTAGTAAAAGCTGAACAAACTAGCGATGAGGTGATCAATCATTTGGTTGATTTATGTGCAAAACTTAAGAAGGTATCAGTAGTTTGTAAAGATGCACCCGGTTTTATTGTAAACAGGGTAGCCCGACATTATTATCTGGAAGCGATGAAATTGGTGGAAGACAAAATCGCAACAATTGAAACTGTTGATGAATTGATGGAAGCATCTGGATTTAAAATGGGCCCATTCAAGTTGATGGATTTGATTGGAAACGATATCAATCTTGCAGTTACTCAATCTTTATTTGACGCATTTAATCAGGAATACAGATTTCAACCTTCAGAACTGCAAATCAATAAAGTAAAAGAGGGTAAGCTAGGAAGAAAAACTGGCGAAGGTTTTTATCAGTACAGCAAATAAGTTCTTGAAGCAATCTCATCAAAAAATATTGAACGAAAAAAATGAATAAAATCCTTGTTACAGGCGGATCCGGATTGCTGGGAAATGAATTGATACATCAATTATTAGAACAAGGCAACACTATTAGAGCTATCATTAACAGATCTCCGATTTTAATTCAACATCCAAATCTTGAAATCATTTCCTGTGACTTATTGGATGTTGTTACTTTAGAAGATGCAATGCAAAACATAACACAGGTATACCATTGCGCAGGTTTTGTAAATTTTTCAAAAAAGAATAAAGAGATCTTATATAAACTCAATACTGAAGCCACTTCAAATTTGGTAAACGCAGCGTTAAGAAACAGCGTGCAGAAATTGGTTCATGTAAGTTCAATTGCTGCTATTGGACGTACCAATGATTCAGAGACAATTACAGAAGAAAAGAAATGGACCAATCATAAAAGCAACAGCATATATGCTCAAACCAAACATTTGGGTGAAATGGAAGTATGGAGAGGTATTGCCGAAGGTTTAAATGCTGTAATTGTAAATCCAAGTATTATTTTAGGTCCGGGTAATTGGAACGAAGGCTCTACTGCAATATTTAAAAAAGTACATGCCGGACTCGATTGGTATTCGGAAGGGATCAATGGATTTGTTGATGTGCGTGATGTTGCAAATGCGATGATTCAACTCATGAATACTTCGATAACAGCAGAAAGATTTATAGTGAGTGGACATAATTTCTCCTATAAAGAAGTTGTATTTGCAATAGCAGATGCATTCAAAGTTAAACGTCCTTCAAAAAAAATAAAACCGTTATTAGCAGAATTGGTTTGGCGTTTGGAAGCCGCAAGAACTTTTTTTACAAGGCATGAACCTTTAATCACTAAAGAAACTGTTCATACTGCTCAATCCGTTTCCAACTATGACAATAAAAAATTGACCACCGCATTAGCAAACTTTGAATACCATTCATTTGAGGATACGATTAAATATACTTGTGCAGTGTTGCAACAAAATATTAACAAGTAATCATCTATATTAGACAAATTACTTTAGATAAATTCATAAATATGACGAAGCAAATCCTAATTGCATTTACCTTGTTTTTTTTAAATACCATCTCCTCAGCTCAAATCTCATCTTATTTTGTAAAAGGAAAAGTAATCAATGCACAAACAAAGCAACCCATGCAAGGTGCATCAGTTTTTGCAGAGAATACCACTTTAGGAACCGCTACTGACCAGGATGGGAATTTCGTTCTGGAACTTCCAATTGGTGGATATTCTTTAGTGGTAACCTATACAGGCTTCAATACACAAAGTATTCGAATAAGTAACACCGAAAGCAACAAAATTGATATTGAAATGACTGTAAAAGAGAAATCTCTTGAAGAGGTTGCGGTGGTTTCCACAGGAGAAACAAAAAATGGATTAGAGAAATATGGTAATTTTTTCATGGAAGAATTTATCGGAAAATCAAAAAACAGCGGACTTAGTAAATTAAAAAATCCCGAGAGTTTAAAATTTTATTTTTCAAAAAGGAAAAACCGGCTCAAAGTATTATCGAGCGAACCCTTAATTATTGAAAACAATGCTTTGGGATACAACATTAAATATGAAATGGATTCTTTTGTTCATGAATATAACACAGACATCACCATTTATACAGGTTATCCCTTATTTGAAGAGATGCAATCAACATCAGAAGATCAAAAGATCAAATGGAAATCAGCAAGAGAATCGGCATATAAAGGTTCTATTCTTCACTTCATGAGAAGTTTGTACAATATGGAGTTAGAGGAAGAAGGATTTCAGATACAGTTGATGGTAAATATCAATGGTAAGGACTCTGCACTAAAAGTGAAAGATTATTATCAGGCTTTAAATTATAATCAAATCGACAGTACATCTCCTGTGGTAATAAAACCGAATCAGAATAAGATTGGAATCATTTACATCAATGAAAAACCAGAGGAAGGTTATTTAAGTGAGAATAAAGAGGTGCCTGCAGGATTTCAATTTTCAACAATCAGTTTTTTACCTAACAAATCATTATCTATAGAAGAGAATGGATTCTATTACGAACAAAATGATTTCTTGATTAATGATTATTGGGAATGGAATAGAATGGCAGATGCATTGCCTTATGATTATAAATGATAAGATACAGATGTTGGCGTTATGACCAAAAGGTAAACAACTAATCTTCTTTCTTACCCATTACCTTATCCCACAACTCAGGTATTCTTTTCACCCAAACTAATTCTCTTTGTTTGGTTTTTGCATCTTGTACAGGAGAACCAAAATAAACTTTATTGCCTTCCAAATCCCCACCAACTCCGCTTTGTGCAAAAATCACTGCATTTTCTCCAATAGTGAGCGTTTTACTTACGCCAACTTGTCCCCAAAGCGTAACGCCATCTTTCAATGTTGCAGCGCCGGCAATGGCAACTTGTGCAGCCATCAAACAATTTTTACCAACAACAGTATCATGACCAACATGAACCATATTATCAAGCTTGGTTCCTCTTCCTAATATGGTATCATGGCTCACTCCTCTGTCGATTGTACAGCCTGCACCAATTTCAACATCATCTTCAATGATTACCCTTCCGCAATCAGGCATTTTCTTGTACCAAACCTCTCTGTTTTTTTTGGTGTTGTAATAAAAAGCATTACTTCCGATTACACTTCCCGATTGAATGACAACATGATCACCTATGATACAATGATCCATGATGGTAACATTAGGATATATGATGCAATTTTTTCCAATGGTAACATGGTTGCCTACAAAAACATTGGGATAAATAAATGTATCCTCTCCAATAATAGCACTCTCACTAATTAATTTTGAGCTGGGTTCAAAAGGACGAAAATGATTTACAATTTTACAGTAAGCTTCGAAAGGATTTTCAACAATCAACAATGCTTTTCCTGAGGGCACTTCCATTTCTTTATTGATGATAATGAAGCTCGCTTCGCTGTTAATGCAATTTTCATAATATTTCGGATGATCTACAAATACCAAATCACCTTTAGATACTTTATGTAATTCATTGATTCCAGTAGCTTGAAGCGTGTGGTCGCCAATTAATTTTGCTTCAATCAATGAAGCAATCCACTCAATTGTAACTGGTGATGGAAACTGCATGATATTAATTTTTACAAATGTACAATCCTTAAATCGATAATAGGAATCATTTTGATTACCATAAAAGTTGATAAGGGAAAAAAAATTGAAATTATTTTTTGATTTTAAAAATGAAAAATAAGTGATGATATCTGTCATTCATTTTACAAGAAATAAAATAACTTTCAATTGAGGATTAAAAATACAAAGTCTTGAAATGCTTGTAAAATCAATACTTACAAAGAAATTCATTTCTATTTAATTTATACTATTGCACTTTATATTTTACATTTTACATTTTGATTTTTGAATTATCGTCTCTCCTTATCCACAGAAGAATTAAAAATGTTGATAAAATAATTCAAAATATTTTTTTTGTTAGCAAAAATTATTTTTAATATTGTGATGGGAATTTATTTCCCGTACTTACTAACCCATCTATATACTAAGGCCTGACATTTTTGTCGGGCTTTTTTTATTCTCTTTTTTCAGACAATATTCATTAAGTAGCTTAATTAAATTCTACAATAAACAATTACATTGCATAAAATTTAATGGACATGCTAAAGTCAATGACAGGATTTGGAAGAGCAGAGCAAACAGTTGGAGACAAAACTTATTTGGTTGAGCTCAAAGCTTTGAATGGAAAACAGTTTGAATTGCAATTGAAATTACCTCCTTTATTAAAACCATTTGAATTTGATATCAGAAATACAATACAGGAACATCTGATCAGAGGGTCTGTAGATTGCTTTATTACCATCAAACAAAATGGAACAGCTAAACCTGTTGTAATTAACACCGAATTGATTAAATCTTATTATAAACAACTTCAAGCGCTTGCAGAAGAACTCGAAATTGACACTAATGCAGTATTGAGTTCGTTATTACGCTTGCCGGAAGTGGTAAATCCTAGCAATGAAATGATCTCTCCTGAGGATTTTAAAGCATTCAATAAAGTATTGACCAACGCTTTAGTTGAATTAAATAAATATAGAATTGATGAGGGAAATAGTTTGGAAAAAGATTTAATCAGTAGGGTTTCAAAAATCCGTGAACAAGAAGAAGCAATTCTCATTTTTGAACCCAATAGAAAAACCCGAATAAAAGAAGAAATCAACAAATTACTTAACGAACATGTAGGAAAAGAAAATATTGATAATAACAGAATGGAACAGGAGTTGATTTATTACATGGAGAAAATTGACATTCATGAAGAGCAAATAAGACTTCGACAACATTGTGAATATTTTTCGGAGATAATTAATAGCAAGGATGACAGCAAAGGCAAAAAACTTTCTTTTTTATTACAGGAAATGGGCAGAGAAATAAACACCACTGGAAGTAAAGCCTATGATGTTGATATCCAAAAATGTGTTGTCATCATGAAAGATGAATTGGAAAAAGCTAAAGAATTAATTTTAAATGTTTTGTAATTGTAAAACTCATCATCAATGTCCAATCATTTAACTAAGTTGTTTTTTGGGATTGCGTTTTTCACAGCAATAAATTTTATGATGAGTTGCAATCAAATTGATGTTTTTGAAAAATCTACATCAATACCAGATCATAATTGGCATCAAGATTTTAAGTGTACTGGCTCATTTAATATCTCTGACACTAGTGCTTTCTACAACATATATGTTGTTGTAAGACATACAGATGCTTATAAGTATAATAATATTTGGCTCAATCTTGGATTGCAAATGCCGGGAGATACTATGACTACTAAAAAAGTGAATCTCACTTTAGGAGACGATGCAAATGGGTGGTACGGTTCAGGACTTGATGACATTTGGGAAGTGAGAAAAAAATTATCAAACTACCCCATACAATTTAAGAAACAGGGTATTTACAGTTATAGCCTGACTAATCTAATGCGTGATAATCCTTTAATTCATATAATGAGTACAGGAATTAGAATTGAAAGAGTAAAATAATTATTTATGTAAGTTATTTCTATACATAAATATATTTTCAATCCTATAATTTAAAAGTAAAAAGGTTGTCTTATCTTTACTCGTAGTTTTAAAAAAAATCAAAGTGAAAAGAATCAATATTTTATCTTTTTTATTTCTTTTATTTTCTTTTGTTGCATCAGCACAAAGTACTTATTTACAACAAGGTGAGTTTGGTTTCATGGTTGGCGGCGCACATTATTTTGGAGATTTGAATACCAGAGCAGGAATCAACAGACCTAAACCTTCTATTAGTGCCTTTTTCCGTAAGCAATTCGGAAACTATGTTGGATTAAAGGTTTCAGGACATTATGCTCAGTTAGGTTATAGTGACATCTACAGCAAGAATGACTATCAAAAAACAAGAAACTTAAGTTTTAATACTAATATTTTTGAATTCGCTGTTCAAGGCGATTTTAATTTTTTCAAATATGATCCAAATGATTATAATTACAACTTCACTCCATATGTAACACTTGGTTTAGGATTATTTAGTTACGATCCTTATGCGATTTATAATGGCGAAAGAGTTTATTTAAGACCATTGGGTACAGAAGGACAAACCGTAGGATACGAAGGAAGGTCTGAATATAGCACTATGGCTGTTTGTATTCCTTTTGGTTTAGGTATAAAATATAGTGTTAATCCTAAAATCAATTTGATTGTAGAAGTTGCTCAAAGATTTACCACTACAGATTATTTGGACGATGTAAGCACTACTTTTGCTCCAAGAAGTTTATTTCCCAATGATGCAAATGGCGATCCATCTATAGCATTATTACTTCAAGACAGATCATATGAAATAGATCCCAATAATATGTTGAGTAATGTTCCTGGAAGACAAAGAGGATGGAGTAAACAAAAAGATCAATATATAATAGCTGAAATCGGACTTTCGATTAATATCGGAACTTATCGTTGCCCCACTGCCAATTAAATTCCGAAATAAACAAGTTTAAATGGAGAGCATCAATTTTTGGTGCTCTCTTTTATTTTAGAGATTATTTCGACAGATAAATGTCATATACAAAATAAATATAGTATAAAATAGATAATAATAACAATATGGGTTGCTTTTAATAAAGCAATTAGCCTAATTTTTGTTACTTTTGCAAACTTGAACAATATCAAAAAACGGTTAAAATAATGAGCTTAAAACAAGATATAAATCTTGAAAAACTTCCCAAACATATTGCCATTATCATGGATGGCAACGGAAGGTGGGCGCAAGAAAGAGGTAAAGATCGTCTTTTTGGGCATTTACATGGAGTAGAGAGTGTGAGAGATATTGTTGAAGGTTCCGCAGAATTGGGTGTCAAATATTTAACATTATACGCTTTTAGCACTGAAAACTGGGATCGTCCTCAACAAGAAGTAGTAGGCCTGATGGAGTTATTAGTGGAAACAATAAAAAAAGAAGTACCGACCTTAAATAAGAACAATATCAAATTAAACGTAATTGGAGATATTCATTTGCTACCTGCCAATGCACAAAAGGAACTCGATGAAGCCATATTTCAGACATCAAAAAATGAGGGCTTAAATTTAATAATGGCTCTAAGTTATAGTAGCAGATGGGAAATCGTAAACGCCACAAAGTCAATAGCTCAGGATGTTCTTGAAGGCAAATTAAAAGTACAAGAAATCAATCAGGAGATTTTTAATAGCTATCTATCAACAAAATTATTTCCAGATCCTGAATTATTGATAAGAACCAGCGGTGAGTATAGAATTAGCAATTTTTTGCTTTATCAGATTGCTTATGCTGAGCTTTATTTTACCGAAGTATTGTGGCCAGATTTTAGAAAACATAATTTACACGAAGCCATTTTAAATTATCAACAAAGAGAAAGACGTTTTGGAAAAACTGGTGACCAAATCAAAAATGTACAAATATCATAAACAACCAAAGTCATTTAACAAATAGTTATCATTAACGGGCTTAATTTGCCCCCACTTAAAATAAAATTGATGCGAAGGATTCATTTTGGATATTTTACATTATTACTAAGTTTGTTTTCGTTTTCTTCAAGTGCCCAAAAAGACTCAGTTCCTGCCGTGTCGGTAAATCCTGCACTTTTGGAAATTTTCAATTCAAAATATCCCAAAACATATACAATCGCTGGAATAAATGTAAAAGGCACCAAATCCTTTGATGCGGGATTAATCATTTCAATTTCAGGACTAGCTGTAGGAGACAAAGTTCAAATACCTGGAACAGATGTTTTCGGAAAAGCAATCAGCAAACTTTGGAAACAGAATCTAGTATCAAAGGTGGATATCAGCATAATTAAACTTGAAGAAACTAATCTCTATCTTGATATTGATGTTGTTGAAAGGGCAAGACTTATTGATTATAAATTTATTGGCATTAAAAAAGGTGAAAAAGATGATTTAGAAACAAAAATTGGTTTAACAAAAGACAGGGTTGTTTCTGAAAACATGAAGTTAAGTGCAGTGGAAGCGATTAAAAAATTCTACTTTGACAAAGGATACAGAAATGTTACAATAAGTCTGGAAGAAGAACAGATATCCGGCTCAAGCTATGGAGTATCTATCACTTTCAACATTAAAAAGGGTAATAAAGTTAAAATCAATGCCATCAATTTTAGTGGTAACGTAATTGTGGATGATTCAAGACTCAAGAAACAGATGAAGGGGTCTAAAGAAATGTCGAGGTTTACCTTTTTTCCTGAAACACCATTCCGTCCTTATGGAGATACTTCAAGTGGCTACACTTTTAAGAATTACTTAAAAGAAGGGGGGTATTTTTATCCAACAAAAACCATGGAACTAATTGATCCCTATTTTAGAATAAAATTCAGCGGGTCTAAATTTAATGAAAAAAAGTACGAGGAAGATAAAGATAAAGTTCTTTCGTATCTTAATGGTCAAGGGCTTAGAGACGCTGTAATCGTTGCAGATACTCTGATGACAAACAAGGATGGCAATATTAATATTGATATAAAAGTTCTTGAAGGAAGAAAATATTATTTTGGTAATATCAGTTGGAAAGGAAATACAAAATTCTCCGATTCAGTATTAAACATGTTACTCGGAATAGAAAAAGGAGATGACTATAATCTTGAATTGCTTAATAAAAGACTAGGAAAGCAATTGTCTATGGAAGGAGGGGATATAAGTAGTTTGTATCAGGACGATGGCTACTTGTTCTTCAGATTAGACCCAGTTGAAACTGCAGTATATAAAGACACCATCGATTTTGAAATCAGAATGACTGAAGGCCCCCAGGCTACCTATGGTAAAATAACGGTTTCGGGTAACGATAAAACAAAAGACTATGTTGCTTTGCGTGAAATGCGAACAGTACCTGGACAAAAATTCAGCAGATCAGATATCATCCGTACTCAACGCGAGTTATCTCAATTAGGTTTCTTTAATCCCGAAAAAATAAACCCAAATGTAATTCCCAATGCAGATAATGGAACTGTTGATATTAATTGGGAAGTTGAAGAAAAGTCATCAGATCAATTAGAATTATCAGCAGGTTTTGGAGGAGGTATTGGCTTAACCGGAACGCTTGGAGTAACCTTTAACAATTTCTCCCTAAAAAATATCAATAAAAAATCAACTTGGGATCCGCTTCCATCAGGAGATGGTCAACGATTAAGCTTAAGAGCACAATCAAACGGAAGGGCTTATCGTTCCTATAATTTCTCTTTTACGGAACCTTGGCTAGGTGGTAAAAAAAGAAATTCTTTCTCTGTAAGTTATTACAATACCAAATTTTCAAATGCAGTAGACCAATTTGGAAACTTTTGTAGATCTTGCGGAAGCGATTCTTATTTAAAAACAACGGGTTTTGGCTTATCTCTTGGAAAACAATTGAAATGGCCCGACGATTATTTCAATTTGATTTATTCATTAAACTACCAGCAATATAAACTTAAAAACTACGGTCAAATCTTCAGTGGAATTACTAATGGCACTTCAAATAACATAAGCCTAAAACTAACTTTATTAAGAAGCTCTGCTGGCCCAAACCCTATCTTCCCTACAAGCGGATCTAATTTTTCGTTAAGTGGACAATTTACTTTGCCTTATTCAAAAGTAGGAATCAAGCCTTCTGTTAATAATAAATATGCATTACCAGAATTTCATAAGTGGCGCTTTAATGCTGAGTGGTATACACCAATCGGCAGAGCAAGAGGAGTTGATAAAAACAAACAATTTATTTTGAAGGCTGTAGCAAAATATGGTTTCATTGGAAGATATAATACCGAATTAGAAGTGTCACCATTTGAAAGATTTCAGGTTGGAGATGCTGGATTAAGTAATACACAAGCCCTATTGGGGTTTGATATCATCGCTCATAGAGGTTACCCAGTATACAGCAGCACAAATCCAAAAGTAAATCCTGAAGGAATTAGTCCGACAGAATACTTCACTGTGTTCAATAAATATACAGTTGAGTTAAGATATCCATTCAGCACAAGCGCAAGTAGCACAATCTATGGATTAGCGTTTTTTGAAGCTGCAAATGGTTGGTATTCTATAAAAGAGTACAATCCATTCAAATTGCGAAGGTCTGCAGGGTTGGGTATGCGCTTCTTCTTACCAATGTTTGGGTTACTTGGATTTGATTATGGAATTGGATTGGATAGGTACGATCAAACAACCGGAATAAAAGGCGCAGCTAAATTTACCTTTATGTTGGGCCAAGAAGCCGAGTAATGTTTTAAATTATAAAATTATAAAAGATGCAAAAAATAATAGTCATCTGTTTCGTTTTATTTTCTTTATCAGCATCAGCACAACGATATGCTGTAATTGATTCGAAATTTATTCTTGAAAAAATTCCTGATTATAAAGATGCTCAAGGAAAATTAGATCAATTAAGCACTTTATGGCAGCAGGAAATAGACCAAAAACAAACTGCATTAAACAAGTTGAATAAAGACTATGAAGCAGAACAAATTATGCTGCCAGACAATCTGAAGAAAAAAAGAGAAGATGAGATTTTCAATAAGGATAAAGAACTCAGAGATTTACAGAAAAAAAGATTTGGCTTCGAAGGCGACCTCTTTAAAAAGAGACAAGAATTCATTAAACCTATTCAGGATAAAGTTTATAATGCTATTCAAAAACTTGCAATTGAAAGACAATACGACTTCATTTTAGATAAAAGCGAAGGAATAACTATTATATTTGCCGACCCAAAGTTGGATAAAAGTGAGGAAGTTTTAAGAAACATGGGAATTAAATAAAATCAAACAATAAATAAAACACAAATAAAAAAACAACAGATGAAAAAACTAGTAGTAGCTACTCTAATCACATTAACCATTTTTGGAGCATCCGCTCAACAAAAAATTGGTTATATCAGCACAGATGAACTAATCAGCGTTATGCCTGAAGCAGAAAAAGCCGATTCAGAATTAAAAGAGTATCAAACCTCATTGGCTCAACAAGGACAAGATATGATGACTGAATTGAATAATAAAGACAGCCTTTTTGTGAAAGACTCTGCTAAACTTTCTCCAAGTATGAAAGAAATCAAGAAAAATGAATTGATTTCTCTTTACCAAAGAGTGCAAAACTGGAATCAGCAGGCTCAAGAGATGTATCAACAAGAGGCACAAAAGAAAATTACCCCAATTAAAACAAAAGCATTAGAAACAATTCGTGCAGTTGCTAAAGAAAGTGGTTATGCATATATTTTAGATAATAATGCAGTTATAGTTGGACCTAGTGGAGATGACATCCTTCCATTGGTTAAAAAGAAATTAGGAATAAAAGAGGCGCCATCAGCAGCTCCTAAAAAACCATAATTAATTATAATATTTTTTGAAAGCCACCTCGTTAATAAAGGTGGCTTTCTTATTTTTGAACATCTTAAATTTTAAGGACAAAATAATTCGCATTAACAATAATATTTTTTGATGAAAGCACCTATTGGAATTTTTGATAGCGGTTATGGTGGATTAACAATTTTGAAAGAGATTGTAAATGTGCTTCCTGAATACGATTATATCTATCTGGGTGATAATGCACGTGCTCCTTATGGTACCAAGGATTTTGAAACAGTTTATGAATATACGTTTCAGGCTGTTAATTGGTTTTTTGATAAGGGGTGCTCATTGGTGATACTGGCATGCAACACCGCATCAGCAAAAGCATTGAGAAGTATTCAACAAAATGACCTTCCTAAAATAGACGTCAATAAAAGAGTGTTGGGTGTAATCAGACCGACATCAGAAATCATCGGAGAATATAGTAAATCAAAACATGTTGGTGTACTAGGTACAACAGGTACCATTAATTCAAACTCATATCTCATTGAAATTGCAAAATTCTTTCCTAATATTAAAGTTTCACAAGAAGCTTGCCCAGAATGGGTTTCACTGGTTGAGAGCAACAATTTGCAGTCTGCCGAAACAGACCATTTTGTTCAATTGCACATCAATCAGATATTGGGAAAAGATAGCCAAATAGATACATTACTTTTAGCTTGTACCCATTATCCCTTATTGATGGATAAAATAAAACAATATACCCCCGAGGGAATTGCCGTTATTTCGCAAGGAAAAATTGTAGCCGAAAGCTTGAAAAACTATCTCAGTCGACATGATAATATCGAATCTGCTTGCAGTAAAACTGGAAACAGACAATTTTATACTACAGGGAATAGTGCTGATTTCAATGATCATGCCAGCTTGTTTTTTGGTTCTTCAGTAACTTGCGAACCTACCATTTTAGGGTAAAAATTACTTTTTTGAGCAATAATTCAATATTTGCTTTCAAATTATGGCTAAAAACCCTACCTTTGCCGTCCTTTCACAAGAAGCCGGGATGGTGCTCGGCAGACGGTAAACAATTAAACAATATTTGTAAAAGGAAAAATTAAATAAAATGCCAGGTAAAAAAAGAACGTATCAACCCCATACTCGTCGTAGAAAATCAGTTCACGGATTCCGTTCACGTATGAAAGACGCAAACGGTCGTAAAGTATTGGCTAGCCGCAGAGCTAAAGGACGTCATAAATTGACAGTTTCTGATGAACATGGTTCAAAGAAATAGAGGTAGATAACTTCAAAAAAATTTATACAGCCTTTGCTTATGCAAGGGCTTTTTTTATGATCACATTTTCATTAACTTAAACTTCTTGAAAAAAACCCAACGATATTTTTTTGGAAAGGAAAGCAAATTAAAAAGTAGAAAACTCATTCAGCAGGTTTTTACTGAGGGCAAAGCATTTTCCGTTTTCCCACTTAAAGTTGTTTGGCTTCCTCATAATCCATCCCAACATCTTCAGGTGGGCGTGTCTGTTAGTAGTCGGTTTTTTAAAAAAGCTGTTGACAGAAATAGCATTAAACGTTTGATAAGAGAAGCCTATCGCCTAAATAAAAATCATTTGGAAGCATCGCTCATTCAACACGATAAACACCTTTCTTTTTTTATCATATATAATGCTAAGGAGGCTTTGGATTTTGCAGTAATCAATGAATGCTGTAAAAAAATCATCAATAGATTGATCAAAGAAACAAATGGAGCACATTAAAAAAATATTTTCCTTCCCTTTCATCGCATTGATTAAGATATATCAATGGTTGATTTCTCCTTTGATAGGGCCTAAATGCAGATACACGCCAACCTGCTCTCATTATGGATTGGAAGCCTTCAAAAAATATGGTCCCATAAAAGGTTTCTGGCTTACCTTAAAAAGAGTAGGGAGGTGCCATCCCTGGGGAGGACATGGTCATGACCCAGTGCCATAAAAAAAGGCTCCAGAGTATCTGAAGCCTTTTTTTAAATAAGTTAAATGAGATTACATAGCAGCTGCCATTCTCTCTTCAACTACTGCCCAATTCACTACATTCCAGAAAGCACCTAAATAATCAGCTCTTTTATTTTGATACTTTAAATAGTAAGCATGTTCCCAAACGTCAACGCCTAAAATTGGAGTTCCCTTAACTTCAGCTATGTCCATTAAAGGATTATCTTGATTAGGAGTAGAAGAAATTTCTAATTTACCATCTTTCACAATCAACCAAGCCCATCCACTTCCAAATCTGGTCATACCTGCTTGTGCAAATTTTTCTTTGAATGCATCAAACGTACCAAAGGCAGTGTTGATTGCCTCAGCTAATTTTCCGGAAGGAGCTCCTCCAGCATTAGGCGCCATACTTGCCCAAAAGAAAGTGTGGTTCCAATGTCCACCGCCATTGTTTCTAACGGCTGCGCTGATTGCTCCAGCGTGCTTAACCAAATCTTCAATTGATTTTGATTCATGTTCTGTTCCGGCGATTGCTTTGTTTAAATTATCAACATAAGCTTGATGGTGCTTACCGTGATGAATATGCATTGTTTGTGCATCAATGTGTGGTTCTAACGCTTCGTGTGCGTAAGGTAAAGGTCCTAATGTAAATGACATGATTATTTTGTTTTTATAGTTTAATTTTTCCAAAGGTAAAGATTTCGGAGTTTATGGGAAAGGTTTAACAGGTTTGCTAGGTTCAAAATGTTCAGTAGGTTTATTTTAGACATTATCAAATCAACCTCTCAACTATTCAACTAATTTTTGCCGCAAAGGCCCAAAGACAAGAGGTAACCGTTAATTTGAAAACCATAAACAACAAACAAAATCAATCAACCAACTACCTCAATTTTTTAAAAAATTCTTTCATCAATTCGCTACACTCTTCTTCCAAAACACCACCCATAATTTCAGTTTTCGGATGAAATGGATTGTTCGTTCCGGCTATTCTTCTGTAACTGTTCTTTTCGTCATAAGCACCAAAAACAATTCTTCCAATTTTACTCCAGTATAATGCTCCACTACACATCAAACAAGGCTCTACGGTAACATACAAAGTAGCTTCAGGCAAATATTTACTGCCAAGATAATTATAGGCAGTAGTTAATGCGATGATTTCAGCATGTGCGGTGCTGTCGTTCATCAGCTCCACCTGATTAAATCCTTTAGCTATTATTTTGTCTTGCATTACCACCACTGCTCCAATAGGAACCTCTTCTTTATCGTAGGCTTTCTTTGCCTCTGCAAGTGCCATTCTCATATAATCTTCATCACTCTTCATTTGTTGACTAACTTTGAACAAAAATAAGTTATTTGTGTTTCTATATTTAAATACAATAAATGAAGATGAATAAAGTTACATTGATAATTATCCTTGCAATCACTGTCTTGATTGGTACAACAGTAGCCATAACCAACAAAAAATCAAAAGAAATGACTATTAAACAAAGAATACTCAAAACTATGTATCCAATGGTGATGCGGATCTCAAAAAAAGAAAAACAAGAAGCAACCGTTTCGAATGCTCCAATCGACTTCTATAGCAACTCTATTACTCTGAATAATGGTTCAGCACTTAATTTGTCTGTGTATAAAGGAAAGAAGATTTTGATTGTAAATACGGCATCCAACTGTGGCTTTACAAGACAATACGAATCTCTCGAAAAATTATATAACAAGTATAAAGACAGTTTGATATTGATTGCGTTTCCCTCCAATGATTTTGGTCAACAGGAAAAAGGAAGCGATGAAACTATCGCACAGTTTTGTAAAAAAAATTATGGTATTAGCTTTCCCATTGCTAAAAAAGGGGTTGTAGTAAAAACGGAAGAGCAACAACAGTTATACAAATGGTTAACTCATAAAGAAATGAATGGATGGAATGAAAAAGAACCCAGCTGGAATTTTTGTAAATACATTATCAACGAAAAAGGAGAGCTGACTCATTTCTTTAATTCTTCGATAGAACCT
>JAIXWH010000157.1 GCA_027484165.1 Chitinophagaceae bacterium | reverse complement strand
GCACCTCTTGCTAAACTAGAATTGATATAACGTAACGCAATACCTAATCCCATTTTGTTAGATAATTTTCTTGAGTATCCTGCATCAAGTGCGAACTCACGTGGTCTTGAACTTCCAATGTCTTGACCTAGTTCATTTGTAAATTGGATATTACCTAAGCTAAAATATCTCAATGAACCAGAGATAGTTTGAGTTTCATCTAACTGATGATATCCTGCTAATGCAACATAATACACATCATTTAATTTCAAATCACTTAACCATGGAGTGTATGAAAGCGAAACACTTGTTTTTTGAGTTGCAAAAGGTGATTTTGCTAAGTTCCAAAATGCTGAATTGGCGTCTGGAGCAGTTGCAATACCTGCATCACCCATACCACCTGTTCTAGCATCTGGTGAAATGCGTAAGAAGGGAACGGCAGTAGTCACTACATTAATGCGATTATTTGTTTGAGCCTGAGCTGCAGAAGTTAATCCTGCTAATAATAAAACTATAGCAGATAGTTTAATGGTTGCTTGTTTCATGCTAATTTAGTTGTCTTTGGTTAAGTAGAGTTTCCTCTATAAGCTTGTAATTTTTGTTAATTGGGATGTAAAAATAGATGATTTATTGAATTCACCAAGATTTTTTTAAACCACCCCTGAAATTGTTTAAAAAATGTTGGTTATTTTTTTTGTACAAAATGATGAAAAAACGTTTGTCCCTCTAAAATATTGTCTAATTGCACCTATTATTGGATGTGATTTTTAAAAATCAACCGGTGTGATGTTAAACAAAATCTAAAAGTGGTTGAAATTTTATAAAATTATGTCGCAAAATTCAGCAGGAATTAAAGTAAAGTTTATATATTCGCAAATATTGTAAGCCTTTAATTTACAATAATTAAAAAAAGCTTTCGTTAACCAACTTGCAAAAAGGATGCACATGCAGAAAACTATCAGTATCAAAAACATTTTGATCGTATCATTAACTACTTTGGCTTTTGCCTCATGCTCAATGGGAAAAAAGAAGGCCCAATCTTCAGTAACCGGATGGAGTTACGATGACAAAAACATGGGAAATTTCCATGTAACCAAAATAAAATACCCAAAAGCAGGACCTGGGTTGGTGTTTGTGCAAGGGGGATCTTTTATTATGGGAGCAAAAGAAGAAGATGTTATGGGTGATTGGAACAATACGCCAAGAAGAGTAACTGTTCCTTCTTTCTTTATTGATGAAACTGAAGTTGCAAATGTTCACTACAGAGAATATTTATACTGGCTTGAAAATACTTTCAGTAACGATACTGCTATCATGAAAAAAGCGTTGCCAGATACTTTGTGCTGGAGAGAAGAGTTAGCATATAATGAACCTTACGTTGAATTTTATTTCCGTTATCCATCATACAACTATTACCCAGTTGTTGGTGTTAGCTGGCAGCAAGCAAATGATTTTTGTATTTGGAGAACAGATCGTGTGAATGAGCTAACTCTAATCAAAAAAGGTTACTTAAAGAAAGATGCTGCAAAAAAAGAAATGAAAGGTGGTGGCGCGGAAGGTTCCTTCAATACTGAAGCTTACTTGTTAAATCCAGACTTAATTCAAGGAAAAAACAAGCCAAAATCTTCAAATCTTAAAGACATTAATAATAAGCCAAGAAGTACTGTTCGTATGGATGATGGTATACTAGGCATGAGCTACCGTTTACCAACTGAAGCTGAATGGGAATTTGCAGCTTATGGATTAATAGACCAAAACCCATCTCCCCGTAAAAGCGAAAATAAGAGTGGTGAGGAACTACGTTCAAACCAATTATTATACTCCTGGAGCAAAAATATCAATGGTCTTAGAGATAACAGACATGGTACATGGCAAGGTAAATTCCTAGCCAACTTCAAACGTACAAGTGGTGATAACATGGGGGTTTCTGGTGGTTTGAATGATCGTGCTGCAATTTGTGGCAATATCAAGGCTTTCTATCCTAATGCTTTTGGTTTATATAACATGTGCGGTAACGTAAGTGAGTGGGTTGCTGACATCTACAGACCTCTTACTCCAGTTGATGGTCAGGATTTCAACTACTTCCGTGGTAATAGATTCCAAAAATTCTACAAAAATGCTAGTGGAGAATATGAAAGAGACAGCATGGGCAGATTGAAAAAAGTAGATATTTCTGATGAAGAAGTTAAAAACAGAACGAACTATCAACGTAATAACTTGATTAGCTATAACGATGGAGACTCTGCAAGTTATGCATCATATAATTATGGCTTAACCACTTTAATTAATGATCAATCAAGAGTTCTTAAAGGTGGTAGCTGGAATGATCAAGCTTATTGGTTAACTCCAGGTTCTCGCCGCTACATGCAGGAAGATCAAGCCGCAAGCACTGTAGGTTTCAGATGTGCTCAAAGCTATCTTGGACCTCCAGAAGGGCCAGGATTCCAGGAAGGAAATATCTTTGGAAAGAGAAAACAAAGCAAATCAAAAAGAAAATAATTTGATTTGAATAATATTAAAAAATGCTGTCTGAGTAGACAGCATTTTTTTTATCCTTAACCGTATTGAAATTAATGGAAATACTATGGTGTGATGCTCTCTCTTTGCAAAAGAGTATTCAAAGACTTATTTATTTTTTCGAAATTAAAATTTGTAATTAAGAGATTCATTTCGGCAACAATATGCTCATTACACAAGTTACCGATACTGCCTTCGTGAGAATAGATAGCATTTATTTTTGTTGGCTCGAAAGTGTTGTTTTGAATATCATTTCCCACAGATTTATAGGCATCTCTGAAACTTGCACCTTCCAATACCAATTGATTTACTGCTTCAACACTGTACAAATATTTGTATTTAGGATCGTTAAGAATATCCTGTTTCACTTGTATATGTGAGATTGCGTAATTAGCAATTTCAATGCAATCATTTAATTCTTTGAATGCAGGCATGAAACTCTCCTTAATTAACTGCATGTCTCTATGATAGCCACTGCTTAAGTTTGCTGTTATCAAAGCTATTTCGTTTGGTAATGCCATTAACTTGTTTGATTTCGCTCTGATTAACTCAAAAACATCTGGATTTTTTTTATGAGGCATGATGCTGCTTCCAGTTGTTAATTCATCTGGAAAACTGATAAATCCAAAATTCTGATTGATAAATAAACAGATGTCCTGGCTCATTTTTCCTAATGTTGAGCCGATATTTGCAAGTGCCTGTGCAACAATTTTTTCTGTTTTACCTCTTCCCATTTGCGCATATACAACATTATAATTCATCACATCAAATCCCAACAACTCAGTTGTCATTGTTCTATTTAAGGGAAAACTTGAACCATAGCCTGCAGCAGAACCCAATGGATTCTTATTAGCAATTTTGAATGCAGCTTTCATCGTTGCCATATCATCAACTAAACTCTCTGCATAAGCCCCGAACCATAAACCAAATGAAGAAGGCATTGCAATTTGATAATGAGTGTATCCTGGCATTAATACATCTTTATGTTTATTACTCAAATCAATAAGTGTATCAAATAAAGTTTTAGTAGCAAACACTGTGTTTTTGATTTCGCTTCTGATAAACAATTTCAAATCCAATAAAACCTGATCGTTTCTGGATCTGCCACTATGTACTTTTTTTCCGGTATCACCTAATTGTCGGGTTAACATCAGCTCAACCTGACTATGAACATCTTCTACTCCATCTTCAATAATAAAGTTACCCTTTTCAATTTCCTTAAGAATATCAAGAAGACCATTGGAAAGGTGATGAAGTTCATCCGCAGATAAAAGACCGATAGTTTCAAGCATCTTAGCGTGTGCTATATTTCCTATCACATCATGTTCTGCCAACATTAAGTCCATTTCACGGTCTTTTCCAACCGTAAATTTTTCAATTTCTTTGTTAACCTCGAAGCTTTTTTGCCAGAGTTTCATTTGTTTTTAATTTAAATTTTATAAAAAAACTGAAACTAAGTTTCGTTTAAAATGAATTATTAATTGATGCCTAAAACAGCTAAACCATTTTTGGTGGCTATTTCCGACAATGAATCGATATCATATAGTTTACATGCTTCCAAAACCAATTTCAATTCAGTCCACATATCTCCGTCTCCAAAAGGTTTATAAACATCTGCAATATTATCAGTACCAATTGCCACTTTAATACCATAGGGCAACATTTCGTCAATGGGAGTTATTGCATTATGACTTGGCGCTAATCGTTCTGTTCTTGGATGATCTATCCAGGCGATAGGGCACGAAACCACCATTAAATCTGCCTTTTTCATCAATGCATAAATTTCATTCCTTTTCTCTTTTTGATGCGCTCCAACTGAAATGGAATGAATTGCAACTACTTTACCATTCATTTCGTGTTCAATCGTTTTCTGAGCTAGTAATTCTGTCTCACTTTCTTCATCGGTATTAAATTGATCTACATGTACATGAACCATTTTATTATATTTCTTTCCAGTTGACAGTAAAACATCTAAATGCTCAGCTTCACGGCCTGCATCTTTTGCTGGTAAGCCTCCTATGATATCTACAAATTCAACCCCCATGTCAAACCAATATTTCGCGTCTTTATCTAAAACACCTTTGAGGGTTTGATTCATAAATTTAAATTGCACCTGACTTCCATAGGTATCTCTTAGCTTTTGTGCGGCCTTTATTGATTTGTCTTCTATCGCTTCATCTACATCAATAAAAGTTCCGATTGCTTTTACTCCTTGCTGAATCATTAATTCAGTTGCTTTTGCCATACGTGCATATACCTGGTCAATACTTGATGAACGTTTAACGTGATCAACGATTCCCCATTTTTCTTTTAAAGGTGCATAGACTTGCTTAAAAGTAATCTCATCAATAGTGTAGGCTCTATCAAAATGAGCATGAGTGTTTACCCATCCGCCTTTTTCTTTTATTTTATCCAGTAGGATTTGTTTTGTATTCATAAAATTTATGGTATAAAAAAAAGGCTTTCAAAATGAAAGCCTTTTATAAATAATAATAATTAATGTCTCTTTTCACAATAACGAAACTTGATTTTTTGTTAGAAAGCATCGAACTCATTGCTTTTCGGCAATTTTGTTTTGTCAAATTTATGCTTGTTTCGTTATGCATTAAAAGCAAAACTAAAAAGTAATTACAATCCTAGAAAATAATTTTAAAGAATGTGAATAAAATGTGATTTTATAAATATTAAATATTAGTATATCAAAAAATGTGATTCTTCTTTAACAATAAACCTCAATAATTTCTGAGGGTGATCCTGAATGAAGATTAAGCGTAGTTATTGAGGCGGGGAATAATATAGTCTCACCCTTTTTTAAATGATAGTTTTCATTTTGACATTGAATTTCAACAACGCCTTGGGTGCAGATATAAATAACAAAAGAATCCATAATTGAGTAGTCTTTTTCAATACTACCAGTTAGGTTAATGAAGTTGGATTTAAAATATGGGGAATGAATTAATGAATTGGATTCATTTTCATTTTTTTCATATTGGGTTTTATATTCAGCGTATGATTGAAAATCAATCACATTAACAGCAAGCTCATTGTGAAGCTCTCTTTTTTTTCCTGTTGAGGCGTCAATACGATTGTAGTCAAAAATACGATAAGTTACATCTGAGGTTTGTTGAATTTCAGCTAGTAATACTCCGGCACCTATTGCATGAACTCGTCCAGCAGGAATGTAATATGCATCGCCTTTTTGTACTTTTTCAACATTCAATAAATCAAGTATTTCACCTTTGTTTAATTTATTGAGATATTCTTCTGTGGTGGTTTCTTTTTTAAACCCAACAATCAATTCTGCGCCAGGATCTGCATCCATAATGTACCACATTTCATTTTTTCCAAAAGAATGATGTCGTTCTTTTGCAGTAGCATCGTCAGGATGAACCTGAATTGATAAAGGCAAATGGGCATCAATAAATTTGATTAACAATGGAAATGAATCTCCAAAAACATCATATACTTTTTTTCCTACCAAATCGCTTTTATATTTCTGAATTATTTTTTTTAAAGTAAGGCCTTTTAATGAGCCGTCTTGAACAACAGTTTCATCACCATCAACATCAGAAATTTCCCAGGATTCGCCGATTTGATCAGCTGAAGTATTTTTTTTTAGTTCCTCTATCAATTTATTTCCTCCCCATATTCTATATTTAAAAATGGGCTGAAATTTTAAAGGATATAATTGATAAGAATTCATTTAAAATGATATGATAAATAAAATTGAAAATTAAAGGCTAGAAATAAAGTTAAGAAACAATTTGAAAAGGGAAATGATTGTGTCGGATTTTGGTGAATATTCAGTCGCCGGCATGAATGTCAGCGGCCTGAGACTGTCGACATTTTTACAATTCACTTGCGGAGAGTGAGGGATTCGAACCCTCGATACAGTTTCCCGTATACACACTTTCCAGGCGTGCTCCTTCAGCCACTCGGACAACTCTCCAAAATTATATTGGACGGCAAAAGTAAGCAGTTAATCCTTGATTTAAAAATCAATCTAAAAGCTTTTCCATTTGCATACTCCTTGAGCCTTTTATTAAAATCTGTGCTTCAGTAAACCCTTGTGATTTAAACCAATCTTTTGCTTCATCAACTTTAGAAAAGTAATTAAAACTTTCATGTATTTCGCTGAAGGCACTGCCAACCAATACCACTTGATTCCATGAATAGGATTTTATCAAATCAACCAATTGCTGGTGTTCATGTTGACTTTCATCACCAAGCTCAGCCATTGATCCAAGCATAAGTATTTTTTTATTGCCAGACATTTTTGCAAAATTCTCAATAGCTAACTTCATGCTACTTGGATTGGCATTATAGGCATCCAATATAATTTCATTGGAATCTTTTTTTATCAACTGCGATCTGCTGTTAGAAGGCTGATAACTTTCTAATGCCGATTTTATTTTATCATCAGGCACTTCAAATGCTTTCCCAATACAAACCGCTGCCAATACATTAGGTAAATTATATCCTCCTACCAATTGTGTGTTTATTCCATCTATGTTAGCACCTTTTTTTACAGACACCGATAAAAATTGATTATCATCAGACACATCCCCAACAAGATCAGCTTGAATTGTGCCGTAGGTTTTTACTGAATTGATTCCTTCAGCCATCTTTATCAAATAATCATAATCGTTAAATAGGAATACACTGCCTTGATTCATTCTGATGAAATCGAACAATTCACCTTTACCTTTTCTTACCCCTTCTACTCCTCCAAATCCTTCCAAATGTGCCTTTCCGCAATTGGTGATAAGGGCATGTGTTGGTAATGCATATTTGCAGTAACCTTCTATTTCTTTTTGATGATTAGCTCCCATTTCAATCACAGCCATTTCTGCATCTTTCTTGATTTTCAGGATGGTTAACGGAATTCCAATATGATTATTTAAATTACCCTCTGTGGTATAAGTCTTGTATTTTGAAGATAAAACTACATGAATCAATTCTTTAGTGGTTGTCTTTCCATTACTGCCTGTTATTGCAATGAATGGAATATCAAACTGTAATCGATGAAATTTTGATAATTGTTGCAGTGTTGTCAATACATCATCCACTCTGATAATTCTGGAATCTTCACCATCAATATCTTCATCAACCACCGAGTAAGATGCTCCGCTTTCAAGTGCCTGTTTTGCATAAGCATTACCGTTATGATTGGCCCCTTTTAATGCAAAATAAATATCACCATGCTTTAATTTACGTGTGTCTGTTTGAACAGAGGGATTTTTTAAGTAAATTTTATATAATTCTTCTATGTTCATCATTTGGAAAGTTTAAATCAATTAAATAAAGACAGTGCATTT
>JAIXWH010000150.1 GCA_027484165.1 Chitinophagaceae bacterium | reverse complement strand
TATAGAATATGGCTCAGTGAAATTATTTTACAACAAACCAGGGTCGAGAAGGGATGGAACTATTATAATAATTTCATTAAAAATTATCCCAACATTCATGATTTATCAAATGCTGATGATAATGAGGTGTTTAAATTGTGGGAGGGGTTGGGTTACTATAACAGGTGTAAAAATTTATTGACAACAGCAAGGTTTATTTCAACTGAATTATTTGGAGTGTTTCCAAAAACTTATGAGGAGGTTTTGTCACTTAAAGGAATTGGTCCTTACACAGCAGCCGCAATAGTTTCGTTCGCATATGGATTGCCGTATGCTGTTGTTGATGGAAATGTGACCAGAGTATTGTCGCGATTTTTTGGAATAAAATCTCCTATAGATTCAACAAAAGGCAAGGTAGAGTTTAATGTACTCGCACAGAAACTATTAGACAAAAGACAAGCTGGAAAATACAATCAGGCGATTATGGATTTTGGAGCAACAATTTGCAAACCTAAGTCTCCTTTATGTGATGTTTGTTATTTATCTGAAGCGTGTTATGCGTATAACAAAAACAAAATCAATGAATTGCCTCAAAAACTTAAGTCAATCAAAATAAAGGAACGTTGGTTTTATTATCTGGTGTTACATCATAAAGGTAAAGTTCATGTAGAAAAAAGGATGGCTCGAGATGTTTGGCAAAATCTATATGAATTTGTTTTAATTAATGAAGAAACACATCAACAATCAACAGAAGAAGATCTGATAAAAAAAATAGAATCCAAATTCAAAAACAATGCAATAAATCTTAAAAAGGTTTCAGATTTCTATAAACAGAAGCTGACACATCAAACCATTTATTGTAAATTCTTCATTTTGGAAATAAAAAAGCCTTTAAAAATAAAGAATGGCGAATGGGTTGACAAATCTCAAATGAAGAAATTAGCTTTCCCAAAAGTGATTGTGAATTATCTCAAACAAGAATTTGATTAGTAATTTTATATTGTATCTTTAAATTTGTACATCAAAAATTCTTTAATCTATTTATGAGAGGTTTAAATAAAGTTACCTTAATTGGAAATCTGGGAAAAGATCCAGAAATGCAGTTTTTAGAAGGTAATGTTGCAGTTGCAAAATTCTCATTGGCTACTACTGAAACTTTCAAAGACAAAACTGGTAAGCCTGCATCTCAAACAGAATGGCATTCTATTGTTTTATGGAGAGGACTTGCGGAAATGGCTCAAAAATATTTACATAAAGGCAGTCACGTTTTTATCGAAGGCAGAATTAAATACAGAACCTGGGATGATAAGGAAGGTCATCGTAAGACGGCGACAGATATTGTGGGAGAGAATATTATCATCCTCGATAAAAAAGAGGATACATCAAAAGAATTTGGAAATGACTATAACTAAAATAAACTGACAGTTAAACATGAATCGCAAATCATGATTTTACTTTGATATGTCAACTTTATTTATTTTTAATTTAAACATCAAACATTGGATTATCTTTCTTTATTGAATTCTAAATTCCAGCTACTGGATTTCTTTTTTATTTCTGCATCTGAAACAACCATTTTAGTTATATCCATTGTTATTCTTTATTTGTTTTCATTTTTGCTTTCAGGCAGTGAAGTCGCTTTTTTTGCTTTAACTCCCAAGGATATTAATATTTTAAAAACAAGAAAACAGCCATCTTACAAAAGGATAGTCAGTTTGTTGGAACAGCCTAAAATATTGATGGCTTCTATGCTTATTGCAAACAGTATTGTAAACATTGGCATCATATTGATTTCAAACTTGCTGATGAACAGCTGGTTTAATGACGGATTGTTCAATTCCTTATTGTTGAGTTTTTCTTTGAAAGTAGTGTTGGTTTCTTCTTTTATCTTACTCTTTGCGGAAGTGTTGCCTAAAGTTTGGGCTACCCATCACAAAGTTTGGTTTGCATCAACGTCTTCCTTGGCAGTTGAAATTTTTAATAGCTTATTCTACCGCTTCAGTAAAAAGTTTGTCAGTTATTCTGATGATATCGAGAAGAAATTCTCCTCTTTTAATTCATCGGATAATGATGAAGAAAACAACATAGATTATGCCATTGATTTGTTACCAGAAAATGAAGCAAGCATTGAAGAAAAGCAAATCTTAAAAGGGATAAGAAAGTTTGGAGGCATTACGGTGAAACAGGTAATGCGTACAAGGATCGACGTTAGTGGAATTGAATCAATGGTTTCTATAAAAGAAATTAAAAAACAGGCCGAAGATCTTCATTATTCAAGATTGCCGGTTTACAAATCAAGCCTGGATGAGATTATCGGCATTCTTCACATGAAAGACCTGCTTCCCTACTTAGGCAATGCTGAAGATTTCGACTGGCATCCTTTAATTAGGACTCCTTATTTTGTACATGAACAAAAGTCTATTGAGGATTTGCTTCAGGAATTCAGATTAAAAAGAATTCATTTTGCTGTTGTTGTGGATGAATTTGGAGGTACATCGGGAATTGTTACACTGGAAGATATTTTGGAAGAAGTGATTGGAGAGATTAAAGATGAATTTGATGATGAGGAGAGTGTAAATAAAAAAATAGATGACTTCAACTATATTTTTGAAGGCAAAACGATGATCAATGATGCATGTAAAGCAATGAAGCTTCCTCTAAATTCTTTTGACCATATAAGAGGCGACAGTGATTCGCTTGCAGGTTTAGTACTTGAAATTGCAGGAGAATTTCCTAAAATCGATGAGTCTTTTGATCTAGGAGAATTTACATTCATTTGTTTGGAGATCAATAAAAACAGGATAGACAAAGTAAAAGTTATTATTCACCCTAAAGAAAACAATGCTTAATAATTTAAAAGTTAAACTATCGTCATTCAGATATCTTGGATTTATTTTTCTGATGATTTTGATTGCATGTAATTCTAATTATACCTCTAAGAAAAAGGGATATTTTAAAATTGATCTGCCCGAGCATCAATACACAAAATTTAATGATTCATCATTTCCATATTCCTTTGAATACCCTGTTTATGCAAAAATCATTCAGGATAGCACCTATTTTGATAGCACACCAGAAAATAATTATTGGATCAACGTTGACTTTCCCACTTTTAATGCAAGGATTTTTTTGAGTTACAAGATTGTTGGCGGGCGGGCCCCATACAAAATCAAACAGCCTAATGGTATTTATAAAGATTCATTTGGCATCAATCAATTCGACTTCATGGTAAATGATGCTTTCAATCTAACTAACAAAAACGATGTGATAGCAAGTTCAATAACAGACAGTCTCATTTCTACATCAAATGGTATTCACGGGATATATTTCAAAGTTGGAGGAAATGCAGCCACATCTAAACAATTTTTTCTGAGTGATACCACTCGCCATTTTTTAAGAGGGGCTCTCTATTTTGACAGCACACCGAATGCGGATTCATTAAGACCTGTTCAGGATTTTTTACAAAAAGATATCGAACATTTAATCAATACTTTCAAGTGGAGTCAAAAATAGGCGATTGGTGTCTTTTTTTCATTTGTAATATTCCAAACTAACCTCAATATTCTTCATTATTCCAACGTATTTTTGCAAAATGATTGCAATAGATAATGTACTCTTAAGTGATAAGATTGTTATTGATCAATTTGTTTGTGACTTAAACAAATGCAAGGGGGCTTGCTGTGTTGATGGCGATGCCGGTGCGCCCTTGGATCGCAAGGAGCTTAAAAATATAGACGAGGTTTTTGATTCAGTGTTACCCTATATGAGTGAAACGAGTAAAAAGGAAATTGAAAAACAAGGAAGATATGTTTATGACAGAGAATTCGGTTGGGTTACACCTACCATAAACAGTAAGATTTGTGTTTACGGCATTACTGATAATAACGGGATTGTTAAATGCGGAATTGAGCAGGCCTACTTAGATGGAAAAGTAAAATGGAAAAAACCAATTAGCTGTCATTTATTTCCAATTATTGTAAAAAAGAGTGCAGATGGAGTTACAGAATACGCAAATTATGAACCACGTGAAGATAATTGTAAAGCAGCTTGTGCTTTAGGAAAAAAATTAAAAGTACCGGTGTATGAGTTTTTAAAAGAACCACTCATCAGAAAGTTCGGTGATCAGTTTTATGAAGCGTTGGAGGCAACAGCAAATCATATGAAATCAAAAAACAAATAAAAATATTCAAAGAAAAAATGCAAAAGCTATTTCAAATTATACTTTCAGTTTCATTCGTATTGTTTTTTTATTCTTGCTCTGTCAATAAAGCAAAAATTGATAACGATTTGAAACAATTTTATTCAACAACTTCAAATACAGAAGGTTGTTTTACCATGCTGGATAATGCTACTGGCGAAATCACTGTTTATAATATGTCGTTGGACACCACGAGATTTTCTCCCGCATCCACTTTTAATATTCCACTTTCTTTAATTGCTATGCAAATTGGCGTAGTTACCGATGAAAAGATGACTATTTCTGTTGAAAATTCTGACTCTTCAAATAAAGCCACATCTAAACAAATGAATATAGTTGATGCTTTCAAGCAGAATTCTTTTCCATTTTTCTATAATGTAACAAACAAGATCAATCATGATACATTAACTGTATGGATGGAGAGACTTTCTTACGGCAATAAAACAACGGGTAAAAATTTGGATTCGTTTTGGATGAATAATAGGTTGAAAATTTCTCCAGATGAACAATTGGGTTTATTGAAGCATTTATACTTTGATCAACTACCATTTAGAAAATCTGTTCATTTGTTAGTTCGTGAGATGATGGTTAAAGAAGATAATAGCGCCTATAAATTGAGTTATTGTTCAGCATCAACCAAGGATGAAAATAACAATAATGTATTCTGGTGTATAGGATGGGTTGAAGAAAATAGGCATGTTTATTTCTTTGTCAATTTAGAAAAGTCATCTGAAAATACTGTTTTGAACCAAAACCCCATGGGCGCCGGCAGAAAAATATTAGAGCATTATGGTTTTTTTAAAGGAAAAAAGTAACAGCAACAAATAATCAATTCTATGCAGCTCTATTGTGAATCATTAACATCGTATAAAAGACTCAAAACAAGAGTCGTGAAGATTGGTAACTTATTATTGGGCGGCAATCATCCTATAAGAGTTCAAACGATGACCACAACTGACACAATGGATACTTTGGCTACTGTTGAGCAAAGCATCCGGTGTATCAAAGCAGGGGCAGAACTAGTGAGGATTACTGCACCATCAAAAAAAGAAGCAGAAAATCTCCAATTAATAAAAGATGAATTAAGAAAAAGAGGATACAATACACCGTTAGTTGCCGATATACATTTCACTCCCAATGCTGCAGAGATAGCTGCAAAAATAGTAGAGAAAGTTAGAGTGAACCCTGGCAATTATGTTGACAAAAAAAAATTTGAACAAATAGAGTATACTGATGCAGAGTATCAGGAAGAAATAGATAGAATAAAAGAACGCTTCACCCCACTTGTTTTGATTTGTAAAGAATACGGAACGGCAATGAGGATTGGAACTAATCATGGAAGCTTGAGTGATCGGATTATGAGCAGGTATGGAGATACTGCAATCGGCATGGTTGAAAGCGCAATGGAGTTTCTGCGAATTGCAAGAGGTGAAGATTATCATAACATTGTGCTTAGCATGAAAAGCAGCAACCCTCAGGTAATGGTTCAGGCTTATCGTTTACTTATTCAGCACATGATGAATGAATTCGGAGAATGTTATCCACTACATCTGGGTGTTACCGAAGCAGGAGATGGAGAAGACGGAAGAATAAAGTCTGCAATCGGAATCGGAACACTTTTGGAAGATGGAATCGGTGACACCGTTCGTGTATCCCTAACCGAAAATCCAGAGCTTGAAATACCTGTTTGCAGAGATCTTGTTAACCGATATAAAGGTATTGATACAAATTCAATAGTTCCTGAAATCAATAAACTGGTTTACGATCCTTTTAACTATAAAAGAAGAGACACAATTCAGATTGAAAATATAGGGTCTAAGCAAGTTCCAGTTGTAATTGCAGATTACAGCAAGTTTAATCAGATAAGCCCAGACGATTTTTCATTTATCGGTTATCAATATAACACAACAACTGATAAGTGGAATATTGCTGATGCCGCAGCTGATTATGTTTATTGTAAAGCTGAACCTGACTTTAAATTGCCCGGCACATTAAAAGTATTATTGGATGCTAAGGTATGGAATCACGCCAATGATAAAAGCAAGTGCTATCCTTTATTTGATTGTAATGAATACTTTAAAAAAGATGCAGTAAAATCTCCATCCTTGAATTTTGTAATGATTGATTGCAATTGGGATGAAAATTCAATTTCTAGTCTCAATTCTATTCTTGAGGAGGTCAAGCAGGATCACACTGCTGTAATTTGTTTGAGTTCTAATAACAAAAATGCAGTGCAGTCCATCAGAAGGATGTTTATAGAATTGTCATCGCATCAAGTAATGAATCCTGTGATTATTATTTGCGATAGCAGTCATGAAACCACTGATGAAAGTTTAATTCATTATGCTGTAGAAACAGGGTCTTTATTAATTGACGGAATGGGCGATGGTGTTTGTTTTGGGTATCATTATGACAATTCTGATAAGCAAACTACAATTCAACAAATCAATTCGATTGCCTTCGGTATTTTACAAGCTACAAGAACAAGAATTTCTAAAACAGAATATATTAGTTGTCCGAGTTGTGGAAGAACACTTTTTGATTTGCAGGAAACAACAGCAAAAATAAGATCGGTTACTAATCATCTCAAAGGGGTTAAGATTGCCATCATGGGTTGTATTGTAAATGGTCCCGGTGAAATGGCTGATGCAGATTTTGGATACGTTGGGAGCGGGGTTGATAAGATCACTTTATATAAAGGAAAAGAAGTAGTGAAAAGAAATATAAACAGTGATGTAGCTGTTGAAGAGTTGATTAATCTTTTAAAAGAAAACAATGCCTGGGTTGAAAAGAGCGAATAAGTGCAAAAATTAGTGAGTTATGAAGACAGATTTTTTGATTATTGGTTCAGGAATTGCAGGGTTGACTTATGCGCTCAAGGTTGCACAAGCATGTCCGGATAAAACAGTTACAATATTAACGAAGACTCAAAGTGACGAAACCAATACTAAATATGCACAGGGTGGAATTGCCGGAGTAATGAAAGTTGGAGATGACAGTTTTGATAAACATATAGAAGATACACTAATTGCCGGCGATGGATTGTGCAATGAGGCAGTTGTTGATTTTGTTGTGAAAGAAGGGGTTGAAAGAATCGAAGAAATTATTGAATGGGGAGCACAATTCGACAAGGAACCAGATGGTGATTTTAAATTAGGAAAAGAGGGTGGACATAGCGAATCAAGAATACTTCATCATAAAGACATTACTGGTAAAGAGATGGAAAGAGCTTTGCTCGAAGCCATCAAAAAATGCAACAACATCAAATTGATCAGTCATTGTTTTGTTCTTGATTTGATTACTCAGCATCATATTGGATACCTGGTTACAAAATCAACACCAGATACAGAATGCTATGGAGTTTATGTGCTTAATCTTCATACTAGAAAGATTGAAAAAATAATTTCAAGGATTATTTTATTGGCAACAGGAGGTAACGGACAAGTATATAGAACAACAACCAATCCATCCATCGCAACTGGTGATGGCGTTGCAATGGTTTACAGAGCAAAAGGAAGAATTGAGAATATGGAATTTATTCAATTTCATCCCACTGCATTGTATGAATCTGGGGTTAAAGGATATTCTTTTTTAATAACGGAAGCGGTTAGAGGCGAAGGAGGTATATTACGTAATAGCGAAGGAATAGCCTTTATGGAAAAATATGATTCCAGAAAAGATTTAGCCCCGCGAGATATTGTTGCAAGAGCCATAGATAATGAGATGAAGATTAATGGAACAGAATTTGTTTTTTTAGATTGCAGAGAGATACCCACAGATAAATTCAAAGAACATTTCCCCAATATCTATGAAAAGTGTTTTAACATAGGCATTGACGTGAGTAAAGATATGATTCCAGTTGCTCCTGCTGCTCATTACAGTTGCGGTGGCATTAAAACAGACGAATGGGGAAGGACCTCAATAAAGCATTTGTATGCTTCTGGTGAGTGCGCAAGTACGGGTTTGCATGGTGCAAATAGATTAGCAAGCAATTCCTTGTTGGAAGCAATGGTGTTTTCGCATCGTTCATATGTAAAATCAGTTAAAGAAATAGAAAATACTTCTTTCAAAAACAATATTCCAGATTGGAACGCAGCGGGAACAACTGCTCCAAAAGAAATGATTTTGATAACTCAAAGTGTTAAGGAGTTAAAATTACTGATGAGTGATTATGTTGGTATTGTAAGGAATAATGAACGGTTGCAAAGAGCAAGCAGAAGACTTGACCTTTTGCATCAGGAAACCGAAACGCTTTATCAAAAAACAGAAGTATCGCCTCAGCTATGTGAATTAAGAAATATGATTACCATTGCATATTTGATTGTGAAAAGCGCCGAGTTAAGAAAGGAAAGCAGAGGGCTTCATTATAATATCGATTTTATCAATCAGGACAGTATTTTGCAAAATACCATACTTTAAAATAGTTATTTAAAAATGTATTATCTGATTTATAGTTTACTCTATTTGGTCTCATTACTTCCTTTCTTCATCTTATACAGAATCAGTGATTTTGCAGCTTTTGTAATTTATCATTTTGTTAAATACAGACGAGTTGTAGTTTTTAATAATCTGGATATTGCATTTCCTGAAAAAACTAAGTCGGAAAAAATTAAAATCGCAAAACAGTTTTACAGAAACATTACAGATACATTTATTGAAACTATCAAATTGCTCAGCTTATCTGATAGACGTTTTCAAAAGATGGCAAGTATCAATCTTGAAGATGTGATTGACTTGGCAAAAAAAGGAAAAAGTATCCAATTTCATGGAGGGCATCAGTTTAACTGGGAGTTTGCCAATTTATTGATTGCTCAAAAAATGAATATTCCATTTGTTGGTGTGTATGTTAAAATAAACAATAAAGCCATCAATAAAATATTTTACGACTTAAGATCAAAAACTGGAACTATTCTGGTAGCTACTTATGAATTCAAATCCAGAATGCATCAGTTATTAAATCAACAATATTCCATTGGCTTAGCTGCTGATCAAAACGCACCTAATCCTGCAAATGCATTTTGGTTGAATTTCTTTAACAAGCCTGTTCCATTTGTAACCGGACCGGATAAAGGGGCTATTAAAAATAACACAGCTGTTGTATTTGTTAAGCTTGTAAAAATAAAACGTGGTAAATATGAATTTGTTACCAATATTGTAGTTGAAGAAGCAGGCAACATGAAAGAGGGAGAGCTCACTAAATTGTACAGAGATTTTCTGGAAGAAACTGTTTCCAATCAACCAGATAATTATCTATGGAGTCACAGGAGATGGAAGTGGGATTATCAAAGGCCATATGATTCACTTTGGAAAGATGACGCGCCATTGCCTGTTATAGATTAGTCCAACACTTTTGTTTCTTTAACTACTTTTGCTTTTTCCTCATTTTTTATTGAATTCCATCCTCCTAATACATTTCTCAAATTGTCAATACCCTCTCTTTTCAGTAATGATGCAGCAATAACACTTCTGTATCCGCCTGCACAATGGATGTATAAATTTTGATTTTCTTCAAATTGAGCAAGCATCGCAACATTTGTCATCTCTTGAAGTGGCAAATTCATTGCATCAGCAAGATGCCCGTCAGCCCATTCTCCTTCTTTTCTTACATCAACAACCAATAAATTGGGATCGTGAGGGATATCCATAATCAACTCATCGGCTTCGACATCAATAATCATATCGATAGGTTCATTTGCATTTCTCCAAGCCTCAAACCCTCCTTTCAAACAGCCTAACATCTTTTCAAAGCCCACTCTTGAAAGACGAATCACACTTTCTTCTTCTTTTCCTTCATCTGTTACCAAAATAATGTTTTTATTAAAAGGGAGAATCATTCCTGCCCATTCTGCAAATCTGCCTTCGAGTCCAATAGATATGGAGCCAGGAATAAAGCCATTTGTAAATGTTGTAGCCGCTCGCGTATCCAATATGATGGCTCCGTTTTCTGCCGCACTTTTAAATTCGTTTATGGATAATAATTGCAAACCTTGTTCTTTTACTTTTTTTACATCTTCGTATCCTTCCTGATTAATTTTAGCATTGATAGCAAAATAAACCGGAGCGCTTTGTAATCCTGTAGTAACGGCTTTTACAAATTCTTCTTTTGTTTGGCTGCTTAAAGCATAATTTGTCTTTTTTTGTTCACCGATAGTACTATGAGTATTAGGTCCGAGATTTTTTCCACAGCTGCTTCCAGGTCCATGAGCCGGATAAACTAAAATCTCATCATTCAGGGGAAGTATTTTATTTTGTATGGTTTCGTACATGATGCCGGCAAGATCTTCACTGCTCATATTACCACTGCTTAAATCTGGCCTGCCTACATCACCAACAAATAAAGTATCTCCTGTGAAAATAGCATGTGGTTTATTGTTTTCATCTTTAAGTAAATAACAAGAACTTTCAAGGGTATGACCGGGAGTATGTATTACTTCAATAGCACATTTTCCTATTCTTAAACTTTCGCCATCTTTTGCATTATATATTTCATAGTTGGTTTTTGCACCAGGACCATAAACAATAGGAGCATTGGTTTGTTTGCTTAAATCAATATGTCCACTTACAAAGTCGGCATGAAAATGAGTTTCAAAAATATATTTGATTGTTGCATTTCTCTCCTTAGCCATTTCCAGATAAACATCGATATCTCTCAGCGGATCAATAATGGCAGCTTCCCCTTCACTTTCTATATAGTATGCAGCTTCACTTAAGCAGTTGGTGTAAAATTGTTTTATAAACATGTATTGATATTAAGTTGCAAAGATAAAAAAAACGGCTGCTTATGGCAACCGTTTTTTAAAATCATTATAATTTTGATTAGTCAACCAATTCGTGAATGAATTTGTTGATTTCTTCTATTCTTTTGTGATTAACTGTGTAATGGATAAATTTTCCATCACGTTGAGTAACAACAATACCCGCTCTTCTTAGAATAGCAAGATGTTGTGAAGCAACAGATTGTTCTAAACGTAGTTTCACATAAATTTCAGTTACAGTTATCTTGCTTTCTGTATCAATCAATCCTAAAATTTGTTGACGCAACTTATGATTTAAAGCTCTAAGAACTAATGCTGCTTTTTTTAAGGTGTGTAAGTTAACTTTTACTGAATTGTTGGCGAGACTTAATGTGTCTCCAGTACCTTGGCTAGTTTGAGTTGAATCAGTCATGGATTTTAATTTTAAGGTTTATTGTGATTTTAAATAGATTACAAATATAAATAAATCATTTAAATACAACGACATAATATAGAAAATAGTTGTTGGAACATTAAAATATTGTAGTATTAATAAATCAGCTATTTGTTTGATATTCTTTTAAATAAAATGGTTCAGTGTTCACTAAATCGTCAAAATCATTGCTTATGTATTTAAAACCTGACAATTCTGCCAATGAATGAGTTAAATCATTGTTTTTTATAAACAAAGCGTTTTGATGATCAGAAATTTCTTTGAATTTTTGGCTTCCGTTTCCTGAAAAATAAATTTTATTGTTGGATAGGATTTCCGAAAAACTTTTTTCATTTAAAACCATAGCACAAGGGCTATTGATTTCATTTAAGCTAAAATCATACATGGCAGTAAAAACTTCCATTCTTCTGGCATCAATCATTGGGCATAATAACGCATCTTTATTTTCAACAAGACCCATTGTGTTATTAGCTATTATTTTCAAAGAGCTTATGGCTATAAGGGGTTTATTGAGAGCATAGCAAAAACCTTTTGCGCTTGATATGCCAACTCGCAATCCGGTGTATGAACCAGGGCCAATACTAACGGCTATGGCTGATATTTGATTAATTTCTATAGAAAGCTCAACAAGTAAACTTTGAACAGCCTGATGTAAAAACGATGCATGGTCTTTTTGAATGCTGTTTGTCTTGGATTTTAAAACTTTTCCATTCTCTGCAATGCTGATGTTTGCAGTTTCTAAAGCAGTATCGATATTTAAAATTAAACTCATTTTATTTATACTTCTTTTTGAAGCAATGCTGAAGGTTGGTATCTCTTGTCTATAATGCTAAGTTTGATCAATAAATCCAATACATTTTTCTTTCCAATCTCATGAGCCCATTCAAAAGGTCCTTTAGGGTAATTAGTTCCTAATTTCATCGCGATATCGATTTCACTTTCGGTACTCACTTGCTGTTCTTTTGCAAAAAAAGCTTCATTGATAATCATTGCAATAATTCTTGCGGTTACAAAACCGGGTTCATCGGTTAAAATACATGATTTAATGTTTAGTTTTTCTATCAGCATTAGATGTGTATCTCCAAGATTTCCGGCCATTTCCCAATGTGTTCTTTTTAAAAACCCATGCCAACCATTTACCCTTACCACATTTACAGGATGGTTTTGGTTTTTTAAAGTTTCAGAAACACTATTGATGAATATGGGTAATGAAGAGCCATTGTAGTTTTCAAAGCAAGCATTGTCATTCAAATTAAACAATAAATCAGCATTACTGCTTTGAATCCATGAATTAAAATCATCAGCCCTCAGCCAATTAATTTGATCAGATAAACTGATTAATTCCTGAAAAGAATGATCATCTGCTAAAACCACAACTTTCATCTCAAAAAATTTTAGCAAAAATAGGTTGTTGAATAGGATATATTTGTATCCTGAAATAAAAACTTTTACAATGGATAAAAAAGTAATCAATATTACAGCAGCGCCCGCACCCATCGGTCCTTATAATCAAGCTATTAAAACAGGAAATTTATTATTTATCTCTGGACAAATAGCTTTGGTTCCAGGCACTGATACCTTAATCATTGCAACACTTGCAGATGAAACACATCAGGTTATGAAAAATTTGTCTGCAATTTTAGAATCTGAAAATGCCGGATTTGCTAATGTGGTAAAAACAACTATTTTCTTGTCTGATATGGCTCATTTTTCATCTGTCAACGAAGTTTATGGTCAATACTTCATAGGAGATTATCCTGCCAGAGAAACTGTTGCTGTAAAAGGGTTGCCTAAAAATGTAAACGTTGAAATCAGCATGATTGCTGCCTTATAATATGATTATTATTACTGCGCCTGTTCATCAGATTTTACTGGATACTTTAAAAGAAAAAGGTCTTGATTTTATTCACGACCCTAAACTTAATTATGAAAGTTTAATAGAAATAGTAAATCAGGCCACTGGTTTAATTGTGGCAACACATATAAAAATCGACAAGGCTATGATTTATAAGGCCACTCAATTAAAATGGATTGGTCGACTTGGAAGTGGGATGGAACATATTGATGTGGCTTATGCCAATGAGAAGAATATCGATTGTAAAAGTAGTCCTGAAGGAAATCGAAATGCGGTGGCAGAGTTTGCTTTGGGTTTGTTGTTGAATTTAATGAGGAACATACACACCAGCAGTCAGGAAGTCAAACAATTGCAATGGCAAAGAGAATTGAACAGAGGGGAGGAATTGTTGGGCAAGATTGTAGGTATCATTGGTTATGGTAATACCGGAACTGCTTTCGCAAAGTTGTTATCTGCTTTCGATGTTTCTATTTTAGCATATGATAAATATAAAACTGGATTCGGAGATCATATAGTTGAAGAAAGTACACTTGAAAATATTTTTAAGTATTCGGATATCATCAGTTTGCATTTGCCTTTAAATGCTGAAACTTCTCATCTTGCCAACAACAGTTTTTTTAATCAAATGGCAAAAAAGCCGATATTCATTAATACTTCCAGAGGGGGAGTTGTGGATACATCAGCTTTAATTTACGGGCTAGAAAATAACTTAGTTAAAAGTGCGGCTCTCGATGTTTTGGAAAATGAAAATCTAAATACTTACAATGTAGCAGAGAGCAAACAGTTGAATCAATTATTATCTATGAAAAATGTAATTATTACACCACACATAGCGGGATATTCACATGAAGCCAACTATAAAATGAGTAAAATTTTACTCGAAAAACTAGGAATTTTATAGTGTTTACATAATTTCCTTTTTGTATATTTGTAAACATGCAACGCTTTATTGATTTAGGGCGTTGTATTTTTTTATTCTAATCGGTAAACAAGTTTTTTATGTCAACAACAAATTATGTAACACAAGAGACATTTGAAAAAATGCAGGAAGAGCTTCATCAATTAAAAGCAGTTGACAGACCTGCTGCCAGTAGAGCAATTGCAGAAGCGAGAGAAAAAGGTGATTTAAAAGAAAATGCAGAGTATGATGCAGCCAAAGAAGCACAGGGGTTACTTGAAGCTAAAATTAAATACCTCGAAGGTGTAATTGCTACAGCAAGAATATTAGACGAATCGAATATCGATTCAAGTAGGGTGAGTATCCTAACAAAAGTTACTGTAACAAATATGGGAACCAATAAAACTGTAACTTATCAAATAGTTTCAGAAAAAGAAGCCAGTTTAAAAGACGGAAAAATTTCAGTTACCTCTCCAATCGGTAAAGGGTTGTTAGGAAAAGTGGTTGGAGAAATTGCAGAGGTAAATGTACCAGCTGGTGTTATGAAATTTAGAGTTGATAATATTACTGTATAATGCTATGACCATTTTTTCTAAAATTATTGCAGGAGAGATACCTTGTCACAAAATAGCTGAGAACGATCGCTTTCTTGCTTTTTTAGATGTTTTTCCATTAATAGAAGGTCATGTTTTGGTTGTGCCCAAAATAGAAATTGATAAAATATTTGATTTATCAGACGATTATTTACAGGATATTATGCTTTTTGCTAAACCGATAGCAAAAGCCATTGAATCTGCATTCGATTGTAAACGTTGCGGAATAAGTGTTGTAGGTCTTGAAGTGCCTCACGCTCATATGCATTTGTTGCCCATCAACAGTGCTGACGATTTGAATTTCACTAAACCAAAATTGCAATTATCAAAAGAACAATTGATGTTAATTCAACAAAAAATCATCAACAAATTAGGTTGATTATTTGTTCGTTCTGGTAGGATTCTTTGCAATGAAATCTTTCCATCCATTTACTTTTCCTGCTTTTGTACCTTGAAGTTTGTTGTCCTGAAAATGATGGCAAACGGCAACAGCAAGAGCATCAGTTGCATCAAAATGTTTAGGTGTTTCTTTAAAGGATAAAATTTGTTGTAGCATCCTCATTACCTGTTCTTTATCGGCATTTCCATTTCCGGTAATAGATTGTTTTACTTTTTTAGGAGAGTATTCACTGATTGGTAACCCCGATTGCATAGCAGCTGCAATAGCTACACCCTGAGCTCTTCCCAGCTTTAGCATACTTTGTACGTTTTTTCCGAAAAAAGGAGCTTCAATAGCAAAATGATTGGCTTTGTAATGATGAATCAATCTTCTTACTTCACTATGAATTTTTTCCAGCTTTTCGTAAGCATCAGATTTGGAAGCTAATTTAAGAACTCCCATCTCAATAAGATTGATTTTTGTTTCTTTGATTTCAATGAGTCCAAAACCCATGATAATGGTGCCTGGATCTATTCCTAAAATTATTTTTGATGCTTTTTGCAAAGGGCTACTTATTTTTACTTTAAATAATGTTCTTGAGCAAAAGTATAAAATTAATAGTCAACTATTTATTAGGTCCTCTGCTGTTTGTGCTTTTATCCTATGTTATTTATAAGCAAATCATTAATCAGCCTGATTTAGCAATCAGATGGGAAGAAATAAAAAGAGTTTGGAATAATCCGCTTTTATCCATTGTATTTGTGCTCATGTTTTTTAACTGGGGCATAGAGGCAATGAAGATGAGATATCTTTTGAGACATTTGGAAGCTATTTCTTTTTTAAAATCTCTGAAATGTGTATTTGCAGGATGCAGTATCACAATGTTAACACCTAATCGTACTGGAGAATTTGGGGGTAGAATTTTATTTTTAAAAAAAGAAAACAGAGCAAAAGCTATTTCAATAAATATCGTAGGTAGCATAGCGCAGTTGTTAGTTACAATGGTTTTGGGTTGTGTCAGTTTTTGTTATTTTTTGTTTTATACAGACAACAATCATTTGAAAAAACTTTCGTTTTTAACTTCTACAGTTTTCTTTCTAGGAGTACTCGCATGTTTTGTTTTGTTTTATTTGTACTTTAGAATAAAACACTTTTTGAAAATTGTGAATAAAATCAAGATTGTTAAAAAGTGGGTAAAGTATCTTGAAGCTATAGCTGATTACTCAACTAAAGAATTGTTAACTGTTCTGATTTACTCTTTATTTCGTTATGTGGTATTTATCTTGCAGTACATTTTTATTTTGAAAGTGATGTATGTAGATATCGAAATTTCAATTGCCATATTGCTGATAATGTTGTTTTATTTTATTATGGCATTGGCTCCAACCATAGGCTTTACGGAATTGCCAGTAAGAGCAAGTTTAAGTTTGGTTTTGTTTGGAGCATTCGCCACTAATGCTTTTGGAATTCAGATTGCAACATTTTCAATATGGCTTATCAATTTATTGATTCCAGCAATCATTGGAACTTTAATTTTATCTTCATTTAGAAGTTTCTCAAAAAATGAAATTTATGAAAACAATTAAATTGTCATTACTATCATTCTTTTTATTTGCTATTCCGGCAACAAAAGGTAATCAGGATTTTTGCGGCATAAAAAACAGTTCTTTTCAGGGTGGCGAAGTTGTTGCGATGACAGTATTTTATAATACTTTGGGCAGTTACATAGGTGCTGGAGATGCAACATTTACAACTACCATTGAGAGATTGAACGGAAAGCCAGTTTATCATATTGTTGGAGTGGGATCAACATATCCTTTTTTCGACAATTTCTTTAAGGTAAGAGACCGTTATGAATCATTTGTAGACACAGCAACTTTATTGCCTATCAAGTTTATCAGAAATGTTAGCGAAGGCGGGTATAAAATTTATAACAACGTTAATTTTAATCAGTCTGCCAATACAGCAACAAGCACAAATGGTGTTTTTAAAATAACGGATTGTATGCAAGATGTAGTAAGTGCTATTTATTATGCAAGAAACATCAACTTCGATAAATACAAGCCCGGAGACAAAATACAGTTTGATATGTTTTTAGATGATGAAGTACATCATTTGTATTTGAAGTATTTGGGTAAAGAAAAAATTAAAACCAAGTATGGTAAGTTTAGAGCCATAAAAATAAAGCCACTTTTAATAAAGGGAACTATTTTTGATGGCGGAGAAAATATGAATGCATGGATTAGCGACGACCCTAATCACTTGCTCTTAAGGGCTGAAAGTCCGATTGTAGTAGGAACAATTAAAGTGGATATGATGGGTTACAGAAATTTAAGATATCCCCTCACTTCATTAATGGGTCTTTAAATACTAGAGTTCTTCCAGTTTGAAACGATCTTTTGCTTTAATCCCTTTTTCAGTCAACTCCAAATTGCAACATTCAACTTGGGGGTCATGTTCAAAAAATAAAATGTAATCTTTTTGTTGTGCTTCAGTTAAAAAAGATTTTTTTTCATTTAAAGTAGTTAAAGGAAACATGTCATAAGCCATAACGTATGGAATAGGAATGTGGGCGATTGAAGGCAATAAATCAGCCATGAAGACAATTGTTTTTTCTTTGTAGGTGCAATAGGGCAGCATCATCGCGTCAGTATGTCCAAAAAATTCTTTAATGCCTATGCCTTGAGGAAAATCAAGTTGATTTTGTTCAATAAACTTCAGTTGTCCACTTTCCTGAATCGGTAAAATATTTTCTTTTAAAAAAGAGGCTTTTTCTCTTGCATTGGGTTCTGTCGCCCATTTCCAGTGGCGTTCATTACTCCAGTAAGTAGCATTTTTAAAAGCAGGAACGAGTAAATCCCCCTCTTTTTTAATACTTCCTCCACAATGATCAAAGTGAAGATGAGTGAGTATCACATCTGTAACATCATTTTTATTAAAACCATGTTTGGCTAAAGACTTATCCAAAGTATCGTTACCATGTAAGTAATAGTGACCAAAAAACTTCGCATCCTGTTTGTCGCCAAGGCCGTTGTCAACCAAAATCAATCTGTTGCCATCTTCAATAAGCAGGCATCTCAAAGCCCAGCTGCACATATTGTTTTCATCAGCTGGGTTTAATTTGTTCCATATGCTTTTAGGAACAACTCCAAACATCGCCCCACCGTCTAACTTAAAATGACCTGTGTTTATGCTATATAATTTCATTTCCATAATTAATTAAAAATTCAAAACGATTTTTTCTTATAAAGATTTCTTGTCAAACATTTTACAAGAGGCCTTCTGCTTTTTGATGTTTTAATTTATTTTTTTGATTAGCCAAAATTAAAATCACTAATCCAGTTGCAAAAAATAAAATTAATGCCAAAACAGAGTTTCTTTGCGAGCCGGTGATTTCGTTAATACTTGCATAACTAAACATCCCAATTACAATTGCGATTTTTTCAGTCACATCATAAAAGCTGAAAAATGAAGTAGTGTCTTTGGTTTGGGGTAAAATTTTGCTGTAAGTACTTCGACTTAAACTTTGAATTCCACCCATAACGAAACCCACCAATAAAGCTAAAATATAGAATTGATAAGTTCCTCCAACTGGCAACAAAAAGCCACCAACGCATAAAAGCATCCAAAAGACAATACAAAATAACAACGCCTTAAAGTTGCCAACTTTATCTGATAATTTTGAAATTAAGTACGCTCCAGGAATAGCGATGAATTGAATCAATAAGATGGAAACTATCAAATTGGTGGTTGGAATTTGTAATTCGCTTTTTCCATATAATGTAGCTGCAAGCATAACTGTTTGTACACCCATGTTGTAAAAGAAAAAGGCGAGCAAGTATCTTTTTAATATTGGAAGTTTTTTTATTTGTTGCCACACTTTATTCAATTCCTGATACCCACCTAAAATCAAATTGCTTTTTACTTTAGATTCAGAAGGAATTCCTTTTGGAAGTCTGATTAATGCCATTTGAGCAAATCCCCACCACCAAATCCCCACTAATAAAAAAGAAATTTGAGAAGCCTTTCCAGTGGTAATGCCAAACTTTTCTGGTATTAAAACAAGAATGAAGCAAATGATTTGTAGAATGATACTTCCAATATATCCCATCATAAATCCTTTGGCACTTACTCGGTCTTGATCTTCAGGAGCAGCAATTTCTGGTAAATAGGAATTGTAAAATACTAGACTTCCCCAAAATCCAACACAAGCTATAATAACACAAGTCAAACCATATACTAAATTGGAATCATCAAAAAAGTAAAGTCCTGAGCAGGCGAGACTGCCCATTGTGCAGAAGAAGAATAAAAATTGTTTTTTATTTCCTTTGAAGTCGGCTATTGACGAAAGAAACGGACTCATAATAGCAACAATAATAAATGCAATTGCTAGTGCATAATTATAAAGTGAAGTATTAATGAATGTCCTCCCAAAAATAGATACTGTGTCGGCTGTGGTTTCATTATTATCGCTGGTTATAGCAACATAATAGGCTGGGAAAATAGTAGAAGTAATAACCAGGCTATAAACGGAATTTGCCCAATCATATAAGGCCCACCCATTAATTACTTTTTTTGATGCTGTTTGCATATTTAGTATTGAAAATTATCTATTAAAAAAATCAAATTGATTTATAAATTTTTTATCTAAGCGATAATGATTCCCTTTTGAATTAAAAGTAACAAGAGTAATCCTACCACAATTCTATAATATCCCCATATTTTAAAGCCGTGTTTTTGCAAAAAACTGATAAAGAATTTAATTGCTAAAAGAGCAACAACAAAAGCAACAAGATTTCCAATCGCTAATTGTTTTAACTCATTTGTCGAAAAACTTCCAACTTCACTTTTGTATTTGTATAATTTATATACTGTAGCTGCAAGCATTGTAGGTACAGCCAAAAAGAATGAAAATTCTGCAGCAGCAGCACGAGTTAACTTCAAACTCATTCCACCTAAAATTGTTGCTGCACTTCTGCTTAAGCCTGGAAATAAAATTGCTAGACACTGAAAAAGGCCAATTTTTATTGAAGTAATAATGCTGATATCTTCTTCTTTGTCTATTGTATGTTCTTTGAATAAGTTTTCAATAAAGACAAAAACTACGCCACCTGCAATCATGATAAAAGCAATAAATAAAGGATTTTCCAATACGGCATCAATTTTTTCATTGAAAAGTTTTCCGAAGATTAACGCAGGAACAACGGCTAAAATCAATTTGAAATAGAAGTTGAAGTTTTTAAATTGAAAAAACTTTTTCCAGTAAAGTACAACAACCGAAAGAATTGCACCCAATTGAATGGCCACCGTAAGCACCTTTGTAAACTCATCTTTATTTGCGATGCCCAATAGGTTCTCGGTGATGCGCATATGTGCAGTGGAAGAAATTGGAAGGAATTCAGTGAGCCCTTCAACAACACCAATGATAATGGATTGAATTGTATTCATATTGATTTGCTTTTAAAAAAAATGCGAAGTTCAATTACTTCGCATGCTCAGGGATATAAATTTAAGGCTATTCAGACTTTGGTTTTTTCATGATAGCAACTATTTCAATCACAAATCCTAAGATGATTAGGATAGGAGCTACAGTAATTCTGGTTGAGCTGTATACTTCGTTTGGATCAAATACTTTAGGGTCTTGGCTTTTACCACCAGCCATTAAAAAAAATCCGAGGGCAAGAACAATTAATCCTGCTATCATCAGCATGTAATTTTCCTTTGTAAATAGTATTTGTTTTGAAGATTTTTCGATTTTATTGATTTTGGTAGCCATCAGACTTTATTTTTTGTTTGCAATATACTAAAAACTGAAAATACCTATTAATAAAGGTCGTCGAGCTTCATTTTCAGATATTTGATTACCGCACGATAAGTACTTGCCAATGAGATTGTAATACCAAGAATAATCATCACGAAAAATAGCAAAATCAAACCTGTATTATCATGTAGTAATTTGAAATCGGGCAGAAATCCTTCAATGGTAATCACAGTAAACCATAAAACTCCAATTGCAATAATAGATGCTATAACACCATTAATCACAGCCCTTTTATTGATCGGTTTGGCAATAAAACTTCTGGTAGCACCCACCATTTGCATGGTTTTTATTAGGAATCGATTACTATACATAGCTAAACGTATAGTGTTATCAATGGAGAATACTACCAAGATTGTCAATAAAATTCCAACTATGAGAAAAATAATTCCAGCTATTCTAACATAGTTACTTACTTTGGTTACAGTTTCTGTTGGGAATTGAAATTCGGAAATCACGCCCGGAAAGCTTGATTGTAGTTCATTCGATAAGACATTCAAACTATCTTCATTAACATAGCTTGCTTTTACATAAAAGTCAATGCTTTCTGGAAGTGGATTGTTTTTTAAAAATTGTTTCCAGGTTGTATCATTTTCAGTATTCCATTTTTCAATTGCCTTTTCTTTAGTAACGTATTCAACTTTATTGGTGTAGGGGAAGGATTTGATGTGGGTTACCAAGCTGTCAATTCTTTTAGCGGAAGCATCTCTGTTGAGATAAGCATGTACCTGAATGTTTTCTTTGAAATAGTCTCCCGTCTTTCTAATATTCAAGAAAAACCAACCAACGATACCAAAAAAGAATAAAACAAGTGCTATGCCTGTAATAGCGTAACCATAAGAAGGTTTACTTTTTTTACTTGATGCTTTTCCTAATTGAGCCATATTTTTAAAAATATTTTTAAATTGAAACTTTTGACTATTCACAAAAGTACAAGATTTTAGCTGCTTTGTTTTACTTTTGTCGGACTTTAAAAATGTGTTTTTTGTTAAAAAATAAAGACGTATAGTTTTTAGAGTATTTTATTAAAAGTTTTTTTCAATCTCAATAAAATCACCCCTCATCTGGAATGGAATATAATTTCAAAGAAATAGAGCAGCAGTGGCAAACTAAATGGACTGATTCAAAAGCTTATAGTATTAACAATGATTCTACCAAAAAGTCATTTTATGTTTTAGATATGTTCCCTTATCCAAGTGGAGCAGGACTTCATGTTGGGCATCCTTTAGGCTATATAGCAAGTGATATATATAGCAGATACAAAAGATTAAAGGGATATAATGTACTTCATCCGATGGGGTTTGATAGTTTTGGTTTACCTGCTGAGCAATATGCAATTGAAACAGGTCAGCATCCTGCATCAACAACGGAAAAAAATATTTCTACTTTTAAAAAACAACTCGATAAAATTGGATTTTGTTATGATTGGGAAAGAGAGGTTAGAACGAGCAATCCTGATTATTACAAATGGACACAATGGTTATTTCTACAATTGTTTAAGAGTTGGTTTAATCCATTTAATAAAAAAGCAGAATCTATTGAAACGTTGGTAAAAATATTTGAAGAGTCGGGATCATCATCTGTTGCAAAAGATAATATGCAAACTTTTTCTGCACAAGAATGGAACTCTTATTCCAATAAAAATCAGCAAGAGATACTGATGCATTATCGTTTGGCTTTTTCTGCATTTGGAGAAGTGAATTGGTGTGAGGCCTTGGGTACAGTATTGGCGAATGATGAAGTTGTAAATGGGGTAAGTGAAAGAGGAGGTCATCCTGTGATTAAAAAGAAAATGCGTCAATGGTACTTGAGAATTACTGATTATGCAGACAGACTACTGGAAGGATTGAATACTGTTGATTTTACTGATTCCATGAAGGAGATGCAACGAAATTGGATTGGAAAGAGTGAAGGATGTGAGTTGGATTTTGAGGTGGTAAACCTCACCCCCAACCCCTCTCCTGAGGGAGAGGGGGGCAAGCAAAGTATTCGAACTACTGACCCTGAAACCTGGAAAAAATTAAAAGAATTTGCGAGAGAAAATAGAAAGGAAAATACAGTTGCAGAGGATATTTTATGGCAACAGTTGAGAGATAACAAACTTGGTTACAAAGTAAGAAGGCAGCATGTAATAGAAGACTTCATTATTGATTTTGCTTTTTTGAATGAGAAGTTGTTGATAGAAGTGGATGGAGGTTATCATAATGATCAGCTGCAGAAAATTTACGATGACATGAGAACCCAAGTAATGGGAGAATTGGGTTATGAAGTGCTGAGATTTACAAATCAAGAAGTAGAGCAAAATATAGAAAAGGTTTTGTCGAGTATTTCAATTGTATTGAAAGAACGCGCTCCCCTCTCACTCGGGAGAGGGGTTGGGGGTGAGGTCTCAAGTAAAAAATCAATCAAAGTTTACACCACTCGCCCCGATACTATATTCGGAGTTGATTTTATTGTATTAGCGCCGGAGCATGAGTTGGTGAATAAAATCACATCTGATGAACAAAGAAAAAATATTGAAGATTATCTGACTTATGTAAAAAGCAGAAGCGATCGGGAACGCATGTCCGAAGTAAAACAAATTTCAGGGTGTTTTACAGGTGCGTATGCAAAGAATCCATTTAATGGGAAGCTAATTCCCATCTGGATTGCAGAGTATGTGTTGGCTGGATATGGAACTGGTGCAATAATGGCGGTACCTTGTGGCGATCAGCGTGATTTTCTTTTTGCAAAACACTTTAATATTCCTGTTACCAATATTATCGGAGAACATTATAATGGCGAGGAAGCCAATCCAACAAAAGAAGCAACTTTGCAACAATCAGGGTTTTTAGATGGCATGCTGATGAAAGATGCGATTAAAGTGGCTATTGAAAAAGTGAAGGCAATGGGTATCGGAAAAAGAAAGGTCAATTACAAAATGCGTGATGCAGGATTTAGTCGCCAGCGTTATTGGGGCGAACCTTTTCCTATTAAGTGGGAAGATGGAGTAGCCATTGCGTTAAGCGAATCGGAATTGCCTTTGGAATTGCCACACGTTGATAAGTATGGTCCAGGTCCAGAGGGAGAGGGGCCACTTGCCAATATAGATTCCTGGAAGCAACAAAATTTAGAGACTTCGACAATGCCGGGCTATGCAGGTTCTTCCTGGTATTTTTTACGATATATGGATCCTAAAAATAAACAGACTTTTTGCGATAGAAAGGTTAGTGATTATTGGGGTCAGGTAGATGTATATATCGGTGGAACAGAACATGCAGTTGGACATTTGTTGTACAGCAGAATGTGGACGAAAGTGTTGTATGATTTAGGTTTGATAGGATTTGATGAGCCATTCAAGAGATTGGTGAATCAGGGAATGATTCAAGGGAGCAGCCGATTTGCATACAGAATAAAAGGCACTCAGCAATTTGTTTCTTTAGGATTGAAAGACCAACATGAAACCGATGAATTGCATGTGGATGTAAATAGGGTTGATGGCGTGGAATTGGATATTGAAAGTTTTAAACAATGGAAGCCTGATTATGCCAATGCCACATTCATTTTAGAAGAAGGAAAATATATCTGTGGCAGTGAAGTTGAAAAAATGTCTAAGTCGAAATTCAATACGGTGAATCCTGATGATTTAGTTTTGAAATATGGTGCGGATACATTCAGAATGTATGAAATGTTTTTGGGTCCGATAGAACAAAGCAAACCCTGGGATACCAAAGGGATAGAAGGTGTGCATCGCTTTTTGAGAAAGTTATGGCGTATGTTCAATGATGATCTTAAAGGCAAGATTTGGAATGAAGAAAAAGCAAATGATGCAGAATTAAAAGTGCTTCATAAAACCATCAAGAAAATCGAATCAGATACGGAGAACTTTTCTTTCAATACGGCTGTTAGTGCATTTATGGTATGTGTGAATGAGCTAGCTGATTTGAAATGTCATAAAAAAGAAGTGCTTGAAAAAGTTTTGATCTTAATAACACCTTATGCACCTCATATTGCAGAAGAATTGTGGCATCAATTAGGAAATACAAATTCAATTTTAGATGCTACATATCCTGTTTTTGAAGAAAAATATCTAGTAGAAACCAGCAAAGAATATCCGGTTTCGATAAATGGGAAAATGAGAACAACTATTTCCATTTCATTAGATACTCTACAGGAGGAAGTTGAAAAAATTGTAATCTCCAATGATATTGTTCAAAAATGGCTAGAGGGTAAAGCGCCTAAGAAAATCATCTTCGTAAAAGGAAAGATGGTTAATGTGGTTATTTAGAGGGCTTGGCAGGTTTGATAGGTTCATGGGGTAAAAAGGGTTTCAAAAGTTCAATAAGTTCAAAAAGTTTCAAAGGTTGTTTCATTCTTGGATCGAATTGTCAAATCTCCAAATCAACTAATCAAACAATCACCCAATCAACTCCATCCCTTTTCCGAACAATCCCTCTTTTACATTGTTTAATGATTGATTATTCCCTATTTTTACAATACTCAAATTTTTAAGGAATGGATATCAAACCTGGTAAATTATTACAAAAAATCAACAGTCCTGCCGACTTAAAGAAGTTGAAGAAGAGCCAGATGAAAGCGGTTGCTGATGAATTAAGACAATACATTGTAGATGTGGTGAGTGTATATGGAGGGCATTTTGGTGCAAGCCTGGGTGTGGTAGAGCTTTCTGTTGCTTTGCATTATGTGTTTGATACCCCTTACGATCAGCTGGTTTGGGACGTGGGGCATCAGGCTTATGGGCACAAAATATTAACTGGCAGAAGAGATAATTTTCCAACTAACAGAAAATACAATGGTTTAAGTGGCTTTCCTAAAAGAAGTGAGAGTGAATACGATACTTTTGGTGTAGGTCATTCCTCAACATCTATATCTGCGGCTTTGGGTATGGCGATGGCATCACATTATAAAGGTGAAACCAACAAACAACATATTGCTGTTATTGGCGATGGTGCTATGACTGCAGGCTTGGCTTTTGAAGCAATGAATCATGCGGGAATAGAAAAGAGTAATGTGTTGATTATTTTGAATGACAATTGTATGAGTATTGATCCGAATGTTGGAGCTCTGAAAGAATATTTAACTGACATCACCACCTCTCATACCTACAACGATTTAAGAGATAATGTTTGGAAAGTGCTCGGCAAATTACCTGTTGGTAAAAACTTTAGCAGAGAGATGGCTAGCAAGCTGGAAGCGAGTTTAAAAGGTATTGTGAGCAAGAGCAGTAATTTGTTTGAAGCGTTGCAATTGCGCTATTTTGGTCCAATCGACGGACATAATGTAAACAAGCTAATAGAAACTTTAAGCGATTTAAAGGATATTCCTGGCCCTAAATTGTTACATATCAAAACTGTTAAGGGTAAGGGGTATGACTTGGCAGAAAAAGATCAAACCAAATGGCATGCTCCGGGCTTGTTTGATAAAGTAACTGGTGAAATTTTAAAGAAAACTTTTGATGCGCCACAGCCTCCAAAATACCAAGATGTATTTGGGCATACTATAATTGAGCTTGCTGAAAAGAATCCTAAAATAATGGGGATCACTCCAGCAATGCCAAGTGGTAGTTCATTGAAGTTCATGATGGAGAAAATGCCAGATAGGGCTTTTGATGTGGGTATCTGTGAACAACACGCAGTAACATTGAGTGCTGGAATGGCTACACAGGGAATGAAAGTGTTTTGTAACATTTATTCCTCTTTCATGCAGAGAGCTTATGATATGGTGATACATGATGTTGCCATCCAAAAGTTGCCTGTCATATTTTGTTTAGACAGAGCTGGTTTGGTGGGTGATGATGGGCCAACGCACCATGGTTGTTATGATATCGCTTACATGAGATGCATACCCAACATCATTGTGAGTGCACCGATGAATGAATCAGAGTTGAGAGATTTGATGTATACGGCTCAGTTAGAAACCAATGAATTGCCATTTGTAATCAGATATCCGAGAGGTGAGGGCATGTTAGTAGATTGGAAAACACCAATGAAAGAAATTCAAATTGGTAAAGGAAGAAAATTAAAAGATGGAAAAGATATTGCCATCCTTTCATTTGGTCATCCCGGAAATTTTGCAGCTGCGGCTATACGTGACGTTAAGTCGGAAGGCATTAATCCTGCACATTATGATATGCGTTTTGCAAAGCCATTAGATGAAGCAATGCTGCATGAGGTTTTTGCTAATTATAGTAAAATAATCACAGTAGAAGATGGTACCGTTGTTGGAGGATTTGGTTCTGCAGTATTAGAATTCATGAATGAAAATGGCTACAAAGCTGACGTAAAAATCATGGGCATACCTGATAGACTAGTAGAACATGGAACCCCTAAACAATTATACGATGAAATTGGAATTGATGCGAACGGAATTGCAACCATGTTAAGGAAGATGGCAATGTTGAATACAGTTAGAGAGTTGATTAGTTGATTTGGAAATTTGAAGACTTGACAATTCGATTTAAGAGATATAAATCATACCAACCTTATAGTGGATTTTAAAGATGGAATTTACTAGCCCACGGTTTAAACCGTGAGCTAGTTTATAACAAGAACATCCACAAACCTATTAAGCCCATCAAACCTTTGAAACTTTTTAAACCTCCCAAAGGGATATTACATCGGAATCTCTATCGCCAACAACTCTGCATCAGCGTTTGCCTTTATAGTAAATTGATTTGTTTCAGTGATACCTAATGCATCTCTTTTATTTAATACATTTCCATCAACTTCAACAGAGCCATTAATCACTACTAAGAAAACTCCATTTCCTTCAAATGCATTTTTATAATCAATGCTGTTTCCAGTAGCAAGGTTAGTTAAAGCAAATCTTGCATCCTGGTTAATCCACAAAGCTTCATCCTCCTCCCGAGGTGATACCACAATTTGCCACTGGTTATTTCTGTCGGCGATATCGAATGTGCGTTGATCGTAACGAGGAGTGATATTTTTTACTTTTGGAAAAAGCCAAATTTGGAATAAGGTCACAGATTCTGTTGCTGAAGCATTCGCTTCAGAATGTAAAATGCCTGTGCCCGCACTCATAATTTGAATGTCACCTGCTTTGATGATGCCTTGTCCTCCGGTATTATCCTTATGTTGCAAAGCTCCTGTAAAGGGAATAGTAACAATTTCCATGTTATCGTGAGGATGTGTAGGAAAAGCCCCACCTCCAGCAATAAAATCATCATTCAAAACACGTAAAGCACCAAAATGTATTCTTGATGGATTGTGATAATTCGAAAAACTGAAATAGTAATTAGGTTTAAGCCATCCGTAGTCGGCACTTCCTCTGTCTTCGGCTTTGAATAGTGTTGTTATCATAGTTGAAAAGTAAAAATTAATAAATAGGTTTTTAAGGTTTCGGAAGTTTGGTAGGTTCATTAAAACCTATAACCACAAACAATAAATAACAAATAATTCAATTAATTCAAATGGCTAAAATCCTCATCAGTTAGCGGATGATGTACCTCTTCTTCTCTATTTTCATTGAACTCTAAGATGAAGTTGTTTCTTCCTTCGCCGGTAATTATTTGAAGATATTTTTGTTGAACCAGTTCAAGCATATTTAAGAAAAGAAAGATGGCGTGAATACGGTTTTCACATTCATCAAATATGCGTTCGAAGGATAATGTTTTTTCGGCAGTAGCCATGTCAAGCATGTACGTACGGCACTCTTCCATGGTGTAGTTATATTGAACCACGGTATGAACCGGCTTGTTATTTCTTTGCTGAATCCGCTGAATTACTTTTTCAAAAGCCTTCATCAGCTTAAACATCGTTACAGCCTGTATTTCGGTTCCTTCACCGGCTTCTTCACCTATTTGCGATAATTCTTTTTGAAGATTGCCTCTCTTAATCATCAGCATTCTTGTAGCTTCCATTTCAGCCATTTTGATAGAAGCTTCTTTGAATTTTTTGTATTCCAAAATCTTATCTACCAACTCCATCCTTGGATCAATTTCATTGCCTTGAGCATCTAGTTCTTTTCTGGGTAACAACATTTTTGCCTTAATACGCATCAAGGTGCTGATAAAAAGAATGAATTCACTACTCAATTCAATATTTAATTTTTCAGACTGATGAATATGGGCTAAAAAATCGTTTGTGATTTTTGTGATTGGAATATTGTAGATATCTAGTTCATCTCTCTCGATAAAAAATAACAATAAATCAAAAGGACCTTCAAACTGGTCTAATTTAATCTGATATGATGGATTGTTGCTCAAAGTCGTGTTTTTTCAATTTTAAAGAACGTCAAAGTTAATTACTTCGTGATTTTTATCAATTATAATTATCCACGTTATTTGTTTTTGGGCTTGTTGTCGAATTTATAAGCAAATCCAATACCCATCAATTGCAGCCACTGAGGCGCAGGACCTTTATCGGGTTCAATATTATGCGTATCATCATCGTAAATCATATCAACATTGAAACTAAAATTGATGTATCTGGTAATTTTAGCTGTAATCACATTGGTCCAAAAAATATCTACATTTTGTGGGTTTACTTTGTAGTTGGAAAACAAATCCAGCTTGCTTTTATAAGTAAAGTTATTACCCAGTTTTGCAGTATAATTTGCAGATAAAAATGCACCCAATTCAGATTTAACTGTTTTGCCCGAATCCAAACCGTATAATTGCCCCAAATTTTGATCTGAAACCAAAACCCATCTACTTGATGCGGGAGATATAAATACAGATAAATTTTCTTTTGGCTTGAAATCCAAACCCAGAGACAATAAAACATAGGCAGGAGCAAAGGTCTTCGAGGTCAGGGTTTCCTTTTCGTTACCATCATCTTTTTTTTCATAGCTGTATCCGTTTGCAAATTGTGATCTTAAATTGAAAAGTGATGCCAGATTCAGATGTTTATGTATAGCGTATCCGTACTTTGAAGTATAGTCGATTCTGTCGCTGGATTTTCTTTTTCCTAAACTAGTGGTTTGAACAATTCCATAAGCAAGGTCAACAGTATTATCCCAGGAGTGTTTGTTTTTTTTATAAAAAGCGTAAAGATTCAGATAGGCATTTAATGAAAATGAAAATTTATCACCTCCGGCCGACCAATTGCTTAGTGAACCCTGGTTAACATTGAGATTAAAATTTCCTCCCTTCTTCCATACTTGGGTTATAGTGTCTTTTTCATCTTTTTTGATGGTTAACTCTGAATCTTTTTTAAGTTTAACAACAGTTGCATCCTGAGCAAGCAGGCAGTTTGAACTTGCAATTATTGAAATGAGAAGTGCAATTTTTTTCATTATTTTTTAATTTTTACTTTTCAAAACATCTCTAATCTCCTTCAGCAATTGATCGGTTGAAGAAGGCTCCACATTATTGATTTCTTGCTTCTTTTGAAATCTTGTCATCATTTTCACTACAATGAAAAGTACAGATGCAACGGTGAGAAATTTAATGATGGCGCTAAGGAAATTGCCATACTTCACTATGCCCCAGGTTAATTTCTCAATTTCACTTACTCCTGCAGCATTAAGTGCCGGAGATAGCAATAAAGGTGTGATGATATCGTCAACCAAAGAGGATATAATGTTGCCAAAAGCAGCACCAATGATTACTGCAACCGCCAGCTCAACAATGTTGCCTTTTGCTATGAATTGTTTAAATTCTTTGATGATTTTCATTTTTTAAAAAAGTTAGATTGAAAAATAGAAGTCAAAAGATACCTTAATTTTTCAAAATTAAGCTGAATAATAAATTCAAAAGTTCACTTTAAATCACCCAAATTTGTGACTTAAATCTTAAGATGGGAAATAAATTTGGGAATTGGTTTTTGTTTGTGATGCTTTCTTTTATTTGGGGTAGCAGTTTTGTTTTAATGAAAGAAGGCTTGGTAAAACTTACTGCCTTTCAAGTGGCTTCATTGAGGATTGTATTGTCGGGTTTGATTTTATTGCCGATGGCAATTCAAAGTTTCAGAAAAATTCCTTCAAACAAAATTATCTTAGTTTTTTTATCAGGCACTTTAGGGAGTCTGTTGCCGGCATATTTATTTTGTATTGCCGAACAGCAAATAGATAGTGCAGTTGCCGGCGCCTTAAATTCATTGACACCCATTTTTGTGATTGTTACCGGAGCTCTATTTTTCCATTCTAAAACTTCCACAAATAAAATAATAGGAATTCTAGTTGCCTTTTCCGGTAGTATTTTGATGTTTCTTTCTCAACCCAACCCATCATTGGGCAATAATTGGGGTTATTTATCTTTTGTAATCATCGCTACTTTTTTTTACGGTTTAAATGTAAATCTCGTACATCGTTATTTGAATGGAATTCCATCTTTGCAAATTGTTTCAATGGCTTTGACTTTAAATGCAATTCCAGCATTTGTAGTATTGTATTTTTCAGGTTATTTCGGACTTGATTTCAATGACAAAGAAGTTTTAATGTCATCAGGATCTGCTGCGATATTGGGTATTGTCGGCACTTCAGTAGCCAACATCTTGTTTTATATTTTAATCAAAAGAGCAGGTGCGATATTTTCTTCTATGGTTACTTATGGCATTCCCTTTGTTGCTATTTTTTGGGGCTTTTTTTATGATGAAAAAGTGGGATTTGAGCAAATCATGAGCTTGTCTATCATACTTTTTGGGGTTTATATAGCCAATAGAATGAATAAGACAGCCGATAGGGCATAAAAACTTCTGTTTTTACATAAAAAAGGGGATTTCGATTTTTAATTATATCCCTCATCCCTTACCTTTGCGCCCAAAATAAATACCTCAATTCTAAATAAAGATTATGGCAAATACAGGTAAAGTAAAATCAGTAATCGGAGCGGTAGTAGACGTTCAGTTTGACAAAGGGTCTAAACTTCCGGAAATCATGAATGCGCTTGAGTTAAAGCGTGAAAATGGAGATGTTCTTGTTCTTGAAGTGCAACAGCATTTGGGAGAAGACAGTGTACGTACTATTGCGATGGACGGAACTGAAGGCTTGGTTCGCGGCACCGTTGTTACAGATACTGGTCGTCCTATCACAATGCCAATTGGCGAAGGAATCAAAGGACGTTTGTTTAACGTAACTGGAGATGCTATCGATGGATTGCCACAAGTGAGCAAAGAAGGCGGTCGCGCTATTCACGCTAAGCCACCATTATTTGAGAATTTAAGTACGGCTTCTGAAGTTTTGTATACTGGTATTAAAGTTATCGATTTGATTGAGCCTTATGCAAAGGGTGGTAAAATTGGTTTGTTTGGTGGTGCCGGTGTGGGTAAAACAGTACTGATTCAGGAATTGATTAACAATATCGCAAAAGCATATAGTGGTTTATCCGTGTTTGCAGGTGTGGGTGAAAGAACTCGTGAAGGAAATGATTTGATGAGAGAGATGATCGAAGCGGGTATCATGAACTACGGCGATGCTTTCAAACATAGTATGGAAGAAGGTGGATGGGATTTGAGTTCGGTTAACATGGAAGGATTAAAAGAGTCAAAAGCTACATTCGTATTCGGACAGATGAATGAACCACCAGGAGCTCGTGCTCGTGTGGCTTTGAGCGGCTTAACTTTAGCAGAATATTTCCGTGATGGTGAAGGCGACGGACAAGGAAAAGATATCTTATTCTTCGTAGATAATATCTTCCGTTTCACTCAGGCAGGTTCTGAGGTATCGGCTTTGTTAGGTCGTATGCCTAGTGCGGTGGGATATCAGCCAACTTTGGCAACAGAGATGGGATTAATGCAAGAGCGTATTACCTCAACTAAAAATGGTTCAATCACTTCGGTTCAGGCGGTTTATGTACCTGCGGATGATTTGACTGACCCAGCTCCTGCAACTACTTTCGCTCACTTGGATGCTACAACGGTATTGAGTCGTAAGATTGCCGATTTGGGTATTTATCCAGCGGTGGATCCATTGGATTCTACTTCAAGAATCTTGACTCCTCAAATCGTAGGTGAAGAACATTACAATACTGCAAACAGAGTGAAGTTGATTTTACAACGCTATAAAGAGCTTCAAGATATCATCGCTATCCTTGGTTTGGATGAATTGAGTGATGAAGATAAATTGGTAGTATCAAGAGCGCGTAAAGTTCAGCGTTTCTTGAGTCAGCCTTTCTTTGTGGCTGAACAATTTACCGGATTAAAAGGAGTGTTGGTTCCAATTGAAGATACCATTCGTGGTTTCAATGCTATCATGGACGGAGAAGTGGATGAGTATCCTGAAGCAGCGTTTAACCTTGTAGGTACTTTGGAAGATGCGATTGAAAAAGGTAAGAAGTTAATGGCTGCTGCGAAGGCTTAATTTTGTTTAAAGGTTGATTGGTTCATTAGTTGAATAGTTATTTATTCTTCAAATGTCCAAATCTTCAAATCACCAAATTGATTATGAAATTAGAAATACTCACACCCGAACAAAAAATTTTCAGTGGCGACGTTTATGGGGTACAGTTACCAGGTATAAACGGTTTGTTTGAAGTATTAGACAAGCATGCTCCACTGGTAAGCGCATTAAAATCGGGAACCCTAAAAATACTTAAAGATAAAAATGCTAGTTCATTGTACACCATACAAAGTGGCTTTGTTGAAGTATTAAATAATCAAGCAACTGTATTGGTTGAAGGAGCAATTCAAAAATAATTTTAAAATAAATTCTTCAAAAAATCCCGCTGTTGCGGGATTTTTTCATTTGCAAGGATAATTAAAATAAATTTCGATTTTATGTTGATTAAGCTATTCGAATCAGTTTAATCAAAGCAATTGTAATAGCTATCCATAATAAAAAAACCAGCAAAGAATTTTTGTTAGCAAAATTTACAGTCCAGCCCAAGGCTGGATTTTTCTTTGGAGGAAAAATTCTTCGGTCTTCTTTATTGTAATAAAAGAAATTCCATTTCCAGTTTTTGGGATCATGTAGCCATTTTTCTTGAGTTTCTTTATCCGGTTTCATTTTTTTAAACTTAAAAATCTTTTTTGAGCTGCACAAAACTCCACGCGAGAAAAGGCAATAATGCAAATGGAATCATCCAAAAGACATTGCCGACAAAAAGATAAATCAATAAAGCAATTAAGGATAAATAAATTGGGTAGAGTAAAAATAATAAACCTACTAATACAGAATCATAATGATCATGCTTGCCAACCGTTTTCCAACTCCATTTTTGAATGGGAACATATAAAGGAGCATGCAGCCACTTTCCTAAAATGAATGGGAAATAGAGGATTGCTTTTTTTAGTGAAGCGTGTTGAACACTATATTTATTTTTCAACGAATCCATGTCGTCTTTTTCAAAATGATCTACTAGTTTAATCAAATCGCTTTTTAGTTTTTGATTGAATTCATTTACTACGGCACCATCGATTTTTTTATTGTCAAAGTCCTTCCAGTAAAAGGGTTCGCCAAAATTGATGTGAACATTTTTTCCAAATGAGGTAAAAGAATGATAGTTGATTCCTGCTGGCAAAATGGTCAAGTCGATTCCTTCTTCCCAGCTGCTGAAAGCCAAGCGGGCTGTGCCTTTTTTGAGTGGACGTAATTTCCATTCGTTAATACAAAGCCCTTCGCTGAAAATTAAAACAATACCTTTCTTTTTAAAGATTTCTCTGCATTTTGAAAAGGTGTCATAATTGCTGTTTAAGTTTTCTGCACCTTCACTCAATCTGTAAACTGGAAGAATATTTAGTCCCAATAAAATTTTGGTAATCCATTTGTTTTTGAATGAATCTCCTCTTGCTAATGAGTATATAGGTTTTTTAAACAAACAAGCAAGGATAATGGCATCTAAAAAAGAATTAGGGTGATTGGATGCGATAAGCAAGGGGCCTTCTTGTGCTAAAATATTTTTATTGTTTACAATAATCTTTCTGCAAAAAATTCGCAAGGCAAATCTGGCTGGTATCTTAATGATTTGAAACAGCAAAAGAATAATTTAATTGGTTAATTTAATTCGGGATCTATTGGATAGTTAATCAATTCAATGAATTCCGGTCCGAGTAATTTTATACTTTTTTTCCAAATATTTTCATCAGCAGAATTAAAGATGATATCATTATCGGCATACGAAGTTAACCAACTTTTTTCTTCTATTTCATTAGCTAATTGTCCGGCCGACCATCCGCTATAACCTATAAAGAATTTTATTTTCGATAAGTCTATTTTTTTTGCTGTGATCAATTCTTTCACACAATCAAAATCACCGCCCCAGAAAAGATTATCATTCATCTTTTGACTGTCGGGTATAAGATGAGGTAACTGGTGTAAAAAATGAATGGTATCAGTTCCTACGGGTCCGCCAGCATAAACAGGTATGCTTAAAGAGTCGAAGTCTGCCATTAAATCTTCCAAAAAGTAATCAGCTTTTTTATTGATAGTGAATCCAAAACTACCTTCCTGATTATGTAAACACAAATAAACTACAGACCGAACGAAACTCTTGTCTTTTAAGAAGGGGTCTGCAATCAAAAAGCTGTTGGATTGAAGTGAATTCATATTCTAAAATACTCATAAATTGATAGATTTCAATTGAGCGATCTTTTTTATTATTTAGAAAAGTTAAATATTCGTTCTTTAATAAATCAGATATCAGGCAATGGTTTTTGTTGTTTACATTTGTAATACTAAAAGAAAAACGAATCTTGAATGAAGAGAATTTTTCCTGTCATAGCAGTGCTCATCTCTCTCTCTCTATTGGGGTTAATTTATTTTCAGGCATTATGGCTTTCTACTGCAATTGAGACTAAACAAAAGCAATTACGTGAAAATATTTTTGTTGCCTCTACAGAAGCTGCAGAAAGTTTGATGGAAGATTACAACCGACTATTATCGTTGAACAAGCCAAATAAAAATTTATTCAATGATAATCATTTAAAGATGAAAGTTCTAAGGCCGTCTGTGATTGAAAGATATTCAAAAGATGAAATCAATGCAATCATCAGGAAATCAATGAACAAACATTTTTTGGAAGGTATTTATTTTGAGTTTGCAGTTTCCGATAACAGTATTAATGGCAATCAGATACAGAGTGATAATTTCATGAAGTATTTTCTGGATTCTACACATAATACCAACTTCGTAATTCCTCTCGAATCCACGCCAGGATCTGATTACGAGAATTTAACCAAGGAAGAGTTTCTAGTTATCATAGTGCCTAATCAGGAACAAATTATTTATAAAGAAATATTCTGGTACATCATTGGAACAGCACTTTTTACATTAATCATTATTACCGCATTTTTTCTTACCATCAGAACCTTAATCAGACAAAAAAAGTTGAGTGAAATCAAATCAGATTTCATCAATAACATGACACATGAGTTTAAAACACCGATTGCTACCATCTCATTGGCAGTAGATGCTTTGAGAAATGAAAAAGTAATTGGAGATCGAGAAAAATCAGCCTATTTCACCAATATCATCAAGGAAGAAAACATTAGAATGAATAAGCAGGTGGAAGTGATTCTTCAGGCATCATTGTTGGATAAGAAAGAAATTGAATTAAATATCAAAGAATCATCTGCACACGATTTAATAAAAAAATCGATTGATAATATCAAGCTGCAGTTAGAGGAAAAACAAGGTCAAATAATTGAAGAATACTTTGCAGCAAATGATGCTGTTATGGCTGATGAAGTCCATTTTGTGAATCTCATCGGAAATTTATTAGATAATGCTATCAAGTACTCAAATCCAGAGGGTTTGGTGATCAAAGTAACTACAGAAAACAGAGGGAAGGAACTGATCATAAGCATAAAAGACAATGGCATTGGAATGAACAAAGAAACACTCGGCAGAATATTTGAAAAGTTCTATCGCGCTCATACTGGAAATATTCATAATGTAAAAGGCTTTGGTTTGGGCTTAGGCTATGTCAAAACCATGGTAGAAGCCCAGAGAGGTAAAATAAAGGCCGAAAGCGCACTGGGAAAGGGTTCCACGTTTGTTATCACACTGCCATTACTAGGCTAGATTTCACTTATCCACATTTATTCACATTTGTTCACATTAGAGAGTTGAAAAACATCGATTTTTGAGTGAAAAACCTACGTTATTACGGGGTTTTACTCATTGTGGATAAAAATCTTTTATATAAATGATGTTAGAAAGTGGGAATTTGTGTTAATTTGTGTCGATTATTAGTAACAATTAACTCAAAATCCCAAAATGATCAGTTTCATAGGCGAATATGAATCTACGGTTGATACAAAAGGACGTTTCCTTTTACCATCAGGGTTTAAAAAACAACTCCCTGAGGCTGAAGGTGCATCTTTTATATTAAACAGGGGTTTTGAAAAATGCCTCACCCTATACCCCATCCAAAGTTGGGAACCTCTTTTTAATGAGATCAGCCAACTTAACGATTTCGATCCTAAAGTTAGAGAGTTTAGACGTTACTTTTTAAATGGTGCCACACAAATTGAATTTGACAGCGCCGGTCGATTGTTGTTACCCAAAAATTTAATGGAATATGCAGGGATTGGAAAGGATATTGTATTGGTGTCGGCCTTGAATAAAATAGAAATCTGGGATAAAATAAAATACCAACAGTTCTTTGACTCAATGTCACCAGAGACATTTAGCAATTTGGCAAATGAAGTCATGAATAAGAAAAATGATAAGTCGAACAATTGATTATGATGTCAAAACAAAACAAAGTAATTGACACCATTTCTTCAGCGGAATCGACAAATGATTATCATATTCCTGTCATGCTTCATGAATGTATAGAAGCATTGAAAATTTCGCCTGATGGCGTATATGTAGACTGCACTTTTGGTGGAGGCGGACATAGTAAAGAAATTCTTAAACATTTAGGTACTAACGGTAAACTATATGTTTTTGATCAGGACTCAGATGCAATGAGAAATGTTCCCAATGATGAGCGTATTCATTTTATTCAACAAAATTTCAGACATCTGAAAAAGTTTTTAAGAGTAAATAAAATCACTCATGTTGATGGCATCTTAGCTGATTTAGGAGTTTCTAGTCATCAGTTCGACGAAGCAGAAAGAGGGTTTTCGATAAGATTTGATGCTGATTTGGATATGAGAATGGATCATAGACAAACATTGACAGCAGCTCATATTCTTGAAACCTACAGTGAGAAACAGATGCAATTGATTTTTGAAAAGTATGGTGAAGTGTCGAATGCGAAAACTTTGGCTAAAACAATTGTTGCAAACAGAAATGTTTCGCCCATCAAAACAATCAGTCAGTTTAAGCAATCGATCAATCAAATAGTAAAAGGGAATCCCAATAAATACTTTGCAAAAGTATTTCAGGCGTTAAGAATAGAAGTGAACGATGAGATTGAAGCACTAAAAGAAATGCTTGAACAAACAACAGAGATATTAAAACCAGGAGGAAGGACAGCAGTAATAACTTTCCATTCTCTTGAAGACAGAATAGTAAAGAATTTTTTTAAAACGGGATCAATGGAAGAAGTGGAGGTGGATGATGTTTTTGGAACAAGACCTGAGAGCCCGTTAGTAGTAGTTTCGAAAAAGCCAATTATGGCAAGTGATGAAGAATTAAAAAGAAACTCAAGGTCACGAAGTGCAAAATTGAGAGTAGCAGAAAAGAAATAAAAAAATAAAATTGGAAAAAGTTAAGAATAATACAGAAAAGAAAGTGTTGTTTAACTATCAGTCGATAGTTGGTAATATCCCTTTCATTCTCTTTTTATCCTTATTGGCAATCGCTTACATTTTTAATGGTCATTATTCAGATAAGTTGGTGATGAAAACAACAACGATAGAAAAAAATGTAAAAGAACTTGAGTTTGAATACAAGACAATAAAGAGTGAAGTAATATTCAGAAGTAAACCAAGTGAGATTGTAAGAGCTGTTGAGCCATTGGGGTTAAAAGAATTAAAAGAGCCACCAATGATTATTGTAGCAGAAGATTCGATAAAAAATTAATAAAAAAGTAAATCCAGCGTTTTGGAAATAAAAAAAGACATATTATGGAGAGTTTATTTGTGCTTCCTTGGCACAATATTCCTCGGATTAATTGTTTTGGGAAAGGCTTTCTATATCCAGCAACTTGAAGGCAAGCACTGGAAAACTTTAGGCGATAGTCTTCATTTGAAATATATACCTATCAATGCGGAGAGAGGTACCATCTATAGTGAAGATGGAAATATTTTAAGCACATCAGTTCCTATTTATGATATCTATGTCGATTTTGGTGCAGATGGATTGAGAGAAAAGGGTGGATTCAGATTTAAAGACAATGTAGATTCTTTGAGTTTATGTTTATCAAACTTGTTTCAGGATAAAACAAAGGAAGATTACAAGAGTCAGCTTGAATTAGCCTACAAAAATGTAGAGCGTTATTATTTGTTGAAGAGAAAAATTTCATTTGAGGAGCTCAGAGAGTTACGCATGTTCCCTTTAGTGAGATTAGGAAGGAACAAAAGTGGTTTTATATATGATCTTCGTGATAAAAGAATTAATCCCTATGTATTATTAGCCAATAGAACTATTGGACTTTCCCGAAAGGATTCTTCAAAAAACGTTGGTCTTGAAAAAACTTACGACAGCTTGCTTCGTGGTACTTCAGGCCAACGTTTGATGAGATATACTGCGGGAACTTACATGCCAGTTGAAGGGGCAGAAGTTGACCCAATTAATGGCAAAGACATTGTTACTACTTTGGATACTTACATGCAGGATGTTGCAGAAACGGAATTGATGAATATGTTGGTGGGTAATAACTCTCAGCATGGAACTGTAATTGTGATGGAAACTGCAACAGGAAAAATAAAAGCAATTGCAAACTTAGGTAAAAAAACAGATGCAGAAGATGAGCCCTTTACAGAGGATTTGAATTACGGAATTGCAAAAGCTACAGAGCCTGGCTCAATTTTTAAGCTCGTGACATTGTTAAGTTTACTAGAAGATAAGTATGTTACTATCAATACTCCGGTAGATTGCGAAGGAGGAGTGAAATATTTTTATGGTTTGAGGATAAAAGATTCTCATTTAGGAACTGGGACTATAACCGTTAAGGATGCCTTTACGAGAAGTAGCAATGTTGCATTTGCAAAATTAGCTAATGATTATTATCAAAATGATCCAATGAAATGGTGGAGTCATTTGGATCGTTTCAGATTAAATAAGATGACAGGGATAGATGTTGTTGCCACCTCAGGCAAACCCACCATTAAAAATCCAAACGGTAAAAGTTGGGGAAAGACAACCATTCCGTTTATGGCTCATGGTTATGAAGAACTAGTTACCCCATTGCATATGCTGATGCTTTATAATGCAGTGGCTAATAATGGCAAAATGATGAAGCCGTATTTGGTTAATTCAGTAAAAGAATTAGGAATAGAAGTGAAAAAGTTTTATCCTGAGGTTTTGGTTGATAAAATATGCAGCCTCGAAACAATTGCCCAAGCAAAAGAATGCCTTAGTGCAGTTGTAGATAGTGCACATGGTACAGGTCACCGGGTATTATTTGATAGTGCTTATACTATTTCAGGAAAAACAGGCACAGCAGTATCGGCACTTAATAACAACGGTTATAATAAAGGCAACAAAATCTATCAATCATCATTTATAGGTTATTTTCCTTCAGATAAGCCCGTTTACTCAATGGCTGTTGTAATTCAAAACAACAATAAATCAAAAAAATATTATGGTGCTGATGTTGCTGGTACGGTATTTAAAAAAATAAGCGATCATATCTACAGAAGATTTTTAACGAAGTCGAAAAACAAACCCCTTCCACTTGATTCTTCTGTTTATAATTATTTTGGAATGAAGACAGATTTACAAACTATTTTTTCAGGAACTAATATTTCATTTCAAGATTCATTATCATCAGGTGTTTGGAGAACAGCTAGTGTTAAAAATAAAAATGCACATTTGATTGCTCCATCAGACTCGTTAATCATGCAGTCGGTAATTCCAGAGTTAAAAGGTATGGGATTAAAAGATGCTTTGTATTTATTGGAAAACAAGGGATTGGTTGCAGTTGTAACCGGAAGAGGTAAAGTAGTATCACAAAGTTTACCAGCAGGAACAAATTTTAGTAAAGGACAAAAAATAATTTTAATGCTCAATTGAGCTTTTGTAAATGTTAAAGGATATATTATATAAAGTAAACATCCAGTCTGTAATAGGAAATACATCCTTAACAATAAAGAGTCTCCAAATAGATTCAAGAAAAGCTACCCCCGGAAGTTGTTTCATTGCAATTAAAGGCAATTCAATTGATGGACATGATTATATAGATAAGGCTATTGAGATGGGCGCTGTTGCTGTTGTGTGTGAAAAAATTCCACAAAATATTGTTGCTGGCATTACTTATGTAAGTGTTATCAATACCTCACTTGCTGCAGGGTTGATGAGTCATCATTTTTATGGCGAACCATCAACAAAAATGAAAGTGGTAGGTGTTACTGGCACCAATGGCAAAACAACTATCGCTACTTTACTTTTTAAATTGTACACTCTTTTAGGTTATAAGTGCGGATTAATTAGTACTGTGCAGAATCAAATCGGAGATGAAATCATTCCATCAACTCACACTACACCTGATGCAATAAGTTTAAACAGTTTATTAGCAAAAATGCAAACGGAAGAATGCGATTATGTATTCATGGAATGCAGCAGTCATGCTATTGATCAGCAAAGAATTGCAGGAATTGAATTTGCTGCGGCTGTTTTCAGCAACATTTCTCATGATCATTTAGATTATCATAAAACTTTTGAAGAGTATATCAGAGTAAAAAAATCCTGGTTTGATGGGTTGTCTAAAAAAACTATTGCTATAAGCAATGCAGATGACAAGAGAGGTTTGGTGATGCTACAAAATACTGCTGCAAAAAAATACCTCTATAGTTTAAAAACATTAGCAGACTTCAAAGGAAAAATTCTTGAAAATGGATTGACCGGTTTGCATATGACCGTAAATGATCTGGAAGTTTATTTCAAATTGATCGGAGAGTTTAACGCCTATAACTTACTTGCTGTTTTTGCAGTGGCTATATGTTTGGGTGAAGATAAAAATAAGGTGTTGCAAATCATGAGTAACATAACAGGAGCGGAAGGACGATTTGATTATATCATCAGTGAAAATGAAAATGTTGTTGGCATTGTTGATTATGCACATACGCCAGATGCCTTATTGAATGTATTGGTTACTATTAAAAATTTAAGACAAGGAGATCAAAAAATTATCACAGTGGTTGGTTGTGGAGGCAACAGAGACAATGCAAAAAGACCAATCATGGCGGAAGTTGCTTGTCAGCATAGCGATAAGGTGATATTGACCTCAGATAATCCAAGATTTGAAGATCCATTGGAAATTTTAAAACAAATGGAAGCCGGTGTAAATGTGGTGTCAAGAAAGAAATGTATCACCATAGCAGACAGAAAAGAGGCGATTAAAACAGCAGTCAGTTTGGCTGACAAAGAAGACATCATTCTGGTTGCAGGTAAAGGGCATGAGAAATACCAAGAGATAAATGGGATAAAGTATGATTTTGATGACAAGGATGTTTTAAATGAAATGTTTGAGCTTTTAGAAAAATAATAACAACAGTAATAAAATAAACAATGATTTATCACCTCTTTCAATGGTTTGCTAAAGAACATTACCGATTCCCGGGTGGTGGACTTTTTCAATTCATTACTTTCAGGGTTTTATTGGCGTTGATATTGTCATTGATCATTACTACCATTTTTGGAAAGAGATTGATCAAATTATTACAGAAAAAACAATTAGGTGAAACCGTTAGAGATTTGGGATTGGCAGGAGAGGAGAAAAAACACGGTACTCCAACAATGGGAGGAATCATCATTATCCTTGCAATTTTAATTCCAACTTTATTACTTGCAAATCTAGACAAGGTATATATAAGATTAATGCTTTTGTGTACAGTTTGGCTAGGCGCTATTGGTTTCATTGATGATTATTTGAAAATAAAAGCAAAGAAAATCGCTAAAGAAAAAGGCATCGATTTTAAAAAGACGAATGCTGATGGGCTTGCAGGCAAGTTTAAAATATTCGGTCAGGTTATGCTTGGAATTATAGTTGGAGCTACATTGTATTTTAATCCCAATGTAGTGGTAAAGAGAGAAGTGCTGTCCACTAATCCCTCAGCAGTTTATAATACTAAAGGTGTGAAAATAAAGTATGATACTCTAAATGTAGATGGTCAAAAGAGAGTATTCACCGATGCAAAAACAATTATTACTACAATTCCATTTGTAAAAAGCCATGAATTCAATTACGCAAAACTATTGCCAAAAGATCTTGAAAATTATGCGTATATCGTTTATATCTTGATTGTTATTTTTATAGTAACTGCTGTTTCAAATGGTGCAAATATCACTGATGGATTAGATGGATTAGCAACAGGAGTAAGTGCCATAATCGGAATTTGTTTGGGCATATTCGCCTATGTTAGTGGTAACATTAAGTTTGCAGAGTACTTGAATATCATGTACATTCCTAATCTCGGCGAGCTGTCTATTTTTATTGCTGCATTTGTTGGAGCTTGTGTTGGATTTTTATGGTACAATTCCTATCCAGCTCAAATGTTTATGGGCGATACTGGAAGCTTGGCATTGGGAGGTATCATTGCGGCTTTAGCCATCATCGTTAGAAAAGAATTATTAATCCCTATATTTTGTCTGGTGTTTTTAGTGGAAAATCTGAGTGTAATGATTCAGGTGAGCTACTTCAAATACACTAAAAAGAAATATGGCGAAGGCAAGCGAGTCTTTTTAATGAGTCCTTTGCATCACCATTTTCAAAAGAAAGGTTTTCATGAAAGTAAAATTGCGGTGCGATTCTGGATTGTAACTATCCTTAGTGTTGCATTTGCGATTGTTACTTTGAAACTCAGATAGAATATTGGATTATGAATTGTTTTTGTTTTTTAAGAATTGCGATCTAGCTACCCTTCGAAAATACACTACCCATTAAATTCGATGCTTTTGAAGAACCTTTTTTTCTTCAACATCATTGAGTTTCACAATTGAATTGTTAGTTGTGAAGTTCAAAGCTGTAAAAGAAAAAAGAAATGTCCTAAACCAAAAAAACATTTAAAGGCTGTCCTGTAAATGTCAATACCATTGAAGAACCATTTTAATCCTACTGAGATTAATTCGGAGAATTATCTGTTGACGTCTCAGTAGGCTAAAATGGATCTGACAGCCAAATAGTTTTTTAGTGTATTTTTTAAAGAAGTGTAAATGAAACAAAAATTAATCATACTGGGAGCGGGAGAAAGTGGCGTTGGTGCTGCACTTCTGGCAAAACAAAAGGGCTATGATGTTTTTGTAAGTGACGCAGGCGTAATCCCAAATCATTTCATCGAAGAATTAAAGCAAAATGAAATCTCCTTTGAACAAGGTTCTCATGATGAAAACAGAATTTTAGAAGCAGATGAAGTGGTGAAGAGTCCGGGCATACCTGAAAAGACTTCTATTGTAAAAAAAATCAGAGCAAAAAATATTTCAGTAATCAGTGAAATTGAATTTGCGTTTCGATTTATAGGAAACAGTGAAGTAGTTGCAATAACAGGAAGCAATGGTAAAACAACAACAACGGCTTTGACTTACCATATTTTCAAACATGCCCAAAAAGATTGTGCAATGGTTGGAAACATTGGTTTTTCTTTTGCGCGTCAGGTAGCACAAGATCCAAAGTCAATCTATGTTGCAGAAATAAGTTCTTTTCAGCTTGATGACATAAAATCATTTCGTCCTAAAGTTGCCGTGCTGACAAACATTACAGAAGACCATTTGGACAGATACGATTACAAGTTTGAAAATTACATTTCAAGCAAATTCAGAATAACTGAAAATCAAAAAGAAGAAGATGTATTTATATATAATCTGGACGATGAAACTACAAGTAAATATTTAAATCACTATCCCATAAAATCAACCCAAGCCCCTATAACTATGAGTAAAGAATTGTCACAAGGCGCGTACTTAACTAATGCAAAAATGTATCTTAAATGGAAAAGCGAAGAGATGCAAATGAGTGTTGAAGACTTTGCCATTAAAGGAAAACACAATCAGTATAACAGTATGGCAGCAAGCATGGCGGCAACAGCAATGGATATCCGCAAAGAAAAAATCAGAGAAGCTTTGCAAACTTTTGAAAGCTTGGAGCACAGAATGGAAAAAGTTGCAACCATAAAAGGAGTTGAATTTATCAACGATAGTAAAGCTACAAATGTAAACAGCACCTGGTATGCACTAGAAAGCATGACGAAGCCGGTGATCTTGATTATGGGCGGTGTAGATAAAGGAAATGATTATGATCTTTTGAAAGAACTTATTTCAGAAAAAGTCAAAGTGATTATCTGTATGGGAACTGATAATCAAAAAATACATGAAGCTTTTTCTGATATCGTTCCTTTAATTGTTGATACAGTTAGTGCAAAAGAAGCAGTTGAATCTTCCTTTCATTTTGCAAATAAAGGTGAAGTGGTATTATTGAGCCCTGCATGTGCAAGTTTTGATTTGTTTAAAAATTACGAAGACAGAGGCAATCAATTTAAAGAAGCAGTTAGAGATTTATAATAAAAGGATGAATTAAAATTTATGTCAATTTTAAATAAAATAAAAAATTTCTTTGTTATTTCTGATGATAAGGATATGGCAATAGCTAGTCCTTTCAAAAATATTGGCAATATGCCCAATGATATTGTTAGTAAAACCAAAGGAGATAAAGTAATTTGGGCAATAGTTTTAATCTTGACTCTTGCAAGTTTGTTATTAGTATACAGCAGTACGGGCTCACTTGCTTACAGAATGAGTAGAACTACAGAAAGTTATTTGTTTAAACAGTTGGGTTTAATTGTTGTTGGACTATTAGTAATTTATTTTGCACATAGAATTAATTATACTTTTTTCTCTAAACTAGCACTCTATATCTTCTTGTTGTCGATACCCTTATTGATTTACACTCTCTTTTTTGGTGTTGAATTAAATGCAGGTAGCAGATGGATTAAACTACCAGTTATTAACATGACATTTCAGACATCAGATCTAGCTAAGCTTGCATTGTTTATGTATATGAGCAGAATGCTAAGCAGAAAGCAACTAGTAATCAAAGATTTCTTCAGAGGATTTCTGCCTATAATTATTCCTGTTATTTTGATTTGCGGATTGATTGCTCCTGCAAACCTATCCACAGCAATATTGATTTTTGGAACCAGTATGTTATTGATGTTTATTGGAAGAGTCAGTATCAAACATATTTTGATGACTGTAGGAGTAGCAATGTTACCCTTAATCTTTTTAATAAGTATTGCAATATCAAACTTTGATAAAACCACTAACAAGTCTAAAAAACTACCAGAGTTTCTTGCTTCTGGAAGAGTGCCAACATGGATAAGCAGAATTCAAACATTTTTATACAGTACTAAAGATGATGATAGCGAAAAGACTTATCAGATAAATCAGGCTAAAATAGCAATAGCTAATGGAGGAATTTTAGGATTAGGCCCAGGTAATAGTGTACAAAGAAATTTTTTACCACATTGTTACAGTGACTTTATCTATGCTCTGATAATTGAAGAGTATGGATTAATAGGAGCCGCATTTATTTTGTTCATCTACTTGATTTTCTTATTTAGATGTATCAGAATTTACAGAAAGTGTCCTTTCGCTTTTGGTGCTTTCCTTGCATTGGCACTGAGCTTTACTCTGGTGATTCAGGCTATAACCAATATGGGAGTGAATGTAACCTTGTTTCCCAATACAGGAGTTACATTGCCATTGATAAGTATGGGCGGCAGTAGTTTTTTCTTTACTTGTTTTTCAATAGGAATTATTTTAAGTGTAGCAAGAAATGTAGAACAACAAGAAGGTTCACAATTGAAAAAAATTGAGGAACAAGCATCAGTAGATGAGAATAAAGATGCTGTAGTTGAAGCAATATAACTGAAAATGAAAGGCAAACGCATTATAATAGCAGGAGGTGGAACCGGGGGACATATTTTTCCTGCGATTGCAATAGCCAATGCAATTAAAAAAGCTGCGCCAGATTCAGAATTTTTATTTGTTGGTGCTAAAGGGAAAATGGAAATGGAAAAGGTCCCTTTGGCTGGGTACAAAATAGAGGGGTTGACCATTGCAGGGTTTAACAGAAGCTCTTTGATAAAAAATATCGGACTACCAATAAAACTTATTCAAAGTTTTTTTCAGGTTGCTTCGATACTTAAAAAATTTAAACCCGATGCAGTAATTGGTGTTGGCGGTTATTCCAGCTTTCCGGTATTGAGATATGCTCAGTCCAAAGGGATACCCACATTTATTCATGAAGCCAATTCTTTTGCAGGAAAAAGCAATATCATGCTTGGGAAAAAGGCAGTTAAAATATTTACTGCAACAGATGGAATGGAAATGTTTTTTGATAAGAAAAAAACTACAGTAAGTGGTAATCCGGTAAGAAATGCAATTGCTCAAATGTCTGTTAATCGAAGTGAAGCTATTGCTCAATTTAATTTGTTCGCAGATAAAAAAATTGTTTTGGTTGTCGGAGGAAGTTTAGGAGCCAAGAGTATCAATGAAGTTATTGAAAACCACGTTGATTTTTTTGTAAAGCATGACTTACAACTCATCTGGCAAACAGGCAAGCCGTTTTTTGAAAGAGCAAAAAAGAGTTGTGAGGGAATGAGTAATGTTTTTGTAAGTGATTTTATTGCTCAAATGGAAAATGCATATGCTGCCGCAGATTTGGTAATCAGCAGAAGTGGTGCTATGGCGATATCGGAATTGTGTATAGTGGCCAAGCCGGTCATCTTTGTTCCTTTTCCGCATGCCGCAGAAGATCATCAAAAAGCTAATGCAATGAAGCTGGTTGAAAAAGAAGCCGCTTTGATAGTTGAAGATAAAAATGCTATGAGTGAGTTGATGAATAAAGTAAAGAGTTTAATTGATGATATTCAGCTTCAGGAAAAACTGAAAGTCAATATTAAAAAATTGAGCGTGCTTAATGCTGATGAAATAGTAGCAACAGAAATTCTCAAATGTTTGAATTAATGAGTTATAACAATCATATCGTTGATTTCATAAACAAACTTCAAGATGGAGAAGGTAAGGGTTATAGTGTTTATTTTTTAGGAATTGGAGGTATAGGTATGAGTGCAATAGCAAGGTATTTCAATAATAGAGGAGTTAAGGTAAGTGGTTTTGATAAAACTGAAACCGAATTAACTAAACAGCTCAATAATGAAGGGATTGCTATTCATTATGAAGACGATGTTGACTTGATTGATAAGGAAGCCATTTTAGTTGTTTATACTCCTGCAATTCCAAATGATCATGCAGAGTATAATTTTTATAAAGAGAATGGTTTTAAAATCATGAAAAGAAGCGAGGTGTTGGGATTGATAACTAATAGTTCTTTTAATATTTGTGTTGCGGGTACACATGGAAAAACAACTACAAGCACAATGATTGCTCACTTGCTGAGAGATAGTGAATATGGATGTAATGCATTTCTCGGAGGCATCGCTTCAAATTACCAGACTAATTTTTGGAGCGATAAAAACAATGTTTGTGTGGTTGAAGCAGATGAATACGACAGAAGTTTTTTAAGATTAATGCCTGATATAGCAGTTATTACTGCTGTAGATGCCGACCATCTGGATATTTATGGTACAGAAGAAAATTTTGCAGAAGCTTTCGTTGAGTTCACTGCAAAAATAAAAAATGAAGGTTTGTTGATTTGTAAAAAAGGACTTGAAACAAAAGTTAAGTTCAGTAAAGTAAGAACAATTACTTACAGTTTGAATGATAAAAATGCAGATTGTTACGCAGAAAATATCAGAATCAGCGAAGGGACTTATGTTTTTGATATGGTTATAAAAGGGTATGTGATTGTGGATATTAAGCTGAATATGGGCGGGTTACACAATATTGAAAATGCAGTAGCTTCAATAGTTGTAGCTCACGAAATTGGAATTGATGAAGAGAAGATTAAAAATGCAGTTTCATCTTTTAAAGGTGTAAAAAGAAGATTTGAATATGTAATCAAAAATGAGTCGATGATTATGATTGATGATTATGCACATCATCCACAGGAACTAACGGCTTTGATTACAAGTGCAAAAGATTTGTATAAAAATAAAAAATGCACAGTGGTTTTTCAACCACATCTGTTCAGCAGAACCAGAGATTTTGCCGAAGGTTTTGCAAAAGCATTAAGTTTAGCTGACGAGGTGTTTCTTTTGCCTATATATCCAGCAAGGGAGAAGCCTATAGAAGGAGTAGAAAGCGAAATGCTTGCAAAAAAAATGAAAGCTATTGTAGAGTGTTGTACTAAAAATGATTTGCTTAATAAAATGATTGAAAAGAAAAAGCGGAAGGATGTTGAACTTTTGATTATGGCAGGAGCGGGAGATATAGACACATTGGTTTTGCCGATAAAAGACATCCTGTTAGATAATTAAAAATAAAATGAAGCCAATTAATAAATCAAAATTTAAAAAAATTGTTTCTCTTACAGTATGGACACTGTTGGGGTTAGGCACAATAGCTTTATTGGTGAGTGCGATTTATGTAAAAGAATCCAAAAAATGCACTGGAATTTCTATACGGATAATGGGCGTGAGTAATAATTTTTTTATAGATAAAAATGATGTTCAGGAGATTATTAAAAACATAGTAGGTAATAAAATAAACGGAAAGCCAATAAGAGAATTTGATTTAAATAGAATTGAAAAAGATTTAAGAAAAGAGGTTTGGATTAGTAAGGCAGATTTGTACTTCGATAGAAACTGCATTTTGAAAGCCGAGATTATAGAGAAAGAACCAATAGCAAGAGTTTTTTCTAATGATGGCAGTTCTTTTTATATCGATGACTTAATTAACAGATTGCCTTTAAGTAATAAACATGCTGCAAGGTTGCCAGTTTTTACCAATTTCAGCACATCATTGAAAGTAATGACAAAAGCTGATAGTAATTTATTAAGAGGTATAAAGCAAATGAGTTTGTATATACAAAGAGATAGTTTTTTGATGGCAATGATTGACCAGGTATATATTATTGGACAAAATCAATATGAATTGATTCCAAAAATGGGAGATCAGATTGTTTTATTTGGCGATGAAAAAAACATGGAAAAAAAGTTTGAAAAGTTTAAACTTTTTTACAAAAAAATAGTGCCGCAATATGGCTGGAGTAAATACAGTAAAATAAAACTGGATTATGAAAATCAAATTGTAGCCACAATCAGAGGAAAGGAAGATGTGGTAGCAGACTCTTTGAGAACAATGGCAATGATGAAAGCTATGGCAGAATATAATTTAAGAATGGCAGGAGATACCACTCAAACCATACTTCAAGATAATGCATCTAATACAACTAGTGATTCATTAATTTTTCAATCTTTTGAAAGAGATGATTTGGAAGAGAGTTCAGTGGTTTTACCGGAAACAAAAAGTACAATTGCATCCCAGAGTTTAAAGTCGGATTCAGTCAAAAAAATAAATCCTGTTGTAAAAAAAGATACTGATGTGAAGCCTATAACAAAATCAAATTCAAAAAAGGAAGTCGTTCCAAAAAAACAAGAAAAGAAAACTACAATTAAAAATCAAGCCAAATCGAAATCAACAGCAAAGCATAAATCAATAAAGAAAAAAAAGAAATAATCACATTATAAATAAGATTTTCAAATGGAAACAAAAGAACAAACAGTACAAACAAACACACAAAAAACAACTATGAATCAACAACAACCCATTATTGTAGGCCTAGATATAGGCACTACAAAGATTGCAGCAATTGCAGGAAGAAAAAATGAATTTGGAAAGCTTGAAATTCTTGGATTTGGCCGTGCCAATAGTAATGGCGTTCAGCATGGCATGGTCCTGAATATTGATCAGACCATAAAAGCAATTCAAACTGCATTGGAAAGATGTTATGAAAATAACCCAGAGTTGGAAATCAATGAAGTATATGTAGGTATAGCTGGTCATCATATTAAGAGTTTGCAAACTAGAGGAGATATTGTAAGACAAAATACTGAAGATGAAATTTCTCAGGAAGAAATAGACAGATTAGTTGCTGATCAATACAGGACCTACATTCCATTGGGTGATCAAATCATTGATGTGATTCCACAACAATTTACTGTAGATAATTTTCCAAATATTCCAAACCCTATTGGATACAGTGGCGTGAAAGTGGGTGCAAACTTTCACATCATCACAGGCGATAAAAATGCAATCCGCAATATCAATAGAAGCGTACAAAAATCTGGCTTGGTAACAAAAGATTTAGTTTTACAGCCACTAGCATCTGCAGCAGCTGTTATGAGTGATCAGGATTTGGAAGCAGGTGTTGCAATCGTTGATATTGGTGGTGGTACAACCGACTTAGCTGTATTTTATGAAGGGGTTTTGAAATACACTGCAGTTATTCCTTTTGGTGGAGAGAATATTACTAATGATATTAAATTAGGATTAGGCGTATTGAAAACACAAGCTGAAGCAATGAAAGTTCAGTTTGGAAGTGCATTGAGCGACGAAGCAAAAGCAAACACTTACATTACCATTCCTGGCTTACGTGGATTGGCGCCTAAAGAAATCTCTGTAAAGAATCTTGCAAACATCATTCAAGCAAGAATGAGTGAAATTATGGATTTCGTTTCTTACCATTTGAAGCAAGTTGGATTAGATAACAGAATGTTAAATGGTGGAATTATTTTAACTGGTGGTGGTTCGCAACTAAAACACCTGTTGCAGCTTACAGAATATCTTACTGGTTTGAATGCTAGAATCGGTTTTCCGAATGAACATCTTGCAGGAGATTATAATGAAGATATCGCAATGCCAATGTATAGTACATGTATCGGATTGATTTTAAAAGGGTATAATGATTTTGAGAATAAGGAGAAGCAAATGTCTGCGAATTATTTAAAAATGGATAAAGCTGAGATTGAACAATTGTCGGAATTGACTAACAGCAATTCGGAAGCTTTGACTCAGCAAAAAGTGGAACTTGAAGAAAATACTATGGATGAGGTTGAACCCATTGGAGTTCCTATTGGTGGCCGTGAAAAGCTGACCAAGTTTTTAAATGGAATCAAAGACAATATCATTGAAATGTTCAAAGAAGAAGACGATGTTAAACTATAATGATAAAACTAACTATAACCCATATACTAACCTATAATAAATAAAAAATGATACATTTTGATTTACCCAAAGAACAATCTTCCATCATCAAAGTAATTGGTGTTGGCGGTGGTGGCAGTAATGCTGTTAACCATATGTATTCTCAAAATATAGAAGGTGTTGATTTTATTATCTGTAACACAGATGCTCAAGCTATCGCTTTAAGTAAAGTGCCTAATAAAATTCAATTAGGGCCACATCTTACACAAGGTTTAGGAGCAGGTGCAAATCCTTCAATTGGTCGTCAGGCAACTGAAGAAAGTTTGGAAGAAATCAAACGCATTTTAGAAGTGAATACCAAAATGGCATTCATAACTGCCGGAATGGGCGGGGGAACAGGAACCGGAGGTGCACCAATTATTGCTCAGATTTGTAAAGAATTGGGAATATTAACAGTTGGAATCGTTACAACACCTTTTGCCTATGAGGGTAAAAAAAGAATTGCACAGGCAGAAGCCGGTATTGATTTTTTAAAGAACCATGTAGATACTTTATTGGTTATCAGTAACGATAAACTTCGTCATCAATTCGGAAACTTAAAAATGAAGGAGGCTTTTGGTAGAGCGGATAATGTTTTAGCAACTGCTGCAAAGTGTATAACTGATGTAATCAATAGCACGGGTCAAATTAATGTTGACTTTGCTGATGTTTGCACAGTGATGAGTGATGGTGGTGTTGCAATTTTGGGAAGCTCTACAGCAGAAGGTGAAAACAGAGCGCAGTTAGCAATTGAAAGTGCATTAACATCGCCATTGTTGAATGATAATGATATTAGAGGAGCTAAATGGATATTGATCAATATCAATAGTGCAGAAGGTGAACATGAATTTACCATGGATGAAGTAGAGATTATACAAAACCATTTGTTATTACAGGCGGGAGAAGATACGGATGTGATTTTGGGTATGGGCTACGATAATAGTTTGGGTAGCAGTATTGGAATTACACTGATAGCAACAGGATTCAAAGAAAAAGATCCGTTTTCAAAAGAATCAAAAATTGAAAAGAGTTTGGATTCTGGCAAAGTAGTTTTTGAATTAGATATTCCAAAAGAACCCTCTTTTTCAATACCAATTACAAAAGAAATTGAGTTGGAAATTAAAGCCGAAACAGAAAATATAATCCCCTCAAAGGTTGTATTTGATTTGGAAACACCAGTAGTTGATCAAAAAACAGAAACACCTGTAGCTGAAATTCCGAATATGCCTACATTATCTTTTGTTAGTCAGGAAGAACCAACAATAAAATTCGAATTGCAAAAAGAAAGCACGCAACCTGAATTCTTTGAAATTTCTTCATCTGCTGATCAAATCCCAACTACAAATCTAGTATTTGAAGATTTAGCACCTGTTGAAGAAAAAGTAACGTTCATACTGGAAGAAGAGTCTTCAGTCCAAGAACTTAGTCAACCTCAAGATAATATAAAAGAAGATAGTGCTCTTTCGTCGGGGGGCTACTTGGCAAAGCCTGTGCAAATTTATGCAGAGGAAGCGCCAATAATCTCTGAATCCAATACCATAGAAGATCAACAAACTGAGCAAATAACAGTGCAGGAAGACGAACCTGTAATTGAAATGCACTTGGTTGTTAAAGATTCCTCAAAAGCGGCGGAGGAACCGGTTGTACAACAAACTCAGCCTATCATGAATTCTTCTGTTGAGGAGCCTGCGATGCAGGACGAAACAGAAGAGCTAAGGCGCCGGGCTGCGGAAAGGATAGCTAAATTACGTAACTTATCGTTCAACGTAAATACTGCCGATCCAAACAATGAGTTTGAAACTGTTCCGGCATACCTTCGCCGCAATATGGAAATGCAAATTCAAATTGCAGACGTTGAATCCTTTTATAGTAACTATACAGTAAAGCCTTCTGAAGAAAATCAAGCCTCAATCAGTACTATAAATACTTTTTTGGATGGCAAAAAACCCGATTAATTTTCAGTAGTTCAATCTTATATTAAATTTTGTTTTTGTGATTCTGTTTGTTTTAAGGCTGTCCAATTTGGACAGCCTTATTTTTTTAATGAATTCAAATAAAATTCTCCAATTCATACCAATTTTACTTTTACATTTGTACAATAATTAAATATCAGCAACCAAGTCGAAAAATAGCTTAAGTGGACAAACATCATTTTAACAGGGTTACAGGAGCAGGAGTGCTCATTGCTTTAGGTATTATTTACGGCGACATTGGAACTTCACCTCTTTACGTTTTCAGTGCAATTATAAATGGCAAACCCATTGAAGAGATACTTATATTAGGTGGACTTTCCTGCATCATCTGGACACTAACGTTACAGACTACACTAAAATATGTGTTGTTGACCTTGCAAGCTGATAACAAAGGAGAGGGCGGTATATTTTCATTATATACTTTGGTTAGAAGACAAAAGAAATGGCTCGTTATTCCAGCAATGCTCGGAGGGGCGGCTCTTTTAGCTGACGGGATGATCACTCCACCCATTTCAATTACATCAGCTATCGAAGGGTTGAAAAATATCCCCCTATTTAGCGATATTCAGGAAAATACAATTATCATAATCGTGTTGGTGATTATTGCCCTTTTGTTTTTTATGCAACAATTCGGTACTAAATCAATAGGCAAAATGTTTGGCCCTGTGATGGCGGTTTGGTTTTTAATGCTTGCATTATTAGGAATTACAAATATCTCCGCTGACTTTTCTGTTTTGAAAGCTTTCAATCCTTATTACGCAATAAAACTGCTAACTATCTATCCTTCTGGATTTTGGATATTAGGTGCTGTTTTCTTATGTACAACAGGTGCTGAAGCACTTTATAGTGATTTGGGGCATTGTGGAAGAGGCAATATCCGGATCTCCTGGATATTTGTGAAAATCTGTTTGATTTTGAATTATCTCGGACAGGGCGCATTCTTATTAAATCAAAAAGGCATGGTGTTTACAAATGGAGTAAACATGAAAAATCCATTTTACTCGATAATGCCAGATTGGTTTTTACTTTGGGGAATTATTATAGCAACTGCTGCAGCAATTATAGCAAGCCAAGCATTAATCAGTGGGTCGTTTACACTTATCAGTGAGGCTATCCGATTGAATCTTTGGCCAAAAATGAAAATCAAATATCCAACAGAAGCAAAAGGTCAATTGTATATCCCAGGAATTAACACACTTTTGTTCGCAGGATGCATTACCATCGTTCTATATTTCAGATCATCAGGAGCAATGGAAGCTGCCTATGGTTTGGCTATAACACTTTGTATGTTGGCAACAACGATTTTGTTTTCTAATTATCTCGTTTCAAAAAGAGTAGCACCTTGGTTGATTTGGATTTATTTAATTACCTATATAGGGATAGAAATCTCTTTTTTAATAGCAAATTTGGATAAGTTTCCTCATGGTGGATTTGTTACATTGATTATCGGCGGTTGTTTATTTATTGTGATGTATGTTTGGTTCAGAGCAAGAAAAATCAAAAACAGATATATTGAATTTGTAAGAGTTGAAGAGTATATTCCGAAGATTGAAGAGCTCAGCAATGACAGCTCTGTTCCTAAATATGCAACCCACCTTGTTTATTTAACCAGTGCAAACAATCCAAAAGAGATTGAGCATAAAATCATTTACAGTATTCTTCGCGGTAAACCTAAACGTGCAGATATTTATTGGTTTGTTCATGTGCATACGCTCGACGATCCTTACACTTCTGAATATTCTGTAGAACATATCATACCAAACGATATCATTAGGGTTGAATTTAAATTAGGATTCCGTATTCAACCACGATTAAATCTGATGTTTAAGAAAGTAGTGGAAGATTTGGTTGCCAACAGAGAAGTGAACATTATGAGCAGATATGAAAGTCAACAAAGAAATAATATGGTTGGGGATTTTCAATTTATCGTGATGGAGAAATTTTTAAGTCAGGATAATGAACTTCCGGTTTTTGAACATCTTGTTATGCGCATTTATTTCTGGCTTAAAGAATTGAGTGTAAGTGAAGAAAGAAGCTTTGGTTTAGAACAAAGCAATGTAGTTGTAGAAAAATTCCCCCTTGTAGTTGCACCTGTAAGTAAACTTAAATTACAAAGAGTTTGGGAAAATGAAGACGAACAATACTAATTGATGAAGTCAATAACTGCAAAAGATTTACATCAAAAAATAATTCATGGAGAACAGCTTGTTCTTATTGATGTAAGAGAGCCCTTCGAGCATCAGCATTTTAATATAGGAGGCGTAAACATACCGCTAAGTAGCATTTTTGAAAACAAAGAGCAATTTAATAATGATGATGTTGTCATCGTCTATTGTCAAAAAGGAATCAGAAGCCAAATTGCTATTCAAAGACTATCAGATAAGTTTGGTTATGATCAACTGATTAATCTTCAAGGTGGGGTAGATGCCTGGATTAAAACTTTTCAAAATAAAAAAGAGGATGAATAAAAAGAAGATATTTTTCGGCATTAAATTATTTATCATTTTATACTGCCTGACGGGTATTTTTCTATACTACACTCAAGACAAATTTTTATTACACCCTAAAATTCTACCTACAGATTATAATTTTAAATTTAGTCACTCTTTCAAAGAAATTAATATTCCCATCAGCAAAGATGACACCATTAATATGGTAAGATTGATTTCTGCTGATGATACGATTTCAAAAGGTGCAGTTCTTTATCTGCATGGGAATACAGGAAACATTGTGAATTATGCGCCAGAGTCCGAACAATTCTTAAAACAAAATTACGAAGTATGGATGCCCGATTATCCGGGCTTTGGAAAAAGCAGAGGAGTATTCACTGAAAAAAATGTAAATGAAGCCGTATTTCAAGTGAAGAGATATATGAATAGCCATTTTGCCGACAGTAATATTATTGTTTATGGAAAGTCACTTGGAACAGGTATCGCAGCATGTTTAGCTTCTAATTTAAAAGTAAAATATTTAATACTAGAAGCCCCTTACTTCAGCATTCCTGATTTATTCTTTTGCAGGGTTCCCTTCTATCCCATGAGTGCGATGTCGAATTATAGCATTCCAACAGGTGAGTACATATCAGTAACATCTTGTCCTGTTACTGTTTTTCATGGTACGGATGATGAAACGATTCCTTTAAAATGTGCTGAAAAAATAAAGCCATTTATGAACAGCAAAGATCAGTTTGTTTTGATCAATAACGGAAAGCACAATGACTTGACTGAAAGAAATGAATACAAGGAAGTGATGAACAAATTACTACAGTAATTAAACTTCTTTTAAAATCGTTTTTGATTTTGTTATTTTTAGTTCATAGTCCACTCCAATTTTTACAGCAACATTTTCTTTACCATGACTTATCGGAAAATTAAAGCAAACTGGATATTTATATTCTTTAACTGCATCGAGAATTAAATCTTCAAGAGACTTTCCAAATGGACGATCGGTATCTTTGATGTCGGTGAATTGTCCTACAATAAGACCAGCGAGGTTCTTGAGCTTGCCACTTCTTTTTAATTGATACATCATCCTGTCGATACTGTATAAGTACTCTCCAATATCTTCAATGAAAAGAATTTTATTCTTGGTGTCAACATCTGAAGAAGTGCCAATTGCAGTAGTTAGTAAAACTAAGTTTCCTCCTACAAGTTTTCCTTTGGCGTTGCCTGTTTTATTTTTAGTGTAAAATTCAGAAGTGTACTTGGGTTTTTTTCCAGTTATACAATTCTTGATTGATTCAATACAAATCGGCGAGTTGTTTTTTAAATTGAATGCACTAGCCATGGAGCTGTGTATACTCGCAATTTTACAATTCGTATGCAAGTGAGAATGCAGCAAAGTAATATCGCTAAATCCAAGAAGCCATTTTGGATTTTTTTTGAATTTTTTGAAATTGAGTTTATCAATAATTCTGCTCATCCCATATCCGCCTCTTCCAAAGAGTATGGCATGTATATTTACATCGTCCAGCATTGCCTGTAGTTCTGCTATTTTATCTTCATCAGATGCGCTGAAATAATTTTTTGATTTGCTGTCTAATGTTTTTCCAACCATTACATCATAACCCCATTCCTGTAGCGTTTGGATGCACTTATCCGCATTGGCTTTTGGCATATAACCCGAGGGGCACGTAATGCCAATAGTATTTCCTTTCTTTAAATATGGAGGAGTTGTAATCATATTCAATTAGCTCACATTGCTGCCGTTATTTACCTCACTGCTCACAAAAACCAATTTGCCTTCTTTATTTTCCGCCATTAAAATCATACCATTACTCTCTATTCCTCTCATTTTTCTTGGAGCCAGATTAGTTACTACTACGACTTTTTGACCAACGATGTTTTCAGGATTATGATGTAATGCGATACCGCTGACAATCGTTCTTGTTTCAGAACCTAGGTCAACCTCAAGCTTTAAGAGTTTATCCGCTTTCTCCACTTTTTCAGCAGCAGTAATAGTGCCGGTTTTTAAATCTATTTTAGCAAAGTCCTCAAACTGAATAATCGATTTCTTCTCTTCTACCTTTTCTTTTGATGCTTCTGTAGATGGGTTGTTATTCGCTTCCATTAATTTCTTGCTTTTGTTTTTTAATTTTTCAATTTGTTCGGCTACTTCAGTGTCTTCCAATTTTCTGAATAGTAATTCAGGAGCTCTTAATGTATAGCCTACACTTAAAAGATTCGTCTTTCCTGAATTTTCCCAATTCAGCATTTTGTCAACCACTTTCATCATGTAGCACATTTTTTTTGCTGTAAAGGGAAGGAAAGGATTGATTAAAATGGCGAGATTGGCTGTAAGCTGCAAACAATTATGTAAACAGGTGTCTATTTTTTGTTGTGCCTCAGGTGTTGGCAATCCATTCTCACTAAGTTGTTTTGCAACAATCCAAGGCTCTTTGTCTTGCATGTATTTATTGGCTTTTCTTGCCAAATCAATCACTTCAAATAAAGCATCGCGGTACTTATATTGTTCGATATTGCTTTCAACACTATTTTTTGTTTCCTTGATGTCATTGATCAATTTCAAATCAGCGTCATCAAACAATGAAACATTAACTGGAGGTACTTTACCATTACACAATTTATGCATCAACACAAAAGTGCGATTTACAAAATTGCCAAAAACAGCAACCAGCTCGCTGTTTAATGCATCCTGAAATCCCTTCCAGGTAAACTCGCTGTCTTTGGTTTCAGGCGCAATTGCAGTGAGATAATATCTTAAAGCATCCACCATCATATCTCCACCATTTTCTTTTTTTACAAAGTCGGTGATGTATTCATCCATCTCAATGCTCCAGCCACGACTAGTGCTCATTTTATCTCCTTCGAGATTCATGAATTCGTTGCTCGGAACATTTTCAGGTAAAATATTCCCATGCAGTTTTAGCATCACAGGAAAAATGATACAATGGAATACGATATTGTCTTTTCCAATAAAATGAACCAGCTTGGTGTCTTTATCTTCCCAATAAGGTTTCCAGTCTTTGTTATTGTTTAATGCCCATTGTTTGGTAGCGCTGATATAACCGATAGGAGCATCAAACCAAACATAGAGTACTTTTCCTTCGCCATCTTTAGTTGGAACTTTTACGCCCCAATCCAAATCTCTAGTTACTGCTCTGGGGTGTAAGCCTGCATCAATCCAACTTTTACATTGTCCCAATACGTTCGACTTCCAATCATCTTTGTGCCCTTCAATTATCCATTGGCGTAAAAAATCTTCATGTTTATCCAATGGTAAATACCAATGCGTCGTTTTCTTTTTTGATGGTGCATTCCCACTCAAAGTGCTTCTGGGATTGATCAGTTGTTCAGGACTTAAAGAGGTTCCGCATTTTTCACATTGATCACCATAGGCGTTATCGTTTGAACAAACCGGACAAGTCCCGATGATATATCTATCTGCTAAAAAGGTATTGGCTGCTTCATCAAAATATTGTTCTGATTCTTTGATTTCGAGATCGCCATTGTTGTTGAGTTGAGTAAAGAATTCCTGAGCAGTTTCATGGTGAATAGGTGCGGAGGTTCTGTGATAAATATCAAAAGAGATGCCCAAGTCATGCATATTGCTTTCAAGAAGTGCATGATATTTATCTACAATGGCTTTTGGCGTAGTGTTTTCTTTCATTGCCTGGATAGTGATTGCTGCGCCATGTTCATCACTACCACATACAAAAACCACATCTCGTTGCTGAGCCCTGAGGTATCTTACATAAATATCAGCAGGAAGATAGGCTCCTGCTAAATGACCAATATGTTTTGGTCCATTTGCGTAGGGCAGAGCCGATGTTATCAGATATCTTTTGGGTGTGTTCATCTCCGCAAAAATACCGCAATTGGATGCATTAGGCAAAAAATTATAAGGGTTAAAAAAGTTAGCAGTAATCAGGGACAATTCTATCAAAATCATGGAATACACAGATAAAAGAATCCAATGAATATATTTCCTTACTTTTATTTATTGTACAGAATTTTGATTAATTCAAAATTTAAAAGTCAAAAATCAAAACATAAAATCAAAAATGAAGAAGTTAATCGTATTTATTGGTTTTGCTGCTATTTTAAATCAGGGTCATGCCCAGAAAAAACAGCTTACCATTGAAGATGCAATGTTAAATGCTAGAACCTCTTTAGCACCAGAGAATTTAAAACAATTGCAGTTTATCAGAGGCACTGATAATTATGTTTATTTGAAGAAGCTCAGCGGAGTGGACACCTGGATGCAAGGCAACTACTCATCAAGAGAAGAAACTCCCTACTTAACCCTTCATAGTTTCAATCAGAAATTAAGAGCTGCTTCGATGGATACTTTGGTATCTATGCCTGTTATCCAATTTTACAAAGACTATTTAGTTACAACAGTGAAAGGACAAAAAATTTCTTTTAGTAATGACAATAGTTATAAAATTATCATTGATAAAGCTACCTCTGAAAAGGATAATGTGGAGGAAAGCAAAGATGGTTTTGTTGCTTATGTTGATAACCAAAATTTATATGTAGCAAAAAATGGCAACGCAAAAAAAGTTACCGAAGATGGAAGCGATGATATCGTTTATGCATCAACTGTTCACCAAAGTGAGTTTGGAATTACAAAAGGCACCTATTGGAGTAACAACGGCAAATTGCTCGCTTTTTACAGAATGGATCAATCGGTAACAGGCAATTATCCAATTATTGATTGGTCTGATCGCCCCGCCAAAGTGAATAATCTTCGATATCCGATGGCAGGAGATTCAAGTCATCATGTTACTTTGGGTATCTATGACGCGATGTCACAAAAAACAATCTGGATAAAGACTACTGGTCATGCGGAGCAGTTCTTAACAAACATTGCCTGGAGTCCAGATGATCAGTTTGTATATATTGTTATTGTAAATAGAGAGCAAAATCATTTTTGGGTAAATCAATACAATGCGGCTAGTGGTGAATTTGAAAAAACACTTTTCGAAGAAAAAGATGACAAGTATGCAGAGCCGCTAGTGCCGATGCTATTTGTAAAGAACAAACCCAATCAATTTATCTGGCAAAGTAAGAGAGATGGATGGAATCATTTGTATCTATATCATATAGATGGGACTTTGGTAAAACAATTGACAAAAGGAGAGTGGGATGTAATCGATGTGAAAGGGTTTGATGAGAAAGGAATAAACATCTATTACGTTTCAACTCAAGTATCTCCGATTTCTAAAAATTTGTATGCAGTAAATATAAAAAATGGTAAATCTAAATTGATCACTGAAGGAAATGCTGTTCACAACACAACTATCAGTGAAGACGGCAAATTTGTGATTGATAACTACAGTACACCACAAAATCCCAGAACGATTCAAGTTGTTGATGTCAAAAAAGGAAAATCAAAATTGCTTTTGCAATCAACCAATCCATTGGAGAAGTTTGGTCAGGGGGAGATGAGCATTTTTACCATTAAAAATAATGAAGGAACAGATTTGTACTGTAGGTTGTTCAAGCCGGTGAATTTTGATAGCACTAAAAATTATCCTGTGGTGGTTTACTGGTATGGCGGACCTCATGCACAAATGATTTTGAATGGGTGGAATGGAGGCGCAGGAGATTATTGGTTTCAATATATGTCGGAGAGAGGCTATGTTGTATTTACACTCGATACTAGAGGAAGCTCTAACAGAGGAAAGGCTTTTGAACAGCAGATTTTCAGAAGAGCGGGAGAAAAACAAATGGAAGATTTGATGGCTGGTATTGATTATTTGAAATCTTTACAATACACTGACTACAATAACATGGGATTATTTGGATGGAGTTACGGTGGATTCATGACAATAGATTTTATGCTGACTCATCCTGGTATTTTCAAAGCTGCTGTTGCAGGAGGCCCTGTAACTAATTGGAAATTCTATGAAATTATGTACACTGAAAGATACATGGATAAGCCACAGGAAAATCCTGAGGGATATGATGCTACAGATTTGACAAAGAGAATTGACAAATTGAAAGACAAACTTTTATTGATACATGGAATGCAGGATAATGTGGTAGTGATGCAGCATTCTGTTAATTTAGTAAAAGCAGCAGTGGATAAGGGTGTACAGGTCGACTATATGATTTATCCGGGTCATGAACACAATGTATTAGGTAAAGACAGAGCTCATCTTTATCAAAAAGTTACAGATTATTTTATGCAAAATTTACATTAACAGAAGATGAATATTTTATCAGTAAAACAGCTTTCCAAAAATTACGGAAAAATCAAAGCCTTACAGGACGTAAGTTTTGAGGTGCCTAAAGGAACTGTATATGGGATTTTAGGCCCTAACGGAAGTGGTAAAACGACATTGTTGGGAATCGTAATGAACGTTTTAAATCAAACCTCAGGAAGTTTCAATTTGTTTGAAGAAGATCCGAGTGAGTTGCACCGAAAAAAAATCGGCACCTTACTGGAGACCCCAAATTTTTACCACTATTTATCAGCAGAACAAAACTTGAAAATCAACGCTGCAATAAAAAATAGGGGTGCAGATGATATTGACAGAGTTATTGATTTGGTGGGATTATCTCATCGCAAAAAATCTGCTTTCAGTACCTACAGTTTAGGAATGAAACAGCGTTTAGCAATTGCAAATGCATTGCTAGGCAATCCTGATGTGTTGGTTTTAGATGAACCAACAAACGGCCTCGATCCGGTTGGCATTGCTGAGATTCGCGAATTGATTAAGCATCTCGCTTCGAAAGGAATCACCATCATCATGGCAAGTCATATGCTCGATGAAGTGGAAAAAGTATGCACTCATGTTGCCATTTTAAAGTACGGCAAACTAATTGTTAATGGCAGTGTTGATGAGATTTTGAAAAACGAAGATATTGTGGAAGTGGCTGCTATTGATTTAGAACAATTGAAAAATGTATTAACCAATATGCCGGGTTGCACCCAAGTTCAAATAAAAGAGAATGTGGTACACTTAAACTTCCCTTCAGGTACAGCTAATCTCGAAGATGTGAACCGATTTTGCTTTGAGAGAGGGGTTGTGTTGTCTAAATTGCAATCTAAAAAATTAAGCTTGGAAAGTAAGTTTCTTGAACTCACTAATTAAATTATTAAACATGACTGATTTATTAAAAATAGAATGGCTTAAAATCAAGAACTACAGAACTTTCATCTTGATGAGTATCTTTTTTGTGATTGGAATTTTAGCTGTCAATTATATCGTTTATACTGTATTTGACAATATGGTAACCAATACAGATGCCGGAGTTTTATTGAATACATTCAATCCTTATGAGTTTAAATATGTATGGGAAACCATAAGCTATACATCTGGATATCTATTGCTGCTTCCAGCAATGTTGTTGATTATATTAACAACGAATGAATTTACATTCAGAACCAACAGACAAAATATAATTGATGGGTGGACAAGGCAACAATTTTTAGGAGTTAAGGTTTTAATGGCATTGCTTTTTGCAATTTGCTCCACATTTGTTGTGATCCTAGTTGGATTAGTTTTTGGATTCTCTACAAAATCAGAGATATCATTCGCCAGTTTTTTACATGTTGGATTTTTCTTCTTGAAGGCACTTTCATATAATATGTTTGCCTTGATGATTTCTACATTGGTCAGAAAAACAGGATTTGCAATAGGAGTCTTTTTTATTTATATGGGTGCAGAAAATATCATATCACAAATTCTTGACGGATTAAGCATGTATATCAACAAATTGCATAAAATTGATTTGGGAAGCATGGGCGATTATTTACCCATGAACGCATCTGACGGCCTACTTACTTTCCCTGAAAATCCCTTTAAGTCTATGACTAAAGGAGCTATGCCAACTGAATACGAATGGGTTGTATTTTCATTTGCAATTTTGTATTTATTCCTGTTTTATTTTATCAGTAACAGAAAAATGCTCAAGAGTGATTTATAGTTTTTTGGAAAAAAGATCTTTAAGTGCAACTTCGATGGATGGGAAGAAAAATGTAAATCCGGATTTGCTTATTTTTTCAGAGCTCACATAACAGCTTTTTAAAACTTCTATACTTCTTTTTCCCATCATTAATTTCAAGATGAATGAGGGCACATAACTGGGTATGAAAAATATCCCTTTTATTTGTTTTGCTAAAGTGAGAGTAAGATTTTTATTTGTTACCGGAAAGGGAGCAACTGCATTGTATGAGCCCGACATTTCTTCGTTTTCAATTGCGAATAAAAACATTCTGCATAAATCATTGATGTGTATCCAGCTAACAATCTGTTTTCCACTTCCCAATATTGCAGCTACTCCTAATTTGATAGGTTTTAAAAACTCTCTTAATGCACCTCCTTCAGTACTCAGAACAATTCCTGTCCTCAACTTACAAACCCTGATTCCCATTTGATGAGCGGGTTCAACACTTTCTTCCCATAGTTTGCAGGTATTCCCCAAAAAACTATCATCATGTTTATCAGTTTCAACAAATGGGTGGTTTGAAGAAAGGTCGGGGCCGTACCATCCAATAGCAGAAGAGCTAATAATGGCTTTGATTTTATTTGGATTGCTTTTTAATATTTCGATGATTAACGAACTGCTCTTAACTCTGCTATCAATAATTTCCTGTTGATAAGCAGCAGTCCATTTTTTATCAACAACACCAGCACCTGCTAAATGAATAATGTAATCAGATTCCTGAATGGCTTCTATGTCAATAATATTTTTTTTGATGTCCCACAAAGCATATTTTAAATTAGGTCTGGGATTCTTATCTGTAATCTTTCTAGTTAAGATGATTATCTGATATCCTTTTTTCAATAATAAATCTGTTAAAGCTCTTCCTACTAATCCTGATCCTCCGGTTATTAAAATAGTTCCCATGTTTTATTTACCTGTTATAATGTGAAATTTGAATGAGTTTCTAAGTTACTACCATTTAATTTAGTGTAATTTTATATTTTCTATGAGTGTAAACAATTTAATAAACGATTTTGTTTTATTGTAACCCAATTAATTAGTTAAGCAATGAAAAAGATAATCATATTTTGTATCCTTTATTTAATGCTTGCATTTGACTCGTACTCACAGAAGCTTACCTATTCGCCTATTCTTAAAAAAGAAAACCAAAATACCGAGTTTAAAATCATCGGGAAAAATGGGAATGATTATATCGTCTATAAAAATAATTATAGAAAACATTACTTCACTTTTTATGATGAGTCCATGAATGTAGTAGATGATATTACATTAGAATCAATACCTCAAAAAATATTAAACATCGACTTCCTGAATCTTAACGATGGCATCATCATTATTTATCAATATCAGAAAAACAATATCGTTTATTGTGATGCCATTAAGATGATCGAAAATGGTAATAAAATAAGTGAGCCGATTAATTTAGATACAACATATATTGGATATCTCTCTGATAATAAAATTTACGGCACATCTTTCAGCGAAGACAAAAATCTGATTCTGCTGTATAAGCAAAATAGTAAAAACGGAAAAATCAATCTGGCAACAAAATTGTTCGATATTCAATTTAATTTGATGGAGACTTCAAGAACTTCTTCTGAGTACAATCAAAGAAAAGAAGAGTACAGTGACTGTTATGTAGATAATGAAGGAAGCTACTTGTATAGCGTTGAAAAAAGAAGAAAAAACAATAACTACATAGAAAATTTAGATGTGGTTATCAAAAAAAGAGGGGTTGATACAAGTTGTAAAATAACCCTTCCTTTGAACGATAAATTTATAGATGTGTCTTATATCAAAATAGACAACCTCAACAAAAGCTATATTGTTAATGCATTTTTTTATAACGAAAATAAAGGGCATGTAAAAGGGCTCTACACTGCAAAAATTCCTACTTCAAATTTTACCAATTTTCAAGCATCTTTCAACCCATTTTCAGAAACACTGGCTAACAGCATTTCTTCTGGTAATAAAGAGTTTAATCTCGATGATCTTGTCCCACAACAAATAATACTGAAGAAAAACGGAGGCTTTGTATTGATATCAGAAAGCATTTATACAGAATCTAGAACTGCTAATAATATATGGAACAGAAATTACTATGGGTCGTATCCTTATAGTTCATATGATTATCTGCCTTATAGCCCCTTCGGATATAGTCAGTTTTGGAATAATTACAACAGAAATGATGTTACAAGATATTATAATAATGATATTTTGATAACAGACATTGATAGTTCATCTCAAATGAATTGGACAAGCGTACTTCATAAAAGTCAGGCAGATATCAATAGAGATGATTTTCTGTCTTATGTTTTACTGAATTCTGGAGATGAGCTTCGCTTTTTATATTTAGATAAAACAAATCAGAAAGAGATTGTTTTGGGTGTTGGGGTAAACTCAATGGGCGATTTAAAAAAGTACCCTACACTAAAAAGCAACGAGAGAGGATACGAATTCATGCCAAAGCTTGGAAAGCAAATTGGTTACAATCAATTGATAGTGCCCTATTTACATTTCAATAATTTAGGATTTGCTAAAATAGATTTTAACCTTTAGGTATAATTAAGCACATTTGCATTCATCTTAATATCAACATTGTGATAGGGAATTTTAAAGCCAATTTACCATACAATAACTTCCTGCTTTTGATTTATGGTTTATTAATCAAATGGACTTTGTTTCTTCATCCAGTATTGACTCCAATAACCAGTAAAGACACCTTTCTATTTAAATCTATTCATCATTTTATTACTGAAATCAATTCAATTTTCAGCCCTTTCGCAAGTATTTTTATTTTCATACTGATATACATCCAGGCACTAATGCTCAACAGATTAGTTGGCAATCAAAAAATGTTTTTAAAGCCAAACTATTTAACGGGAATGACTTATATACTCGTAACTTCAATGTTTTCATCTTTTAATACTTTCAGTTCAACATTATTGTCTGCAACAATTTTGATTGCTATACTTTCATTTTTATCAAAACTCACAAACACTCAAGACCCAAAGAAAATTATTTTCAATATCGGAATATTTTTGGGAGTCGCCTCATTTTTGTATTTCCCTTCGATCATATTTTTGGCTCTTCTATTCCTGACCTTATTTGTAATGAGGCCATTCAGATTGGCCGAACCTATTATTTTAATAATTGGGACCATAACACCCTTTTATTTTTTATACTCATTTAATTATCTATTAGATCTGAATATAAAGGGATTATTTCCCAGCTTGTCATTAAGTCAACCAGTAATTCATTTGAATGAATCCGAAATTGCTGGGCTCGTATTTGTTACTTTGCTTTTTTTTGTAGGGGTTTATTATTTGCAAATCAATATGAACCGACTTTTAGTTCAATCAAGAAAGATGTGGAGTGTACTTTTTTTCTTTTTGATGCTATCTGTACTCATGATATTTATGCAAGAACAACATCAAATTCCCAATTTTCATTTCATTATCATACCAATTACATTAATAATTACCTCTTTTTTTGTTTACACTGAAAAGAAATTTATATCATCTTTGATTCATTGGATGTTAGTTGCACTTAGCTTTTTGGTAGGATACTATAATTTGTGATTCTAAGTTAATGTTTGTTAATTTCCATTTAGCGTACTGATAAACATTGACTTTTTAAAATACTATAACTAAATTTGACATTCAATTTAGTATATGAAAAAATTAATATTGGTTGTATTTGCACTAACATCTATTTTCTTGATCGCATCTGCACAAATAGAAAATCCAGTAGAGTGGTCTTATTCTGCTAAAAAGATTGGGAACAAGCAATATGAGGTTCATCTTACCGCAACAATTGAGGGTAAATGGCATTTATATGCACAGGATGCAGGTGAAGGACCAGAGCCTACAAGTTTTATCTTTAATAAAAATCCATTAATAAAATTAATTGGTAAAGTAAATGAGATTGGAAAACTGGAAACGTCCTTTGATAAAAATTTCAACTCAACTTTGAAGTATTATAATAAAAAAGTGGATTTCATTCAAAAAATAAGCTTAAAGTCTTCGGCATCCACTGTTTTAAAAGGAACAGTCACTTACATGGTTTGTAACGACAATAAATGTCTGCCTCCAAAAGATGTTCCGTTTTCAATAAAAATTGATTCCAAATAAACTTAACTTTGAAAAATCCCGATTAGCTTTCGGGATTTTTTTATTAGTTCAATTTTTATGCTATAAATAATAAAAAATTACTTTAAATATTGTTTCAAAATGGGTTTACACAAATCATTGTTATATTCACTTCTATTCATGATGTTGACTTTTCTGACATCAACTCTTAAAGCACAAGATTCGACAATTATAAAATGGAATACAAGCGTAACCAAAATAAATGAACATCAATATCTATTAAAACTAACCGGTGTAATTTCCTCGGGTTTTCATGTTTACTTGCGTGATAGTGTAGAAGGTATCGACGGATTGAAAATTACATACAACGATGGATCCATACAATCTTCCCCATTTTTTTTAAAATCAGCAACTACAACGATTAAAGATCCGGTTTTTGAAAATCAAACGAAGCAAGTAATAGAAAATACAATAGAATTAACACAGGAGTTGAGAGTTAGTCAGTCTGGCATTGGAATAACAAAAGCAACAATTGCTTATGATTATGCAAAAGGGTTGGAGTACTTACAGGAAGAACAGGTGTTGAGTATCAAGCTAGATGAAAATGCAAAAGAAACCTCAAAAGCAAGATTGCACATTTCAAATATTGATGTTGATCACCCTCTGAATGATTGCGGCTTAATCAATCCTTCTTCAGATAAAAAGCCGAGTAAAAGCTTATGGAGCTTGTTTTTTATCGGATTTCTAGGAGGGTTAGTTGCGCTGTTGACTCCATGTGTTTTCCCGATGATACCATTAACGGTTTCTTTTTTCACCAAAAAAGCTTCTTCAAAAAAAGCGGGAATCAAGAATGCTTTTTTATATGGATTTTTCATCTTTTTCATCTATGTGTTATTGAGTTTACCTTTTCACTTTTTAGACAGCATCAATCCTGAGTTTTTAAATAACATCTCAACTAATGTATATCTCAATGTAATTTTCTTTGTAGTTTTTATCTTTTTTGCTTTTTCATTTTTCGGATTTTATGAAATTACTTTGCCTGCTTCATTTTCAACAGGGGTAGATAGTAAAGCAGGAGTGGGAAATGTATTGGGCATCTTTTTTATGGCATTAACATTGGCGCTAGTTTCTTTTTCATGTACAGGTCCAATCCTGGGGTCATTACTTGCAGGGTCATTGGCATCTGATGGTGGCGCTATGCAGCTTACTGCAGGTATGGCTGGTTTTGGGTTGGCATTAGCACTTCCTTTTGCTTTGTTTGCCATGTTCCCCAACTGGCTGAAATCTCTTCCAAAATCGGGAGGCTGGTTGAACACCGTTAAAATCACATTGGGCTTTTTAGAACTGGCTTTGGCTTTTAAATTTTTATCAAACGCCGATTTGGTAAAACATTGGGGCTTGTTGAAAAGAGAAGTGTTTATAGGAATATGGATTATCATTGGCGCTTTACTTTCTTTATACCTCTTCGGTAAATTGAAATTCAGTCATGACACACCACCAGCAAAATTATCAATGGGTAGAAAAATATTAGCAACATTTTTTGCATTGTTGTCTCTTTATCTTATCCCTGGAATAACCAATAGTACTTATGCAAACTTGAAACTTATCAGCGGTTTCCCGCCACCATTATATTACAGCATTTATCAAAAAGAGTCGCATTGTGTTTTAGGATTGAATTGTGCTAATGATTACGAGCAGGCTCTTGCTATGGCTAAAGAGGAAAAGAAGCCGATATTGATTGATTTTACGGGTTATGCCTGTGTAAACTGCAGAAGAATGGAAGAAAATGTTTGGAGCGACCCTGAAGTTTATAAAATCATGAAAGAGAAATTTATCATTGTATCATTATATGTTGATGATAAAAAAATGTTGCCGGCTAATCAGCAGTTTCAATTTAAAACCAAAGATGGTTTGAATAAAGATATTAATACAGTAGGAGACCAATGGGCTACTTTCCAAACCGAAAATTTTTCGAGTAATTCTCAACCCTTGTATGCCATTGTAAATACAGAAGAACAACTGCTTAATTCTCCAGTGGGATATACCAATAAAAATGAATACATCAAATGGTTGAATTGTGCACTTTCTTCTTTAAAAAACAAATAGCAATTCTATAAAGAATTGCTATTGTCTCTTGTGGTTTCGTAATGAGTTATAGAGCGATTTGCTTTTCAGTCATCATTTTACGTAGGTTCATTAAACCGTAACGCATTCTTCCTAAGGCAGTGTTGATGCTGCAGTTAGTTAATTCAGATATTTCTTTGAAACTTAAATCAGCGTAATGACGTAAGATGATTACTTCTTTTTGATCTTCAGGAAGCATATCTACTAATTTTCTTACACGGTCATGACTTTGACCAGCCATCATTTTTTGATCAGCTCCGGCTTCTGAGAAGTTTAATACTTCAAAAATGTCATGATCATCACTTGTTTTGATACTTGGGCTGCGTTTTACTTTTCTAAAATGATCTACACATAAGTTGTGCGCGATTCTCATTGCCCAAGGTAAAAATTTACCTTCATCGTTGTACTTACCAGCTCTCAAAGTGTCGATAATACGGATAAATACATCCTGGAAAATATCTTCAGCAAGATATTTGTCTTTAACTAATAAATAAATAGATGTGAAAATTTTGTCTTTGTAACGTTCAACTAATACAGAAAGAGAATCTGAGTTTCCGTTCATGTAGTTTTGAACTAATTCTTGGTCGGTTAATTGCGTTAGGTTTTTCATGGATTTACAGTTTTAAATGGTTTAGGATATTGGTTTCGATATCTGTTGGCGGTTTTTATTTTAGAAGTTTCAGGACAATGATCTTCTTTTTATTTTTTACCGTTATCAAGTATCGTGATGTAAAATTAGACAGCTTTTTTACTCTCCCAAATATTT
>JAIXWH010000130.1 GCA_027484165.1 Chitinophagaceae bacterium | reverse complement strand
TGGTTAGCAGTTCCTGAAAGTGTCATACCACCTGAACCACTAGTCATTGTCCCATTATTTACAAAATTACCAGATAATGTAATTAGGTTTGATCCAGGGGTTAATGTTGCTCCGGTTCCGATATTTAATGTATCTACTGAAATATTAGCTCCTAATGATGTTGTACCTCCTGTTATAGTTAAATTATTAAATGAAGTAAAAGTTGATGCAGGAAGCGTATTTGTTGTAGCTAATTCAACTGTACCATTGCCTGCAGTAAAAATATTGCCTGCATTTGCAAAAGCTACAGCCAAAGAATTGGCAATTAGCTTTCCTCCATTGGTCATATCTATTTTTCCAAATCTATTACTACCTCCGGATACTTGACCCACTGTTACTGCACCACTAACTGTAAGCTGAGATCCACTGTTAAAGTTAATGGTGGCAGTTCCATTTGCAGTACCAATTTGCAATGACAAACATTGTGCATTGTTTATATTCATAGTTACTGTGACACCTTCTTGAATCGTAACTGTTTCAGCAGAAGTTGGCACAGCTGATCCTCCCCATGTAGCTGTACTGTTCCAGTTGCCGGATTGACTTGCTGTTCTTTGTGCAAAAGAGTTGGATACTGAAAACAAAAGGAATACACTCAAAAGGCTAGAAAAAAATAATTTTTCAATTTTCGAGTTCGTTTTCAGGGTTTTCGTTGTTTTCATGTTTAAAAAATTCATCATTTAATTGGTTGATTGGATTTTACAGAATGTTAAAACGCAATCTTTAATTTTTTATTATACTAATATTTAAGTATTTCTTTATAAATACTAAGTAGTTTTTCTTAGTTTAAGTTTACTTTTAAAATTTTGTCAAAATTCATTGCTATTTTTATATTAAGTATAATTTACTATATACTGTAAATCATATAATTATATGACTTAAGTCATAACATAATTTGATTAACAAATAGCTTTTAAGTTCAGAAGTAGTTTTTCAGAGATACAAGGATGAAGCTAGAATATCGTTAAGATTGGTCATTTATTTAGAATAGACTAAAATAAATGATACACTAAAAAGTAGGCAAAGTTAGATTACAAATTGATTAAATCAAAGTAATGACATAGACTTTATTTATGAATTACGGAATAGGTTGATTGGGTGACTTGTTTAATAGTTTCAAAAGGGGTTAAAAGATTGACAACTTTGCGAAACTTTGCGCCTTTGTGTCTTAGTGGCAACTATTCTCTTGATAAAGTTATCTAACTTACCTTACCTAACCTACCAAACGTATTAAACCTCTGAAACCTCTGAAACCATTTAAACATTAACTCTTAAAAAAAAGTGCCAGCCTGAACTCAATCAAACTGACACTTAAACATATAACTTTTTATAGTGACTAATACTTCACTACCCTCTTGGTTTGAGTTTCTTTACCCTGACTGATATGAACCATATAAATACCTGGCTTCAGATTCTTACCGAAACTGACGTTATTTATAGAGGTGAATCCTAAAGCCTCCATCATCCTACCTTGAAGATCAAAAACCTTAACTATAATTTTTTCATTACTAATCATCGCATTATTCATATTGATCCTAAAATCTGACTTTGTAGGATTAGGGTATAAAATTGCTTCAAATGAATTAATATCATTTTGAGTATTTTTAGTGAATATAGCCCCACTTCCAAGAGGACATCCCACATGTGTCAGTGACTGAGTTCTGGCTGCGCTTATACCTTCACAAGCAGTAATCCCTCTCACACTAAGTGTACCTCCGGAATAACCAGTATTAAATTGCAACGTAATAGATGCACTATCAACTCCTCCTACAGCAGATGCGCTAGCTATAGAGGTATTTGCAGGTATTGTCCATCTGTATTTTGTAGCAGCAGACTGAGTAGATGATGGAGTTGTTGTTGTTGCAGCTGTAAATGTTTTTGTTGCTCCAATACATCCATTAAAATTCCCAGAAACACTAGATGTAATGCTTGTTGGTGTTGGCGCTATATATGGAGCAATTAAACTAGCTGATTTAATTGTTCCTAATGCACCACAAGCAGTTTGCCCTCTTACTGACAATGTTCCTGATGTATATCCACTTCCAAATGACAAAGTTATTTGTGCACTATCAATACCTGCTATATTAGACGCACTAGTTATAGTTGTATTTGCTGGTATTGTCCATCTGTAAACTGAAGTAGTTGTTTGCAATGAACTAGGAGTTCCAGCTGTAACACTGTAATTGATTGTGCCACCAATACATCCGGATAAATTACCTGTAGATGATGTAATTGCAGAAGGTGTTGCAGGAAGTTTATACACTAACACTTGTGATTTAGCTGCACTTTGAATACCACAGGCAGACTGACCTTTAACGATTAAACTACCCCCATTGAATCCAGTATTATACGTTAACGCAATTGTTGAGCTATCTGAATTCGAATTGGTAATAATAGTATTTGCAGGTATCGTCCATCTATATAATGATGCTTGTCTTTGAGTAGAGTTTAAAACTGGCATTACAACACTATATGTTTTTGCTGAACCAATACAGGCAACACTGTCACCTGAAATTTTTGTTGGTGTAGCCAATAAATACTTCAATGTAATACTAAAAGCAGTTGTTGAAGTAAGGTTTACCGAACTCACAGACCTTACGCTTATTGTACCACCTGTAAATCCAGTCAGGTATTTAATCCATATCAATGAACTATCAGAATTAGATGAGCCGATTCTTGATCCGCTAGGAATTGTCCATCTATACTTACTTACCGGTGCCTGTGTTGATGAAGCCGAAAGTGACGTTGCCCTATATGGCAATGAATCACCAATACAAGGAGTACGATTATTTAATGAATCCGAAACAAAATTTACATTTGGCGGAATAGACAACGCCGACAATATAACTGTTCTTGAAATACTAATATTACAAGAAGTAACACTTGAAACGGAAACTGTATCTTTTGAAAATCCAGTCAGCAAATTAACAACAATAGCAGTATCGTTGCTTGCAACAGCACTAAGATGAGTAATTGTTGCATGAGTTCCTACTCTTAAACTCCAGTTATAACTAGTTGCGTTTGTGACTTTTCTTACCCTCAAAGTATCAGTATTTAATCCAGCTACATTTGTAATTGCTGCAATACTTGGTACAAATGTTTTTTGAATAACACCTGGCTGGGCTGCAGTTAATTTTGAAATTGCCAATGATTTTACTGCACTTGATCCACATGGGCTAACTGCTTTTACTGTAATTACTCCTGAAGCAAATGCGTTCTTAAATCTCACTACTATAAAGGTATCTCTATTAGTTAAAGTTGATACAGAATCGACATTTGCTGGAATTGTCCAGGTATAACCTGTTGCATTTGCTACTTTTTTTGTTCTGTATGTGACTTCATTACTTAATAAATCCGATGCATTATTAAATTGAGTACAAGCATTTGTTGGACCTGTAAGTATTGTTGGTATTGAAGCTATTGCTCTTACGATTGTAAGCGATCTGGTCATACTAATATTACATCCAACTGATTGAACACCAATTGTATTTGTAGTAGTTAATGAGCTATTGAAAGTCACTTTTACTATAGTGTCATTTTCTCCTAAACCAGCAGGGTGATAAGCTGTAGCACCTGTTGGCATAATCCAGTTATATGATGCCGCTCCTTCAATTTTCCTGATAGTGTAAGTTGCTGAATCACCTGTTCCTATATATATACAAGGATTTGTTGGTCCTGAAATAACTCCAGGAGTTGCAGACACCAATTTAGTTATTTTAAATAGCTTTTGTAATGATGTACCACAATTTGAAATTGCAGAAACCCTAATATAAGAACCTGATACCAATATGCTTTTTTCGAATCTTACACTAACTGTGTTGCTCGTAGAGTCATTGTTTGCAAAAGATGCTCCTGCTGGTAAAACCCATAAATATCTAGAAACGCTTGCTCCATTTGTCAGAGGAGTTACAGAGTATGTAAATACAGTATCAGAATTATTAGCAAAACATACATTTGCAGGCCCAGAAATATTATTAAGTACAGGCTTTGTTTTAGTTATCCATAAAGGAACCCATTCACTATTACAGCCTGAAGCATTTACAGCAGATATATATATTGCACCATAAGTGTAGAACGTACTGTCAAAATTTACAACCAAACTATCAGAGCCCTCTTGCCCAACAATATATCTCGCGTTTGAAGATATTTCATTTACTCCAGCAGGGAGATACCAATGATAAGATGTTGCACCTACAACAGGATTTGCACGATAAGTTACAGAACTAGATTGATTAATATATGAACATACTTCTTTTATACCATAAACAGTGTCTGGAGCTGCTGTTGGCATAGAAAAAGCTACAACCGTACTTGTATCAGTATAACAACCATTTACATCTATTGCTCTGTAGGATATTGTAACTGAGCCGTTAGCAACTTTAGAAACAACACCATAATTACTTACTGTAGCAATACTAAGATTGCTACTACTCCATACCTCTGTAAACGCTTCTTCTGCATTTGCTGGATTACTAAGATTAGTAAAAGTTGACGAGCATACATTTGTTATACCTGCAATCGAATCTATGACAGGATTTGGATAGATTGTAATGGTTATTGACTGTGTAGCAATTTCACTTGAACAACTACCTGTACCTGTTACTGTGTAGACCATTGTTACTTCGCCTGTACCAATAGGTGTAACATAACCTGTTGATGAATTAATAGTTGCACTATCTGTATTTTCACTACTCCAAACTCCATTTTCTATTGTACTAGATAAAGTTGTGTTGCCATTTGAACATACAACTTGCACTCCACTTAATGTGCCAGCTAATGGCAATGCTGTTATTGTTACTACTCTTGTAGCCGTTGCAGTTTCACTTGAACAACTTTCTGTTCCTGTTACTGTGTAGGTCATCGTTACATTACCTGATCCGATTGGCGTTACAACTCCTGTTGATGAGTTAATTGTTGCGCTGTCTGTATTACCGCTACTCCATTCTCCACCTTCTACCGTACTGGCAAATGTTGTACTTCCACTAAAACATATATTTTGCTCACCACTTAATGTTCCTGCTAATGGTAATGCTGTTATTGTTACTACTCTTGTAGCCGTTGCAGTTTCACTTGAACAACTTCCTGTTCCTGTTACTGTGTAGGTCATCGTTACATTACCTGATCCGATTGGTGTAACAACTCCTGTTGATGAGTTAATTGTTGCGCTGTCTGTATTACCGCTACTCCATGCTCCACCTTCTACCGTACTGGCAAATGTTGTACTTCCGCTAAAACATATATTTTGCTCACCACTTAATGTTCCAGCGCTTGGTGGTGCTATTACCGTTACCGTTCTAGTTGCCGTTGCATTACTGCAACCACCCGTACCTGTTACTGTATAGGTCATAAGCGATGATCCAGCAGCTACTACTGTAACCTCTCCACTTGATGCATCTATCGTTGCTACTGATGGAGTAGCCGAACTCCAGCTTCCTCCACTTACTGAAGAACTGAAAGTTGTTGTTCCTGTTGTGCAT
>JAIXWH010000011.1 GCA_027484165.1 Chitinophagaceae bacterium | reverse complement strand
TCATACTTTTTAAAGCATTGTAATAATCTGGGAATCACCTGATGAACACCCAGAATATTTTTACCGTATGATGCTTTAGTAGCAACATCCCTAACACCCCACATCAATTCAAAATCAAGTGATATTATAAAGGAGCCGTGATTATTTGGCATTGAGAAAGATTGAATTTACTTACCTGTTTCCACAAGCATTAACTCTTCATACAATTTCTGACTTTCGTGGGTAAGGTCGTCAATATTTACTTTTAATAGTGGCAATAAATCAATTAAGGTATTAATTCTGCCTTCTGTTTGTAAAAATTTATTGAGTACAACTACCTTTTTTGCCTGAAGAATACAATATCCACTTTGAAATGTTCCCCTCTCGTAACGGATGATGTAACCACTTTCCTCTATAACTTTCTCTATTTTATCCAATGTGTTTTGCGTGAATTTCATAAGTCGATTTTTAATACTACTGATATTGATGCAACTTCCTAAAAATCAATTTGATATTGAAAATAACTTTTCAACTTGATGTTGATAAATATGTGCACTGATTAAGGAATTAAATCAATATCTACTTTGATGTCATTTTTATCACGGGTACAATCATTTCCTCCAGGCTTACTCCCCCATGTTGAAAAGTATTCTTGTAGTAATTTACAAAATGATTGTAATTATTGGGATAACATAAAAAATAATCACCTTTTGCAAAAATATATGATGAGTTTACGTTAGGAACTGGCAACCCTGCTTCTCTTGGGTCGCGAAAAGCCAATACTTCTTTGGCCTCATAATTCAAATTTCTGCCATGTTTGTATCTCAAATTTGCAGTAGTTTGTTTATCTCCAATCACTTTTGCTGGTGACTTTACCCTCGTACTTCCATGGTCTGTTGCAACAATTAAATTTATTTTTTTATCCGCTATCTTTTTCAGTGCCTGATGTAAAGGACTATGTTCAAACCAGCTGGCTGTAAGGCTTCGATAACTGGTCTCGTCTCCTGCAAGCTCTTTCAGTACTTCCATTTCAGTTCGTGCATGACTGAGCATATCCACAAAATTGTAGACAATCACATTCAAATCATTTTGCATCAAATTGTGCATATTATCAACCAATTTTTGACCATCTAGATTATTGGTAATTTTGGTATAGGAGTATTTGATATCCCCTTTACCTAATCGCTTCAAATTTCCTTTCAGAAAATCTTCTTCATGCAAGTTTTTTCCACCTTCTTCATCATCATTTTTCCATTGAACAGGAAACTGTTTTTCAATATCAATTGGCAATAAGCCAGCAAAAATTGCATTTCGGGCGTATTGTGTCGCAGTTGGTAAAATAGCATAAAATGTTTCTTCTTCGTTTATTCTGAAACTGTTTGCGAAGATGGGCTGGATGGTTTTCCATTGATCAAATCTTAAATTATCAATCAGCACAAAAAAAAGTGGCACTGATTTTTCTAAATGTGGCAATACTTTAAATTGTAAAAGATTATGGCTCATGATAGGCCCATCGGCACTTTTGGGCGAAACCCACGAAGCATAATTTTTAGATATAAACTTAAAAAATTCTGTATTTGCTTCTTGTTTCTGGGTATGAAAAACTTCCTGCATTTCCGGACTGTCGCTTTTTTGAATCTCCAACTCCCAATAAACCATTTTTTTATAAATTTCCATCCATTCCTGATAGTCAGGATTTCCACTCAACGCTGATAGTAAACTTCTGAATTCTTGTTGGTAGGAAACCGTTGTTTTTTCTGCAACGAGTCTTTTGTTGTCAATTATCTTTTTTAAACTCAGTAAAACCTGATTTGGATTTACCGGCTTAATCAAATAGTCGCTGATCTGGCTACCAATGGCTTCATCCATAATATTTTCAGCCTCATTTTTTGTGATTAAAACAACAGGAATATTATTTTTTATCTCTTTGATTTGCTGCAAAGCCTGTAAACCCGAGATTCCAGGCATACTCTCATCCAACAATACCACGTCAACAATATTGGATTTAACATACTCAATGGCATCAGATCCATTGGTAATGGTATGCACCTGATATCCCTTGTTTTCGAGAAATAAAATCTGTGATTTCAAACTTTCAATTTCATCATCAACCCATAATATTTTCACTTCGTTCATTTTATTGATATTTAATTGATTTATCCTTAAAATCGGTGATTTTGAATAAAAATGAGGTTAATTTGCGAACCTTACAAATATAAATTTTTAATTGAATGCTATGTAGATTTGTTTGTAATAACATTTCATTTAACAGAACATTCCCAAATTAAATTAATTAATGAGATTTCATAAAATAATAAATGATCCGGTTTATGGTTTTATAACAATTGATGATCAACTGATCGCCGAAATCATTGCGCATCCTTATTATCAGCGATTGAGGAGAATCAGTCAGATGGCACTCGCTCAATTGGTATATCCAGGAGCCGTTCATTCAAGACTTCACCACTCATTAGGTGCTTATCATTTAATGCGCTCGGCGCTGCTTGAACTCGTCAATAAAGGAATTGAAATCACTGAAGAAGAACAACAGGCGGCAAAAATCGCAATCCTTTTACACGACATCGGTCATGGCCCCTACTCTCACGCACTGGAGCATGTTATTGCAGAAGGCGTTCATCACGAAGAGTTTTCATTGCTCATGATGAAAGAATTGAACAAACAGTTCAACGGAAAACTTCAAATGGCGATAGATATTTTCACGAATAATCATCCCAAAAAGTTTTTACACCAGCTCATCAGCGGACAAATTGATGTGGACAGAATGGACTATTTAACCAGAGACAGTTTTTTTACAGGAGTTAGTGAAGGCGTGATTGGTTATGACCGAATTATTAAAATGCTCACTGTTTACAACGGCGAATTAATGGTTGAAGAAAAAGGAATCTACTCCATAGAAAAATTTTTAGTAGCGCGCAGATTAATGTACTGGCAGGTTTATCTGCATAAAACAGTTTTATGTGCTGAGCAAATGCTTAAAAGAATCATCAAAAGGGCTAAACACATCAATGCTCATTGCCATGAAACACTTTATAACTTCATGCATCTCAAATCCAACACTACCTGTTTAAGTGAATTTTGCAAAATTGATGATTATGATGTGATGATGGCCATTAAGCAATGGTGTAACCATGAAGACAAAGTATTGTCGATTTTATGCAATGGCATTATTAACAGAAAGTTGCTCAAAATAAAATATTTATCTACTCCAGTTGATGAAAAGTACAGACAAGAGATTGTATCGGATGTTATAGCAAAATATCAACTGTCTGAAGAAGATGTGAATTGGCTTGTTTTTGCAGGTGAAGCTTCCAGCAGTACTTATAATTTTGAAAATGAAAAAATCAAGATCCTATTTAAGGATGGGTCAATTAAAGACATTACCGAAGTAGACAATGCCTTAATAAATGATAACCTAAAAGGCCTAGTTAAAAAATATTATATTTGTTTTCCAAAATAATTGGACCAAACTATTTAAAACGAAACTTCAAAAAAAATGCAATTCACAGCTAGCCAAATTGCCTTATTATTGAGCGGACAAATTGAAGGTCCTGAAAATGTTACAGTGGGTTCCTTTGGAAAGATTGAAGAAGCCAAGGAAGGTGAAATTGCTTTTTTGGCTAACCCCAAATATGAAGAGTATCTCTATAAAACCAAGGCCTCTATTGTAATTGTTAATGATTCTCTTGAGCTAAAGCAAGCTGTTCATTCTACTTTAATAAGAGTTCCGAACGCATATTCTGCATTTGCAACATTATTGGAAAAATACCAGGAGTTCAAATCACAACAACCTATTGGAATTCAAGAACCTGTTCATATTCATAGCTCAAGCAAAATCGGTAAGGATGTTTTTGTTGGTGCATTTGCTTATATCAGTGAAAATGTAACCATTGCAGATGGAGTTAAAATTTACCCAGGGGTTTTCATTGGTAACAATGTAGTGATTGGAAAAAATACCACAATACATGCCGGAGTAAAAATTTACTTTGATTGTCAGGTAGGCGACAACGTTATCATACATGCAGGGACTATAATCGGTAGCGATGGTTTTGGATTTGCTCCATTACCTGATGGCAGCTACAGGAAAGTGCCACAAATTGGAAATGTAGTTATTGAAAATGGAGTTGAGATTGGCGCGAATGTTACCATCGATAGAGCAACCATAGGAAGTACAGTGATCAGAAAAGGGGTTAAAATTGACAATCTGGTACAAGTGGCGCATAATGTTCAGATTGGTGAAGACAGTGTTGTGGCCGCTCAAACCGGAATCAGTGGGAGCACTAAAATTGGAAAAAAAGTAATGATTGGCGGACAAACAGGAATCGTTGGACATATCACCATTGCTGATGGATCAAAAATCAATGGAAAGAGCGGCATAAGTAAATCTATAACAAAACCAAATATGTCCTTCAATGGTATACCTGCAACTGATTTCACTTCTTCATTAAGAAATCAGGCTGCTCTTAGAAGATTGCCTGATTTAGAGAAAAAAATTGCTGAACTGGAGAATGCAGTGAAAAATTTATTGGAAAAGAATAAATAACTTTTATAATTGAGAATCTGCGTTACAATCAAACCTCTTATTATCAATCTGCTCCTTCTAATTGGGCTTGGATTCTATTCGGAAAATTCATTTTGTCAGGAAAGAATGCTTTCTGGAAATATTCAGGATGCATTAACAAAAGAGCCCATCGGTTTTGCATCTGTTTATTTGAAAAAAGGAGGTGCGGGCAAAATAACTGATAGTTCTGGCAGCTTTAAATTCAATTTTGAAAATACACAAAATGACACTTTAGTCATCAGTTATATTGGCTATAAAAATGTATATATACCTCTTGATTCCTTTAGGATATCAGAGCCCTTGTTTATCAATCTTGAAAGAAGTAGTAAAAACGACGAAGTAGTGGTGAAGCTTAAGATTAATAAAGGGCTTTTTCTTTGGAAAAAAATAATGAGTAAAAAAAAGTATTTCGATAGGTCAAAAAAACAGAACTATGGCTATGAGGCATACAATAAGATTGAAATAGACATTAAAAATTTAAATGTTCAAAAAGCAAAGAAAAATTTCCTCTTAAAGCCTTTTGGCTTTGTCTTTGACAATATTGACAGCACTTCGGAAGATGCTCCTTTTTTACCTGCCTATCTTGTTGAAAGTGTAAGTGATTTTGCTTATCAAAAAAATCCAAAAAAAACTTACGAAAAAATTAAAGCCTATAATTTGAAAGGTCTCGACAACGAAAGCTTTTCAAAATTCTTGGGCGTAATGAATCAAAATATCAACATCTTCGACAACTATGTGATAGTTCTCGGAAAAGACTTTATAAGCCCTTTCAACGACAATGCCGACTTCTATTATAATTTTTCTGTTGCAGACACTCAGATGATTGACAATAAGAAAACTTTTCATTTCATATTTAAACCAAAGAGAGCGGGTGAAAACGTTTTTGAAGGTGAGGCCTGGGTTAGAGCTGGTAGTTTTGTGGTTACCAAAATATCATTGTTTTTAAATAAAGATGCCAATATCAATTTTATTTCAAGAATAGGAATCGTTCAGGAGTTTTCAAAAATAAATGACACGACTTTTTTTTTGGGAAGAGATAAATTTTTTGCTGACTTCAATGCTTTTGGCAAGAAATCTTTGACACTGATTGGAAGAAAAACCACAACCTATAAAAATATTGTGATTAACAATGATTCCATCTCAGCAACTTTAAAAGGCCAAAATATTCAAGAATTGGTTGAATCCAATTCCAACGCAAAAATTCAGAGCGACTCCACATGGAATTTATTGCGGCATGATTCTTTATCAAATAATGAAAAACAAATTTTTCTTACTGTAGACAAATTGCTTGAAATGCCCAAATTTCAAAAATTGCAAAGAACTTTAAGGTTCATCGGAACGGGTTATAGAAATTTAGGCGTCTTTGAAATTGGGCCCTGGTTCAATTGGATAAGTAATAATAACTGGGAAGGATACCGCTTTAGATTTGATTTGGGTACTAATACGAAACTATTTAAAAATATTTATCTGCATGGATATGTTGCTTATGGCACTTTGGATAAAAAATTTAAAGGAAAAGCTGAAGCCTACTGGATAGCAAATAGAGAACCCAACAGATTAATCTTACATGCTACTATTTCGGAAGATATTGATAATGGAATTAGTGAAATTGGGCAGGTAAGTCAGGATAACGTATTTTCTCTAGCTATTAGAAAACCTAATGTAAAACAAAAATTCATTAAGTTAAATCACAAAACATTTGATATCAATAAGGATTGGGGAAAAGGCTTTTCAACTGGTCTATATGTAACTCACAGAACATTCGAACCATTAAAATACTTGCCAAATAAAATCACTTATAACACAGGAGAACCTGCAAACTTTAGTTCTTTCGAAGTTTCATTAAAATTGAGATTTGCATATTTGGAACAGTTTCTTAATTGGGATTATTTCAGATATTCTTTGGGGTCAGATTATCCCATTTCAGAAATCACACTTACAAAAGGTATTCCAGGAGTTTTGAATGCAAAAAATAACTACACTAAATTAAACGCTTCTATTGGAGATGTTATTAAAATAAATCCACTCGGATCTTTAGATATAAAAATTTATGGTGGATTAATAAATGGCACCCTACCATTTGCATTTTTAGAAAACCATCTTGGAAATGACATCTATTATTACAATAACAGCTCACTTAATTTAATGAACAGATTTGAATATTTAAGTGATCGATATGCAGGTGTAAATCTTGAACATCGAATGGGCTCTGGTATTTTCAGATTCATTCCAATCACTAGAAAATTAAAGTGGAGACAATTCTGGAATATCAAAACAGTTTGGGGTTCATTAAGTGATGAAAACAATCAATTAAACAATGAAGGAAAGTTTTTTAAAACTCTTAATAATAGATATTATTCTGAAATAGGAACAGGTATAGATAATATTTTTAAAGTATTTAGAATTGATGCGGTATGGAATATTACCCCTGACATCGTTTCTTCTCCATTCATTCCCTCTGCCAGCAAATTTGGTATTTTTGGGAGTTTTAAGTTACAGTTTTAAGGATTTAAGCAGGAAAACTGTCCAAAAATTGTATTTTTTAGGGTACCTTTGGAAGAATTTATCAAAACAAACATGGATAAAAACTTCAACCCTGATAAACAGCACACCCTTGGGACATCGGTAAGTATTTCTGGAACAGGTTTACATACAGGCATTAATGTTTATATGACTCTAAAGCCCGCAAACCCAGGTTATGGATTTCACTTTCAGAGAGTAGATCTTGTGGGAACATCTCCTATCAAAGCAGACTGCGACTTGGTTACAGATACATCTAGAGGTACAACTCTGGAACAGGGCGAGGTGAAAGTGAGTACGGTTGAACATATATTAGCCGCATTGGTAGGCATGGGTGTTGATAATTGTTTGATTGAAGTTAACGGACCAGAAATTCCCATTATTGATGGTAGCAGCAGTCCTTTTATAGAAATTATTGAGAACGCGGGCGTAGTAGAACAAGATGCAACAAAAGCATGGTACACCATAGATACCAATATTTCATTTTATGATGAGAAAAAGAGAGTGGAGATGACTGCTCTCCCAGCCACTAATTATGAAATCACCACTTTGATTGATTTCAACAGTACAGTATTAGGAACTCAGCATGCGAGTTTAAAAAATATGAGTGAATTCAAAAAGGAAATTGCTCCTTGCAGAACATTTTGCTTTCTTCATGAATTGGAAATGTTGCTTGATAATAATTTAGTAAAGGGAGGCGATATCAATAATGCAATTGTTGTGGTTGATAAACCCGTTACTGATGAAGAAATGAATCGTTTGGCAAAAGCATTTGGCAGGACAAAAGTTGAGGTGAAAACAGAAGGATATTTAAATAATCTTGAACTTCGTTTTCCAAATGAACCAGCCAGACACAAATTACTAGATGTTGTTGGTGATTTAGCATTAATTGGATACCCTATTAAATCACATGTCATAGCAAACAGACCTGGTCATAGCAGTAATGTAGAGTTTGCAAAAATGATAAAACAATACATAAAAAAGAATAAGCACACCAAAGACATACCCGTATATAATCCAACACAACCTCCTGTTTATTCTTTAGAACAGATAGAAAAAACATTGCCTCACCGTTACCCATTTTTGTTGGTAGATAAGATTATTGAGCTCAATCAAAATTCAATTATTGGAATAAAGAATGTTACGTTCAACGAATTTTTCTTTCAGGGGCACTTTCCTGGAAACCCAGTAATGCCGGGCGTTTTGCAAATAGAGGCGCTGGCTCAAACCGGAGGTATTCTTTGTATCAACTCTATGCCAGAAGGTAATTACGATACTTACTTTTTAAAAATTGATAATTGTAAGTTTAAACAAAAAGTAGTTCCTGGTGACACGATGATTTTAAAAATGGAATTGATTGAACCTATCAGAAGAGGAATATGTGTAATGAGAGGATCTGTTTATGTTGCTAATAAACTTTGCACAGAAGGAGAATTTACAGCTCAATTAGTAAAAAGAAACAACCAATAAAAAACACAAAATGATTCATCCACACACCTATATACATCCGAATGCTAAATTGGCTACAAATGTAAAAATTGATCCGTTCAGTGTGATTCACCAAAATGTAGAGATTGGAAGTGGCACTTGGATCGGCAGTAATGTTACCATTATGGAAGGTGCAAGAATTGGTAGCAATTGCAGAATTTTTCCAGGCGCAGTAATCGCTGGAATTCCTCAGGATTTGAAGTATGAAGGAGAAAATACAACTGTCATTATTGGTAATAACACTACAATCAGAGAGTTTGTTACTATAAACAGAGGAAGCAAGGATAAATGGACCACTAAAGTTGGAGACAATTGTTTAATCATGGCCTATAGTCATATTGCTCATGATTGTATCATTGGAAATAATTGCATCATGAGCAACAACTGCCAGATTGCAGGACACGTTTCTATTGGAGACCATACCATTTTAGCTGGCATGACAGCTGTGCATCAATTCGTTCAAATCGGTCAGCACGCATTCGTAGCGGGTGGATCTCTTGTAAGTAAAGATGTTCCTCCTTACATCAAAGCAGGACGTACTCCATTAAGCTACGCTGGTGTAAATTCTGTTGGATTGAAAAGAAGGGGCTTTACTTTAGAGAGAATCAATCACATATTGGATATCTACAGAATTATTTATAATAAAAATCTAAACACTACTCAAGCCCTAAACTTTATTGAAGAAGAGTTAGCTGCTACTGATGAAAGAGATGAGATCGTAACCTTCATCAGGGAAAGCGGAAGAGGAATCATCAAGCGTTTTAGTAAAGGAAACAGCGACGAAGAATAATATTTCATACTTTCGAAAGTGTATTCAATCAAAGAAAAGTCCATCAAAAAAATGGAAATCAATTTAACTAATACGGGTAAACGCTTTAATCTTGATTGGATTTTCAGACATTTCAATTACAATTTTTCTTCCCAAAATTCATACGCAATTACAGGTTCAAATGGTTCTGGAAAATCAACATTACTTCAAGTAATAGCCGGTGCAATTACCCACAGCGAGGGAAGCATTGATTACAATTTACTTCAGCAAAAAATCGATTTTCAAAAAGCATATCTTCATATTTCCATTGCTACACCCTATCTTGAATTGATTGAAGAAATGACCGCATTGGAGTTCCTTAATTTTCATCAACATTTCAAACCCTTATCAACCGAAATAAAAAGCATTTTGGAAGAAGTAGGCTTAACAAATGCTACACATAAGCAAATCAGGTATTACAGCAGTGGAATGAAGCAAAGATTAAAATTAGCTCAGGCTTTTTTCAGCAAAACTGAAGTTCTGCTTCTAGATGAACCTTGCACTAATCTTGACACAACAGGAATTAAATTATATCAATCCTTAATTGAAAAATACAGTCAAAACAGATTGGTTATCGTTTCAAGTAACGACCTCAATGAATATGAATTTTGCAAAGAAAGAATCTCCATTGAAGATTATAAATAAACTACCTTCTGCTAGCTATCAGCAAATTCAAATCCGTGTACTTCAAGTCAAATCTTTCACTCAGGTAAAAATTGGTAAGGCTTCCCTTGAACAAATAAATTCCGCTTCTTACATTGATTTTATGCCAAACCATATTCTCCATTCCTCCATCTTCACCTGTTTCCAATAATAGTGGCATCAACACATTACTTATCGCTTGTGAAGCTGTTCTGGCAAAACCACTCGGAATATTTGGAACGCAATAATGAATCACATCATACTTTTTGAATACAGGTTTTTCATGTGAGGTAACCATACTCGTTTCAAAACATCCACCATGATCGATACTCACATCCACAATAACAGAACCTGCTCTCATATTACTCACCATTTCTTCTGTTACCACTACAGGTGTACGCCCAGCTGCACCACTCAAAGCCCCAATGGTCACATCGCATGTTTTTAATTGCTTGCTCAAAATTCTTGGTTCAATCACTGATGTCCATAATCTTACACCAATATTATTTTGAAGTCTTTTTAAACGATATATACTGTTATCAAAAATTTTCACGCTTGCTCCCATAGCCAAAGCAGTTCTAGCAGCGTACTCTCCCACTATGCCAGCGCCGATGATGATTACTTTTGTAGGTGGAATGCCACTTATTCCTCCCACTAACACCCCTTTACCATTGTTGGCATTACTCAAATACTGTCCGGCAATCAACATCACGGCACTTCCTGCAATCTCACTCATGCTTCTTACGATAGGATTATGACCACTATCGTCTTTAAGATTTTCAAAACTTATTGCTGTAACTTTTTTCTCCATCATCTTCTCCAAAATATTCTTTTTCATAACGGCCATGTGAATAGGAGAAATGATATTGGTATTGGGCTTTAATAATTCACAATCCTCTTCACTTACAGGAGCACTCTTTACAATTACATTACAATTAAAAATCTCTTTTTTGTCATAAACAATTCTTGCGCCCACTTCACTATAATCATTATCGGTGTAATTAGATCCTTTTCCTGCATTGGATTCCACCACCACTTCGTGTCCATTTGCAATCAAAACCCCAACCGCTTCGGGTGTCAGCGCAATTCTGTTTTCATTGAAAGAGGTTTCTTTTGGAATGCCTATATAAAGTGATTCTCCCTTGGGTTTGATATCCAACTTTTCTTCCAAGGTTTCGTAAGAGAATGAAGATGATATAAATGGTTTATTTGTTGCCATAATTAGAAATAATTTGACTTTTATTTAAAATGTCAATATACAATTTACAACATAATTTTCAGCTTTCTTTCGTCAGGTCCAACTATGCTTAAAAAACAATGTACTGTTTCTTTGGGAAAAATTCCTGGCGTCCTTTCCGGCCACTCCACAAAACAAAAAGATCCAGAGTGCATACAATCCTCTACTCCCGTAGCAATTGCTTCTGATTCATTTTTTAATCGGTACAAATCAATATGATATACAGTATTCTTGTCTATTGTAGAATATTCATTAATGATTGAAAAGGTAGGACTGCTCACATTACTGATAACGCCCAATTGTTTACAAACTGAACTTATGAAAGTAGTCTTTCCAACCCCGATTTCACCATGAAATGCAATACACTTGGTTGTACCTATTTCAGTTAAGAAGGCATGGGTTACTTTTGATAGTTCCTCGATTTTAAAAACAATATCCATATCATAAAGATAATTTCATATTTAGTAATGATGATGCTATTTTATTAAGATATTTTTGCAAGATGAAAAAAACAAACCTTAAGGTGGAGGGAATGACTTGTAGCAATTGCGCCTTAACCATTAATAAATATTTGGAGAAAGTGGGAATGCAGGAAATTGCTGTAAACCCAATTAATGGAGAAGTCAGTTTTGTAAACTTCGAAGAGGTTACTTTAGATAAAATTGAATCAGGAATTGAAAAATTGGGATACCATGTCGTTTCAGATAAACCTGCTGGCGCCATTAAGCATAAATTTTTATCAAACAATAAATCACGTTTCTTTTTTACATTGCCTTTCACGGCTTTATTGATGATCCACATGTTTCATCAATGGATTCAAATACATTGGCTGACCAATGAATGGACTCAACTTTTTTTATGCATTCCCGTTTTTATTACGGGTATTCGTTTTTTCGGAAAAAGTGCATTAAAGAGTATCACTAGTGGTGTACCGAACATGAATGTATTGATCAGTTTGGGAGCTGTTGTATCTTTCATTTATAGCTTATTGGGAATGTTTGTTTACAACAATCACAATTATTTATTTTTTGAAACAACAGCATCAATCATAACACTTGTATTTTTCGGAAATTATCTTGAGGAGAAAACCATGGAGTCTACCCAAGCTGCATTATACTCTTTAACAAAATCTCATAGGGTAACAGCAAATATGATTGCTTTTGACGATCAACATCAGGAAGTTATTTTACCCATTGAAAACACACAATTAAAAGTTGGCGATTTAATACTTATTAAGTCAGGCGAGCAAGTTCCTATGGATTGCAAAATTCTATGGGGTGAATGTAATGTGAGTGAAGCAATCATCACAGGCGAAAGTCTTCCGCTCTTGAAAATAAAAAAAGATATTCTAATTGGGGGGAGCGTCATTGAAAGTGGCACAGTGAAAGCTCAGGTAACTGCAACAGGCAGTGAAACTGTTTTGTCAGGCATCTTACAGATGGTTCAAACAGCACAAGCTGAAAAACCTCCTATGCAACAACTGGCTGATAAAATCAGTGTGGTTTTTGTTCCGGTTATTATTGGAATATCTGCAATCACTTTTTTAATAAATCATTTTATTTTTCATATTGCTATTGATCAATCCATCATGAGAGGCATTGCCGTATTGGTCATCTCTTGCCCCTGTGCAATGGGTCTTGCAACACCTGCTGCTATTTCTGTTGGATTAGGAAGAGCTGCCCGAAAGGGGATTTTATTTCGTAATGCAACCACACTTGAATCTTTTAAAAAAATCAGACAAATTGTTTTTGATAAAACAGGAACATTAACCACAGGTAAATTTAACATCAGTAATTACCACACAACAATTGATGAGAATTTATTTAAATCCATTGTTGTTTCTTTAGAAAAATATTCAAACCACCCCATCGCCAAATCAATAGTTAAGGAATGGACTGCTGTAAATCCAATTAGATGGAATAAAGTTGAAGAAATAAAAGGTTTGGGAATAAAAGCGACTGATGTTGATGGGAATCAATTTATAATTGGATCTGTCAATATTCTTGAAAATAAGATTGAAGTTTCATCTCACAATATTTATTTAATTAAAAACAAGGAATGTGTTGGCTGGATTGATGTAAAAGATGAAATTAGAAAAGAAGCAAAGGAAGTTATAAAGTGGTGCAAAACCAATCAAATAAAAACGATAATGTTAACAGGCGATTTAAAAGCAAAGGCTGAAACCGTTGCTCTCGAATTAGAACTTGATGAATATTACGCTGAGCAATCTCCAAATAGTAAAATGCATAAAATTGAAGAGCTTAACAAAATAACTCCAACTGCAATGGTAGGTGACGGAATTAATGATGCTCCCGCTTTAGCGAAAGCAACGATTGGAATTTCATTGAGTGACGCTTCTCAATTGGCACTCCAGCAAAGTGATGTTGTATTGATGAATCAGGGATTGTTATATTTACCTTTAGGATTGGGATTAGGTCGCCATACCTTTCTAACCATTAAAAGAAATTTATTCTGGGCATTTTCATATAATATTGTTGCCATTCCCATAGCAGCCATTGGTATGTTAACACCCACTTTTTCAGCTTTAGCAATGGGTTTCAGCGATGTTGTTCTGGCATTGATTTCACTTCATCTATTTATAAAAAAAGTCATCTAGTCACAAAGGATTTAATTTGAACAAAAGTTTAGAAATATTAAAAAAGTATTGGGGCTTTGACAGCTTCAGACCTTTGCAGCAAAATATTATTGATGCGGTATTGAACAAGAAAGATGTTCTTGCATTACTACCAACTGGAGGCGGGAAATCAATTTGTTTTCAGGTTCCCGCTTTGATGAATGATGGCATATGCATAGTAGTGAGTCCGTTGATTGCACTCATGAAAGACCAGGTTGAAAACTTGAACAATAAAGGAATCTATGCATTGCTCATCCATTCAGGAATGTCTTTTTTTGACGTAAAAAAAACACTTCAAAACGCAGCATTTGGCAACTACAAATTTCTTTATGTATCCCCAGAGCGATTGCAAACAGATTTGTTTGAAGAATTTTTGCCTGCGATAAAACCTACACTGATTGCAATTGATGAAGCACATTGTATTTCACAGTGGGGTTATGATTTTAGGCCTTCATATCTTAATATCTCTAACCTAAGAAATCAACTACCTGATGTTCCAATAATAGCATTAACTGCATCTGCAACCCTTGAGGTGCAAAAAGATATTTGCGAAAAATTATCCTTTAGAAAAAATGCTAAAATATTTCAGCAATCATTTGAAAGGCCTAATCTTTCGTATAATGTAATTCAACCGCCATCAAAATACAACGAACTATTAAATATTTTAAAAAAAGCAATAGGGTCCTCCATTGTTTATTGTAAGAGCAGAAAACAAACACAGGAAATTTCCATCTTACTAAATCAACATCAACTCGATGCTGATTTTTATCATGCGGGACTTACCAATGATGAAAGAAATTCAAAACAAGAGAATTGGATAAAAAACAGAAAGAGAATCATGGTTTGTACAAATGCTTTTGGAATGGGCATCGATAAACCTGATGTAAGAATGGTGGTTCATTTTAATTTACCAGAAAGTTTAGAGAATTATTATCAGGAAGCTGGGCGAGCCGGACGTGATGGAAAAACTGCAGCTGCAATATTACTAATAGAGCAGAAAGAACAATTTGAATTAAAAGAAATCAATCAACTCAGATATCCAAGTATTGAAGTTTTAAAAAAACTGTATCAAGACATCATGAACTATTTTCAGGTACCTGCAGGAGTCGGAGAAAATCAGACTTTCAATTTTGATCTTGCTGAATTTTGTGAAAGATTCAAATGGAAAACTTTACAGGCAAATTATGGACTGCAAGCCTTAGCTCAGGAAGAAATATTAAGCTATACCGAATCCTCCAACAAAACAGCTACTCTTGTTTTTACATCAACCAAAGAGCAGATTTTTGAATTTGAAAGCAGAGAGCCGCAATTTGAAGGTATTATAAAAGGTTTATTGAGAAGTTACCCCGGCATATTTGACTTTCCTGTTTCTATTTACGAAACGGCTTTGGCAAAATTCATTTCAACACCCATTACACAAGTAAAAAAACAATTAGAACAATTACATCAACATGAAATGGTTGAATATAAACCTCAAAACAACAAACCTCAAATCCTATTATTGCAAAACAGGATGTACAAAGATGATTTTAAGTTTAATGAGAAGGGATTATTAGAAAGAAAGGAAAAGCATTTAAAAAGAATCAATGCAATTATTAACTATTGCCTAAACATTAATGATTGCCGAAGTAGAGTAATTGGTAATTACTTCAATGACCTATCAATTGTCGAATGTGGTATATGCGACAATTGCCTTTCAAAGAAAAACAAATCATCTAAAAGTGAAGTTCCAAAATTACTTCCCAAAGTAAAAGATGCTTTAAAAAAGGGACCGAAAACTAAAACAGAACTTCAACATCTTTTAGCTGAATTTAAAATTGAAGATATCAATCTAGCAATAAAATATCTTGAATCAGAAAACATGATTTCTATTAATGAGAATGGAGTTTTGAAACTAAATTAAAAATACACAAGGGTAATAAAAATAAAAAAGGGACCAAGATAAAAATCTAGTCCCGCTTTAAAATCCAATATCCTATGAAAAACCGAAACGAAGATAGAATAGGTTTTTTTCAAAAAAAAATAAAAATCGTTTTAATTTTAGGTAAAGTATTGTTGATCATTCTGACAGATACTATTTTTATTTTATGCAAAGGTTTGTGGAATAGAATTTTTATTTGATATATAGGCTGCTAATTTTTTAGAATTTTAAATTGCAACCTTAAAAGAAAATGTATTCAATTATTGGAATTGTAATTAAAGTGCTCAAGATATTTAGTGCAAAACAGGATAAATTGATTTATAAATACTGATGTTTAACTTCGTGTAAATGAAATTTGCTTTTGTAACAATACTGTTAATTATTGCAATTACGATTTGGGGGTTTTCAAACACAGAACACCTATATAGTAAAGCTTCATTAGGAAAATTACTTTTTAATGAAAAAATTCTTTCTAAAGACTCCTCAGTTAGTTGTTCTTCTTGTCATAACCCTAATTTAGGATTTGCTGATACACTTCCTTTCAGTGTGGGAGTAAGAGGCAAATTAACCAAGAGAAACACTCCTTCAGTACTAAATATGAAAAATAGGCCCTATTATTTTTGGGATGGCAGATCTTCTTCATTGGAAGAACAATCATTAATGCCCATTCAAAATCCTGATGAAATGGGATTGCCTATAAAAGAGGCTATATATAGATTGAACCAATCTTCATTTTATAAAAAACAATTTCAACTGGTTTTTAATTCCGATCCAAATCAAATGAATCTTGCTGCAGCAATCGCCGCCTTTGAAAGTACATTGGAAACCTCAGACAGTAAATTTGATGACTGGGCTAATAATAAAACAAGATTGTCTGCTTCTGAAGAAAGAGGAAGACAAGTTTTTTTGAGCAATAAAGCCAAATGTTTTGAGTGCCATTTTCAAATTGATTTTACAAATGATGATTTTAAAAACATTGGCTTATTTAATGGCAACAATTTTAATGATAGTGGAAGATTTCTCATAACAAGAGATAAAGATGATCTTGGTAAATTTAAAACTCCCGGGCTCAGAAATATTGGAATTACTAGCCCTTACATGCATAACGGTATTTTTAAAACACTTGAAGAAGTAGTTGATTACTACAATGATGTACAAAAAGTAGTTCCTGACACAAAAAACTTAGACCCCTCTTTGTCGAAACCTTTAGGATTAACTAATCAACAAAAAAAAGATTTAGTAGCTTTTTTGAAAACATTAACAGATAAACGATATGCTAAAAATTAAGCTGATGTAAATCATCTTAATTGATGTTAAGTATTGCCTTTAAACGGCTCATCGAATTTTAATTTTGTGTTTTAAATTATCAAAAACAAGTAGCTTTAACAAAATATTAGAATGAATAAAGTCACTTTAAAATTTCATTTTAATAATTTGGAGTAACTAAAATCATTTTTATGGAAACAAATAAGACCAAAATTTTACTTTGCGAGGATGATACTAATCTTGGCATGGTTTTGAAAAATTATCTTGAATTAAATGATTATGATGTTACTCTCGAAAGAGATGGACGTCTTGGTCTTGCGGCTTTTCAAAGAGAAAAATACGACATTTGTTTGCTTGACATCATGATGCCAAACATGGATGGCTTTAAAGTTGCTGAGGAAATACGCGACATAAACCCAGATGTACCTCTTTTCTTTTTAAGCGCTAAAACCATGAAAGAAGATATCATTCAAGGTTACAAATTAGGTGCTGATGATTACATCACAAAGCCATTTGACAGTGAAGTTCTGCTTCACAAAATAAAAGCAATCATCAAAAGAAACGAAGAAACACATAAAGAGGAAGCAAATGCGGAGTATGACTTGGGAAAATACCATTTCAATCCAAAACTTCGTCAATTATCAGCTGATGGAAATACAAGTGTGCTTTCTCCAAAAGAAAGCGAACTGTTGAAAATGTTGGCTGAATTTAAAAACGACCTCCTACCCAGAGAAGTTGCATTAAAGAAAATCTGGGGCAGTGATACTTACTTCAATGGAAGAAGTATGGATGTTTATATTGCCAAGTTGCGCAAGTATTTAAAAGATGATGAGAAATTGGAAATAGTGAATATTCATGGAAATGGATTCCGACTTGTTGTAACAGAATAATATTAAATTAATTTCCAAATAAACCATGTTGAGTGCCGCCTTTGTGCGGCACTTTTCCTAAGTGCTTGTATGCTTTTTCTGTAGCCTCTCTACCTCGTGGTGTTCTCATGATAAACCCTTCCTGAATTAAAAAAGGCTCATAAACTTCTTCTAAAGTTCCGGGCTCCTCTCCAACCGCGGTAGCAATAGTGGTAATTCCTACTGGACCACCTTTGAATTTCTCTATGATAGTGCTTAATATTCTGTTGTCCATTTCATCCAAACCATGCTGATCAACATTTAATGCCTTTAATGAATGTTTGGTAATATCCATATCAATTACTCCGTTACCAATCACTTGTGCAAAATCTCTTACTCTTCTTAATAATCCATTTGCAATTCTAGGAGTGCCTCTGCTTCTTCTTGCAATCTCCCCAGCAGCATCGCTAGTAATTTTAGTTTTTAAAATGCTTGAGCTTCTGAGTAATATATTTTTTAGCGTTTCTGCATCATAATATTCCAGACGTGATTTAATACCAAACCTTGATAAAAGTGGTGCCGTAAGTAATCCGCTTCTGGTTGTAGCTCCTATTAGTGTAAAAGGATTTAAAGTAAGTTGAACACTTCTTGCATTGGGCCCACTATCAATCATGATATCAATCCTGAAATCCTCCATAGCTGCATATAAATACTCTTCAACCACTGTGCTTAATCGGTGAATTTCATCGATAAATAGAACATCGTTCGGTTCCAGATTGGTCAACAACCCCGCTAAATCACCTGGCTTTTCAATTACAGGACCAGAAGTTTCTTTGATATTAACACCCATCTCGTTTGCTACAATTCTGGAAAGAGTAGTTTTTCCCAACCCAGGAGGTCCATGAAACAAAATATGATCCAATGCTTCCCCTCTTAATTTCGATGCTTTGATAAAAACAGAAATGTTGTCGATGATTTGACCTTGCCCGCTAAACTCTTTGATATAACCAGGACGGATATTATTTTCAAACTCTTTATCTGGTGACGATAAAAAATCTCTGCTAGTATTTGGTTTGGGGTTCGACATTAATTTTGAATCAGTTGTAAATCTAGTATATAATAGGATAATAAAACAAAAAAGCTTCTAATGCTTTGTGTTTATTAATTCTGAACAATTAGTTAGAATCAACCAACTGATAATGTATTGCTGATGAGATTTCTTTTATCAAAACAGGGTCTTTTTCAATTGCGTTACCAACAACAATCAAATCTGCTCCTGCTTTGCAATTTAAATAAGCTTTTTCGGCAGTAGTAATACCTCCTCCAATAATTAAAGGCACTTCAATACAAGAAGATACTTTTTGAATCATTGATTCTGTTATAGGATTCTTTGCCCCGCTTCCAGCATCCATGTAAATCAATTTCATTCCCAGCATTTCGCCTGCCATAGCAGTACACATAGCAATTTCACTTTTATCTGATGGCAAAGGGTTTGCATTACTTATGTATGAAACTGTAGTTGGCGCCCCTCCATCTATTACCATGTACCCTGTTGATAGGGTTTCCAATCTGCTTAGTTTTACCGCTGCTGCAGAAATTACATGTTGACCGATAAGCAATTCAGGATTACGGCCACTTATTAATGACAAATACAACAATGCGTCTGCATGTTTGGATATTTGAGATGGGCTTCCGGGAAACAAAACAACAGGAATATTGCATTTTGCTTTCAACGACAACACACATTCATCAAGGTTATTTGAAATAACTAAACTTCCGCCAAGAAAAAAATAATCTACTTGTGCGTCGATGGCTAACTGTGCAAGTTCATCAAGATTTTTTTCATTTACCTTATCTGGATCGATAAGCACAGCAAAAGATTTCTTGTGCTGTTTTTTATCTTCAACCATTTTTTGATAAATACCCACTTGCATATTGGATTAATTATTTCATACAAAAATCTACTTTTTTTCTATTAAACCGAAATAATAATATCAGATTATTGAAATCAGGGAAACCACGCGTATAAAATGGTAAATTTGTGTGTATGATTGATGTAAAACCAGAAATTAAATTTAAAACTGACAGAAGTGGAGGCAAGGGAGGTCAACATATAAATAAGGTTGAAACGATGGTGGAGGGCTATTGGAATATCGAAAAGTCTTCATTCTTTACAAATGACCAAAAGCAACTCATTACTCTGAAATTACAACGCAAGATTAATGCTGAAGGATTATTGATGATGAAATGTCAAGAATTCAGGACTCAGCTAGCAAATAAAGATGAGGTTGTAAAAAAAATAAATAACGCAATCAACAAAGCACTAATTGTTCCTAAAAAAAGAAAAGCAACAAAACCCACTAAAGCTTCAAAAGAAAAAAGAATGGAATCGAAAAAAAATGATGCTGCAAAAAAAGAAAACAGAAAAAAGATAAAAATAAATCTGGGATGAAACTAACCGTTTGCGTTTATGTTTTTATATTTAATTTACACCCAAAATAAAAGATATTGAGTGGCATCAAAAAATTAGCAGGTCAAACCTTGTGGTATGGAGTTCCAACAATCGCATACCGTTTTCTAGGCTATCTCATGAATATGGCATTACCTTTTTTTATTGAAATGCCTGAAGAAACTGCTGATTTGGTTCAGGTATATGCAATGATTCCTTTTTTAAATGCCTTGTATGCATATGGGTTGGAAACCTCTTATTTTCGATTTTCCCAAACTCACGACAAAGAGAAACTATACAGCACTTTATCACTATCCTTATTTATTTCAACAATACTTTTCAGCATTGTATTATGGTTATTCCGTGATAGCATTACCGCTGTTGCTCATCTGGAAGAACATCCGGAATATGTATTGTGGATGATTGGCATTTTGGCAATCGACAACTTAAACACACTTCCATTTGCGAAGCTTCGACAAGAGAACAGACCTAAAATGTATGCTTTTGCAAGAGTTGCGGCAATTTTCACGAATATAGCAGTGGTAGTCTTCTTTTTGGGAATAGTTCCTAATATTGTAAAGAATAATCCATCCTCTTTTTTAAACATCTTTTATTACCCGAATTTCGGAATTGGCTATTATTTAGTAGGCAATATCATTGAAAATATAGTAACACTTATCATTCTTCATAAAGTTATCAGACAAATCAGACTTAAATTCAGTTTAGAGCTTTGGAAAGAAGTAATCAGATACAGTGCACCTTTAATTATTGTAGGTTTAGGCGGAATGATTAATGATGTTTTAAGCCGATTAATCTACAGACATGTTGTTGACCTCCCTATTCAACAAGCCAATCATGAAGCAGGAATATTTGCGAATATTTTCAGATTGGCATTACTCACAACGATAATGATACAAGCTTTTAGAATGGCTGCTGAACCCTTTTTCTTTAATCATAGCAAGAACGAGAATGCGCAGTTAACTTATGCCAGAGTAATGAAATTTTTTGTAATTGTATGCTGTTTCATGTTTTTGTTTATAGGATTATTTTTGGATGTTTTCAGATGGTTCTTCTTAACCTTTTCAAATAAACATTGGGTAGAAGGCTTTGGCGCGATTCCTATTTTAGCATTAGGTAATATCTTTTTGGGTATTTATTACAACCTCAGCATCTGGTATAAATTGACGGACAAAAACTCGTATGGTGCAATTATTACTATTGTAGGTGCATTGATAACTATTGCTTTGAATATTTTATTGATTCCGAAACTGCATTATTATGGTGCTGCAATAGCTACATTTTCCTGTTACTTTTTTATGATGATAAGTAGTTATAAGCTAGGGCAAAAATATTATCCTGTTCCATATGCAGTAAAAAAGCTGACAGTATATATTGTAACAGCAGTGTTATTTTATTTTATTCATTTGGGATTAACTCAACTCATTAAAAATCAATTGTGGTTTTCTATCAGCAGTGGTTTTATCTTTCTGATTATTTTCGCCAGAATAGTAGGTAAATATGAAGCGAATGAATTGTCTAAAATGCCAGTATTAAACAAATTCTACAAATAAACTATAAGTTGAATTTAAAATAAAAAAAGGGCCAAGATGAAAATCTAGCCCCGATTTAAAATCCAATATCCTATGAAAAACCAATGCAATACTAATTAAATTAATCTACTAATAATAAAAATGTAGATTTATATTGATATACGTGTCTATTATTGCATTAAGCGTGCTTATTAATAATCACCTTTTTAAATGTAATAATCTACATGTTTCTTCTGTACTGGCCTCCAACTTTATAAAGCGCATTAGTGATCTGACCAAGAGTGCAATATTTAACTGTCTCCATCAATTCTTCAAACAAATTACCATTTGATATGGCTACATTTTGTAATCGTTCGAGCATAGCTCCACTGATATGTACATTTTTATTCTTAAAAGATTCAATTGCATTAATCTGAGCATCTTTTTCTTCTTTAGTAGAACGAATCACTTCTGATGGCAAAATAGTTGGTGACCCTTTTTTACTTAAAAAAGTATTAACTCCAACTATTGGATATTCTCCAGTGTGCTTTAGTGTTTCATAATAAAGACTCTCTTCCTGTATTTTATTACGCTGGTACATTCTTTCCATTGCACCCAATACTCCCCCCCTTTCTGTAATTCTGTTAAACTCAGTCATAACAGCTTCTTCAACTAGATCAGTCATTTCTTCAATTAAAAATGAACCCTGGTTGGGATTTTCATTTTTTGCTGTACCCAATTCTCTGTTGATGATTAATTGGATTGCCATTGCCCTTCTTACACTTTCTTCAGTTGGTGTTGTTATCGCTTCATCGTAAGCGTTAGTATGTAGTGAATTGCAATTGTCATAAATGGCATATAAAGCCTGTAATGTTGTTCTAATATCATTAAAGTCAATTTCCTGGGCATGCAAACTTCTGCCACTTGTTTGAATATGGTACTTTAATTTTTGACTTCTGGAATTACCTTTGTATTTATTTTTAATTGCTTTAGCCCATATTCTTCTCGCCACTCTTCCAATTACACTGTATTCTGGGTCCATTCCGTTGCTGAAGAAAAAAGATAAATTAGGAGCGAAATCATCAATATGCATTCCTCTGCTCAAATAATATTCAACATAAGTAAATCCATTTGCTAAAGTAAATGCCAGTTGAGTTATTGGATTAGCACCTGCTTCTGCAATATGATAACCGCTTATACTTACACTATAAAAATTATCAACGCTGTTCTTAATAAAATATTCTTGCACATCACCCATCAATTTTAATGCAAACTCTGTTGAAAAGATACATGTGTTTTGCGCCTGATCCTCTTTTAAAATATCTGCCTGCACAGTTCCTCTAACAGAGGCAAGTGCGTTTGATTTAATTACTTGATAAACTTCGGCGGACAAAACATCTTGTCCACTTAATCCTAATAATCTTAATCCCAGGCCATCATTTCCTTCCGGAAGATTTCCTTCTAGTATACCTTTAAGAGGCTGAATCGGATTACCATCAATACCGATATATTTTGGTAATTCATTTAAATTAAATTTCGATTCAATAATTTTATTTACTTCTTCACGTAAATTATTTTCAAGTATGTACTTTTCACATTGCTGATCGATAGCAGCATTCATAAAGAATGCAAGAATGATAGGAGCCGGACCATTGATGGTCATACTCACTGAGGTCTTAGGATCGCACAAATCAAAACCGCTATATAATTTTTTTGCATCGTCAACAGTTGCAATGCTAACTCCACTATTTCCAATTTTTCCATAAATATCAGGCCTTAATGCAGGGTCTTCACCATAAAGTGTCACACTGTCAAACGCTGTGCTTAACCTCTTTGCAGGCTGTCCTAAACTCACATAATGAAATCTTTTGTTAGTACGCTCGGGTCCACCTTCACCGGCAAACATTCTAGTTGGATCCTCTCCCTCTCTTTTAAGGGGAAACACACCTGCGGTGTATGGAAATTCTCCGGGAACATTTTCCTGCAATTGCCATTTTAAAATATCGCCCCAATCTTTGTACTTTGGTAAATACACTTTTGAAATGACAGAGCCAGACAAGCTTTTATAAGTTAAAGGCTGTTTGATTACTTTATCTCTAACCTGAAACTCATAAAACTCTTTATTATAACGCTCAACAATAGACGACCAATTCTGAATATGCAATTTGTTTTCATGACTTAACTTTTGTTCAATTTCATGAATCGCTTTTTCAAGCTCTTGCTTTGTTTCTGAAGAAGAATTTTTTAATGAAATAAGCACTCCCTTCAACTGGTACCATTGAGTAGCCAAATCAGATTGAGATTGTACTTCATGATCATAAGCTTTAATACCTTCTGAAATCTCAGATAAATATCTTACTCTTCCGGGAGGAATAATCGTTGCCTGATGAGCTGTTTTGTTTTTAGATGAATTTGAAATCTCAAAAGAAACACCAGCTTTTTCTGATACTTTATTCATCAACTGATCAAACAACATGTTTACTCCAGGGTCGTTGAACTGAGCAGCTATAGTGCCCACTATCGGCAACTCTTCATCCTTTGCGTTCCATAATCCATGATTTCTTTTGTATTGCTTTTTTACATCATGAAGCGCATCCAAAGCGCCGGCCTTATCAAATTTATTAACACAGATTACATCCGCATAATCAAGCATGTTTATCTTCTCCAATTGAGAAGGCGCGCCATATTCAGGAGTCATCACATACATACTGACGTTGCAATAATCGAGTATTGAAGCGTCACTCTGACCAACTCCGGCACTTTCTAAAATAATGAAATCATATCCTGCATTTTTACAAATATCAATGGCGTCTTGAACATATTTGCTAAGTGCTTTATCACTTTCACGAGTTGCCAAACTACGCATATATGCACGAGGAGATGAAATTGCATTCATCCTGATACGATCACCTAAAAGAGCTCCTCCTGTTTTTTTCTTTGATGGATCAACAGAAATTACAGCAATCGTTTTGTCGTTGTAATAATTCAAAAACCTTCTTACTATTTCATCAGTAACAGAAGATTTTCCTGCACCACCTGTTCCTGTTATACCAAGTACAGGAGTATTTTTATTTTGTACAATTATTTTTTCTGAAAGCAAGCTATTTTCTGCCAAAGTGATTTGACGAGCTACCTCTCGGATATCAAAGACTTCGCCTAAAGTCATTGGAGTATTATAATTTCCGTTGCCCTCTAAATGAAAATTGCATTGATTAATCACATCCTCAATCATACCCTCCAACCCCATTATTCTTCCATCATCGGGAGAGTAAATTCTGGTGATGCCATACTTATGTAATTCAGCTATTTCTTCAGGCAAGATGGTACCACCTCCTCCACCAAAGATTTTGATATGTCCGCATCCATTTTCATCAAGTAAATCTTTCATGTATTTAAAAAACTCCACATGCCCTCCTTGGTAGCTTGTAATGGCAATACCTTGAACATCTTCTTCTATTGCACATTCCACTATTTCGGCAACACTTCGGTTATGTCCAAGATGGATAATTTCAGCACCTTTGCTTTGTAGAATTCTGCGCATGATATTAATCGCTGCATCATGACCATCAAATAAAGAAGCTGCAGTTACTATTCTAACTTTGGGGAGAGTATTCAAGCTCATAACAGTTGCGATTTATTGAAATTCGTTCAAAAACAGAATTTTCAATTTTTAGATATTATTAAACAATAACAACAAAAACAGAGTATGATTTTTTGACGAAGCAAAATTACAACTAAAATTCTGCAAAAACTCTGATAAAGGGGATTTGTCACTTCATTCTGAAAGTAAGGGCGGCATAATCCTCAATACTCAAAGTTTCAGCTCTTTTGTTGAAGATTTCATCTTGTAATTCTTCCGGAGAGAATTGGCCTTTCAATGCATTTCTAAGTGTCTTTCTTCGTTGATTGAATGCGGTTTTTACCAATACCCAATATGCCCTTTCTGATTTTACATTTAAAGGAGTGGTTCTTCTTGTTAATCTTATTACCCCACTCATTACTTTTGGTGGTGGATTAAAACAATGGGGATCAACATCAAACAAATACTCTACATCATAATAAGCCTGAACCAAAGCACTTAAAACACCATATACTTTTGTGCCTGGTTTTGATGCTGCTCTTTCTGCCACTTCTTTTTGAAACATTCCTATTACAACAGGAACTGCCTCTTTCCATTCTAAAATCTTAAATAAGATTTGCGTTGAGATATTATAGGGAAAATTACCAATTACTGTAAAAGTTTCATCAAAAGGAATTGCTATATCCAAAAAACTAGCTGCAATAATTTTATCACTCAATACAGCATACTGTTTTTTTAAATAACTCACTTTTTCATCATCAAGCTCAACTGCTTTAAAATTGATGTCAGACAATTTAATGAGGTGCTTGGTCAGCGCGCCTGCACCAGGACCAACTTCCAATAAATTTTTAAAGGGATGATCATGCAGTGATGCAATAATTTTTTCTATAACCTGTTCGTCCTTTAAAAAATGTTGTCCCAGTGATTTTTTTAGTGTGTACATTGGTACAAAGGTATGAAGTAAAGATTGATAAGTATTTTGAGCAACTCATTTCCGAAATTGACCATCTACAAAAAGTCATGATTTCAATTATATATTCAAGATTGCTTGTGCAAATTGCGATTACTCCAAATAGGTAAAGAAATCGTATTTTCGCAACTCAAAGTTTCAAAATGAGCGTATCAACTATAAATAAACCTATTATTGGATTTAGCTGTGGCGATATCAATGGGATAGGCATTGAATTAATTATAAAAGTATTAAGTGATAATAAAGTGCTTGATTTTTGTACTCCTGTAGTTTTTGCCAACAATAAAGTCATTAATTTTTATCGTAAATCTTTACCAGAGGTAAATTTGAATTTTACAAGCGTAAAAGATTCTTCGAAAATCAATCATAAACAAGTCAATTTGTTTAACTGCTGGGAAGAAGATATTGCCATTACTCCCGGAGAAATGAACGATATCGGAGGAAAGTATGCAGTTATAAGCCTAAATGTAGCTGCAGAAGCATTAAAAGCGGGTAAAATTGATGGTTTGGTTACTGCTCCAATTCATAAAAAAAATATTCAAACTTCGGATTTTAAATATACTGGCCACACTCCTTATTTAAAAAATCTCTTTGGTGTAAATGATGTTGTAATGCTGATGACTGCAGAAAACATGAAAATCGGTTTGCTTACAGAGCACGTTGCAGTTAAAGAAGTGGCACAACATATCTCAAAGGATAAAATTATCAGTAAACTTCAATTGATGAACCAATCTTTAAAGAGAGATTTTTGCATTTCAAAACCAAAGATTGCGGTATTAGGTTTGAATCCTCATGCAGGAGATGAAGGATTGATAGGTAAAGAGGAGATTGAAATCATCAAACCAGCAATCAAAGAAGCCAAACAGAAAGATATTTTTTGTTTTGGACCATATAGCGCTGATGCATTTTTTGCAAGAGGACAATACGAAAAATTTGATGCTGTGTTAGCTCTATATCATGATCAAGGCTTAATTCCATTTAAATCATTATCTCTTGGTGAAGGTGTAAACTTTACTGCAGGTCTCAAAGGTGTTAGAACTTCTCCTGACCATGGAACCGCATTTGATATTGCAGGCAAAGGAATTGCGGATGAAACCTCAATGAGACAAGCTTTGTTCAGTTGCATTGATATCATTTACAACAGAATTGAATTCGATACTCAAAGAGTAAACCCGTTAAGAAAGTTGAGTAAGAATGTAGTTGCTAATGCGGTAGATGAAAAAATTATTGAAGATTAATATCCTCTGATGGAGTCCATACTTCAGACTCTACTTTACTGATATTGTTTTCATCATAACTATTGATGGCTTTCATAAAATCGTTAAAAGCCTGAACACCCTTCGGCGTGATTTTACAAATAGTAAGCGGGTAATTTCCTTTGAATTGTTTTGTCAAATCAATATACATTACTTCTCTTAATTTTGATAGTTGAGCACTTAAATTACCACTTGTAATTTGAGTTGCGTCTTTTATTTCATTAAATTCTGCACTGGAATTCTTCATTAACAAACTCAAGATTGCTAATCTTGGCTGTGATAAAAAAATCTGGTCGAGGGGCTCAAACATTTATTTATTTTTTAATTTAAGTGATTGGAAATAAAATTATCATATTTTGTTATGCATTATAAATAAGGTATTTATAACCAGAATTTGATAAAAATTTGACTTTTTAATTAAAATCAATTCCAAATTTTCACAAATTGCTTTAAAATTTTAAGAATATTTGAAATTATTGTCTAAAATAAATATTTATTTGCAAATAAATGTAATTTATATTTTAAACTTAATTATTTCTTAAATTAATTAATTGATTTCAACGTTGTTATTTAAAAATAATGAGAAAAAAATGTTATAAAAATCTGTATTTCTATTGTTTACATATATTTTAATATTTTATTTATTAAATTCTATGCCTTTTTAATTTATTCACATTTTTAAAATTTTATTTTTTTTTGTGGAGGCAATTTGTAATTTAGCAGTAGAATTTAATGGGTTAGTAAGTACAAAGGGTCGGCAGAAATGCTGACCCTTTTACTTTTACTGAAATGAACTTTTTATTTTCATAAAATTAATTAATCCAAAAAATAAAGGATTGTAATTAATGAAATCATCTCAAAATATTTTTCACTTTTTTTTCTTTAGCGAATTTGAATTTACATTTACCTCATGAGTAAAACGAAATCATCTTTTTTTTGTCAGCAATGTGGTCACGAAAGTGCGAAGTGGTTAGGCAAATGTCCATCATGTAATAACTGGAATACTTTTGTAGAAGAAGTTGTTGTGAAGGGAAATGATAAAAATGAAAAAGATGAATGGTCAAATTATAATGGAGTATCAAAATTAAAAACAGTTGCAATCAGTGATGTAAGCAGTGCTGAAGAAAAAAGAATTGTTACAGCTGATACAGAATTGAATCGCGTGTTGGGAGGAGGTATTGTGTTAGGCAGCATTGTTTTAGTTGCAGGTGAACCTGGTATTGGAAAATCAACTTTGTTTTTGCAAAACGGGTTACTATTAAAAAATTGTATCACATTATATATAAGCGGAGAAGAAAGTGAACAACAAATAAAAATGCGTGCCGATAGATTAGGAATTGCAAATGAACATTTTTATTTACTAACTGAAACAGATACCCAATCTATTTTCAAAGAAATAAAAAAGCTCAAACCACAATTGTTAATTGTTGATTCTATTCAAACTTTACAATCACCATTTGTTGAATCATCACCCGGTAGTATCAGTCAAATCAGAGAATGTGCTGCTGAATTACAAAAGTTTGCGAAAGAAACCAATACTCCGGTTTTTCTAATAGGTCACATCACCAAAGAAGGGAACATTGCTGGGCCAAAAATTCTGGAGCATATGGTTGACACAGTATTGCAATTTGAAGGCGACCGACATTATGCCTACAGAATACTCAGAACTTTAAAAAACAGATTTGGCTCAACGGCTGAACTGGGTATTTATGAAATGACCAGCCAGGGAATGAGGTCGGTATCTAATCCCAGTGAAATATTAATCACCCATAAGGAAGAACAACTAAGTGGTGTTGCCATTGCTGCAACCATTGAGGGAATGAGACCACTTTTAATAGAAACACAGGCATTAGTAACTCAAAGTGTATATGGAAATCCGCAAAGAACAGTAAGTGGTTTTGATTTAAGACGCTTACAATTGCTTTTAGCTGTGCTTGAAAAAAGAGGAGGATTTCATTTTGGTGTTAAAGACGTATTTGTAAATATTGCCGGGGGTATAAAAGCTGAAGACCCGTCAATCGATTTGGCAATTGTGTCTGCATTATTAAGCAGCTATGAAGATGTTCCATTACCACAATATATTTGTTTTGCTGGAGAAGTTGGTTTGAGTGGAGAGATCAGGGCTGTAAATAGAATCGAACAAAGAATTGCCGAAGCAGAAAAATTAGGCTTCGAAAAAATAATTGTCAGCAAATACAACAGCAAATCACTTGGAAAGCTTAAATCAAAAATTGAAGTGATTGCATTAGGTAAAGTAGAAGAATTGTACCAGCTTTTATTTTAATAAACATACCCTACCCTATGATTCAGATGTCTTCACTTTTGAAAGATGCATTGCATCTATTCTACCCCCATCAATGTATATCCTGTGGAGATGACGTTCTTCCCTTTGATAAAATGATCTGCAATTACTGTTTCGAGAATCTTCCTCGAACGCAATTTTCATCTTTGTCGGAAAACAGTATCGACAGAATTTTTTACGGCAGATTAAATTTAAAAGCAGCACATAGCGAATTTTATTTTTCCAAAGGACAATTGATCCAAAGTCTAATTCACCAACTGAAATATAATGGAAATAAAGAAGTAGGTGTTTATTTAGGCCAGCTTATGGGGCAAAGTTTGTTAATGAATAATCGGTTTAAAGAAATTGATTTCATTGTTCCGGTTCCAATGTTCAGACAAAAAGAAATCAAAAGAGGATATAATCAGGCAGATATCATTGCACAGGGTGTTGCCGATGCCATGCAAATTCCAGTTGCCAAAGACCTAATTCAAAGAATACAATTCACTTCAACTCAAACCAAAAAAGATCGAACAGAAAGATGGGACAATGTAAAGAATACTTTTATGATAAAAAATGAACAGCTGTTTAAAAACAAATCTGTTCTGCTTATTGATGATGTTATAACAACAGGAGCTACTTTAGAATCATGTGGTGAAACTATTTTACAAATACCAGGAGCAATTTTAAGCATCGCTACTTTGGCGTATGCAATTGTCTGAAACACAAACTCATTCAGAAAAAAAGTTATTTTTGAATCATGAGAATATGGCTTTTTGTATATTGCTTTTTTTAACTGGATCAAATCAAATATCAATAATTGAGATGCTTAATTCATTGACAATATCAGAAATATTGATCCTTCATTTGAAAGTGTGGACACTTACAATAATTATTATCACTCTACAACCCATCAATTTGCCTCTTCTGTAATTGATGCAGTTTTGGACACAACAATCACTATTTTCCTTTTAATTTCTTTTCTTTTAAAAATTCAGTTTTCTTAAGGATTATTTTATTTTAACTTGCATTGTGCAATTCAAAGACGTAATAGGGCTAGAAGAAACAAAGAAGCAGTTGATTGGAATGTTTAAAAAAAACAGGCTGAGTCATGCTTTGTTGTTTTTGGGTAAGGAAGGAAGTGGTGCATTGCCCCTTGCTTTAGCTTTTGCTCAGTATATCAATTGTGATAAAGTGAACGGCCGAAGCGCCAACTCGTCTGCTGTTTCTTTATTTGGTGAAACCACAGAAGATGATGAAACAAACAATGAAGACGACTCATGCGGAGTATGTTTGTCTTGTCAGAAAAATTCCAAACTTATTCATCCAGATGTTCATTATTCTTATCCGGTAGTGAATAGGACTGATAAAAAAGCTCCAATTTCTACAGAATTTATTGTGGAGTGGAGAGAATTTATCGCTAATCAGCCTTACGGTAATAGCTATGATTGGCTGCAATATATTAAAGCAGAAAACAAACAAGGAAACATAACAGTTAAGGAATGTGAAGAAATCTCCAAAAAAATGATATTGAAGAGCTTTGAGGCTGAGTATAAGTTTTTGATTATGTGGATGCCTGAAATGCTGGGAAAAGAAGGAAATAAACTACTAAAACTAATTGAAGAACCTCCTCCCAATACCGTTTTCCTTCTTGTTGCAGAAAATGATCAATTCATATTGCCGACTATTTTATCTAGGACACAGTTAATCAAAATACCTAATCCCAATAAAAAAGACATTGCTGAGGCTTTAATTCAAAAAAAAGTTATTGAAGTTGGGCTAGCCAAACAAATTGCAGCCATGTGTGAACAGAACTATAGAGAGGCGTTGCAACAAACAGAATTTGCAGGAGATAATTGGGAAGTAACCCTCAGAGACTGGCTCAATACAATTGTGAAAACCGGTCCGGCTGCTCAGGTAAAATGGGTAGAAGATATCAGTAAAATCGGAAGAGAAAAGCAAAAGCAGTTTTTGAAATACTTCAATAAGCTATTGGAACATGGCATCAGATTAAGAACTATGGGAGATTTGGCTATGGATTCAAGTTTACATGAAAATGAAAATCAGCATTCTATCAATGATTTTGCCGGGAGATTTAATCGATTATGCGATATTTCACAACAACAGGCCATTATTAATGAACTTGATTTGGCTAGCTATTTTATTGAGCGAAATGCTAATCCGAAAATTCTTTTTCTTTCACTAACCATCAAGTTATATCACATTATTAGCAACAAATCAGTAATTTTGGTTTCCTGAGGAAAAAACATATACTTAATTAAAGACTTGTGAGTGTTATTGATATGTTTCCCCTCCGTAATTTTTAATTTTTAAACGCATTTATTATATGGGTTGTGGAAGCTGTGGAACAAGTAAAGATGGAGCACCAAGTGGATGCCAGAGTCATGGTAATTGCTCAAGTGGTGGCTGTAACCGCATGAATGTTCATGATTGGCTGGCAAACTTACCCTTCAGTGATCCTGAAAGCAACTGTAAAATTGTTGAGGTTTCTTTCAACAATGGCAGCAGAAAAGATTACTTCAAAAATACTACTGTTCATTACTACCAAAAAGGTGATATGATTGCAGTTGAAGGTGTAGGAGGATTTGACGTTGGAATGGTTAATCTCACTGGTGAATTAGTGCGCCTTCAACTCAAGAAAAATAATATCGACGAAAAAAGTCCGGATTTAAAAAAAGTCTTACGTCGTGCAACTGAACAAGACATCGAGAAAATGATGGAGTCGAAAGCGCGCGAAGCTCAAATGCTGATTAGAAGTAGAGCTATAGCACGTCATCTGAGACTTGATTTGAAAATGGCTGAGGTTGAAATTCAGGCGGATGGCAGAAAAGCCACCTATTTCTATATTGCGGATGACCGTGTTGATTTCAGAGAGTTAATCAAATTGTACGCTGGCGAGTTTAAAGTAAAGGTAGAAATGCGTCAAATTGGAGCAAGACAAGAAGCCGGGAAAGTGGGTGGTATCGGGAGTTGTGGAAGAGAATTATGTTGTAGTACGTGGTTAACAGATTTCAAAAGTGTGAATACAAACGCAGCACGATATCAAAATTTAAGTATCAATCAAACCAAATTAAGCGGACAATGCGGAAGATTAAAGTGCTGCTTAAATTATGAGTTAGATACTTATATGGATGCTTTACAATTTTTCCCTAACGATGCTGATTCTCTAGAAGTAGCCAAAGGAAGGGCTTTTTTAGTAAAGAAAGATATATTCAAAAATTTGATGTGGTACACTTTGCCTGATAGTAATAAGCAATATCCACTCACTATAGATACGGTAAAAAAGATTAAAGCGCAGAACAAGCAAGGTATAAGACCAGAAGAATTGGAAACTGCAGAAGTAATCACAGGAAAACCAAAAGAGGTAGAGCCAGAATATGCAGATTTAGTTGGACAGATTAGTTTAAAAAGTTTAGAAAAAACAACTCGTAAAAGAAGAGATAAAGAACGTAATCAACAAGGCAGAGGGCCTCAGCAACAAAGACCTCAACAAGTTGGTGGGAATAAACCTAATCAAGATAGACCGCAACAAAATGCCGGAGGAAACAGAGGACCACAACAACAAAGGCCTCAGCAAGGGGGTGGAAATCGTGGTCCACAACAAGGTGGCAACAGACCTCATAATGGAAGGCCTCAGCAAGGCGGCCAACAAAACAAACCATAAATGGTTAAAAAATATCGGATAACATCAATGAATAAATAACCAGCAGTGTCGATAGTTGTTTCAAATCTTACAAAAAAATACGGAGAACAAATAGCGGTTAACCATATCTCATTTACAATTAATGATAATGAAATTGTTGGATTTCTTGGTCCTAATGGAGCAGGAAAGTCTACAACAATGAAAATGATAACGGGATATTTAAGTCAGGACGATGGAAGCATTGAGGTGAATGGAGTTGCAGTAACAACAAACAACATTCTTACTCAAAAAAAAATCGGCTATCTACCTGAATCTAATCCGCTTTATTTGGAAATGTATGTTAGGGAGTATTTATCCTTCATTGCCAATGTTCATCAGATTTCAAATTCAAAAATCAGAATAGAAGAAGTTGTAAGTCTTGTTGGACTTACATCAGAGGTTCATAAGAAAATAGGACAACTCAGTAAGGGATATAAGCAACGTGTAGGGTTAGCCGCAGCACTCATACATGATCCTGAGGTTTTAATTCTCGACGAACCTACCTCTGGACTAGATCCCAATCAAATCATTGAGATCAGAGAGGTCATCAAAAAGCTGGGAGAAAAGAAAACGATACTTTTTTCATCGCACATTATGCAGGAAGTTGAATCCTTATGCAAAAGAGTGATTATTATTAATAAAGGTAAAATAGTTGCGGATGATTTGCTTTCCAATCTGAAAAAAGGAACCACTGAAAATCATCTTGTTAGTGTTCAGTTTAAGGAAAAAGTATCAGAAGATTTATTTCATTCACTTGAAGAAATTTCAGCTTTCCAAAATAAAGATGGTTTTACTTTTTTATTGGAGAGCAAGAACCCTGAAGCTTTAAGAAAAAAGATTTTAGAAATCAGTATCAGTCATCATTTAAATATCATTTCATTAAACAGCGAGAAAAATAATCTTGAAGAAGTTTTTAAAACACTCACCCAATCGTAGGTTTTGAAAAAAATCGGAAAGGTTGTTTCTTTGCAAAAAAAAATCAAAAACCATATGAGCTACATTGCATCCATCCACGCGAGACAAATTTTAGACAGCAGAGGAAATCCCACCATCGAAGTAGATGTACTAACTGAAAATGAAAGATTAGGTCGTGCTGCTGTTCCAAGTGGCGCCAGTACTGGTATTCACGAAGCTGTAGAATTAAGAGACAACAATAAAAAATTGTACGGAGGAAAGGGTGTTTTAAAAGCTGTTAAAAATGTAAATACAATTATCAGCGAACAATTGTTAGGTTGGGATGTTGCCGATCAAACAGGAATTGATGCAATGATGATTAAAATGGATGGCACTTCCAATAAAGGTAAATTAGGCGCTAATGCAATGTTGGCAGTAAGTTTAGCTGTTGCTAAAGCTGCTGCATTGGAAGCGAACCTGCCTTTATACAGATATATTGGGGGTACTAATGCAAAAGTATTGCCTATACCGATGATGAACATTTTAAATGGTGGTGCTCATGCCGACAATAAAATAGATTTTCAAGAATTTATGGTTATGCCAGTAGGAGCGAAAAGTTTCAGCGAAGGATTACAATGGGGAGTAGAAATTTTTCATGCCTTAAAAAATGTACTTAAGAAAAAAGGGTTCAGTACTAATGTTGGCGATGAAGGTGGTTTTGCGCCAAACATCCAAAGTAATGAAGAAGCTATTGAAACCGTTTTAACTGCAATACAAGCAGCAGGTTATAAAACAGGAAGTCAGATTGCTATTGCAATGGATGCTGCAAACAGTGAACTATGGAATGCAAAAGAGAAAAAATATATTTTCCATAAAAGTGATGGAAAAAAAATGACGAGTGAACAATTAGTAAAATATTGGGAAAGTTGGGTGAAGCAATATCCAATTATTTCAATTGAAGATGGAATGGCTGAGGATGATTGGAAAGGATGGAAAATGTTGACAGATACAATAGGAAAAAAATGTCAGTTGGTGGGTGATGATTTATTCGTTACCAATGTTACTCGTTTAGAAAGAGGAATCAAAGAAGACACTGCTAATGCATTACTAGTAAAAGTTAACCAAATCGGTACGTTGACAGAAACGATTAACGCAGTGAGTATGGCGCAGCAAAATGGCTATAACACAATCATGAGTCATAGAAGCGGAGAGACTGAAGACAGCACCATCGCTGATTTAGCAGTTGCTTTGAATTGCGGTCAGATTAAAACTGGTTCTGCATCCAGAAGTGATAGAATGGCAAAGTACAATCAATTGATTAGGATAGAAGAAATTTTAGGGTTCAGCGGACAATATCCTAATGGGAAAATAAAGTTTGGAAAATAATTTTTTTTGAATTATTCTGAATAAATTTATTCATAAATTACATACCATTATGAAAATGCTGGCTCGTATTTATCCAATAATAAAAAATAAGTATTTTGTCTCGATAATTTGTTTTGTTACTTGGATGGCATTTTTTGACCCAAAGGATTGGGGAACAATTATAGCCAGAAAAGATAAATTAAATGAATTACAGAAGAGTGAGCAAGGGTTAATCAAACAAATAGCTGAAACAAGAGCTGAATTAAGGCTGTTAAAGTTGAATGCTGGAACCGTGGAACGTTATTCGAGAGAAAAATACATGATGAAAAAAGATAATGAGGATCTTTTTTTAGTAAAACCTCAACAAAATAACAAAGACACACAATAAAAATATTCAATTCTCGTTTATAAGCTCGGATTTGGATAATTTTAGAACTTAAACCCCACACTTATGTACGCTCTGACAACGGAGGATTTGTTGCTATTCATATATGGAGAATCTTCAACAGAACTATCTAATACAATAAAAACAGCATTGGAAAACGACTGGAAACTACAAGAAGAATACAGAACATTATTAGCAGAGATACAACAATTAGATGAAATCAATCTTTCTCCCAGTGCTAATACTATTGATTCCATATTAGAATACTCAAAAAAAAATCTTGAACAAATAACTGAACCCGCTTAAAATCACCTATTTTAATTTAATTTCCCGATTCCAATTGAATCGGGTTTTTTTATGACCAAAAAAGAACGTTATCGCTTTATTCTAGATTTTTTCAATTCAAAGATGCCTCAGGCTGAAACAGAATTGCTTTACCATACCCCTTTTGAATTATTAGTAGCTGTGATATTATCCGCTCAATGCACTGATAAGCGGGTAAACATGGTTACTCCATCTCTTTTCAAAGTATTTCCAAATTCTAAAAGTCTTTCCAAAGCAGAATTTGATGATGTTTTTAATCTAATAAAGAGTATTTCCTATCCAAATAATAAAGCAAAACATTTAATTGGGATGGCAAAAATGCTAGAGGAAGTTTATGGAGGCGAAATACCTTTAAAAGTATTAGAGTTGGTTAAATTGCCAGGTGTAGGTCGAAAAACAGCTAATGTGATTACATCGGTTTTGGATAACCAACCCAATATGGCAGTTGATACTCACGTTTTTAGAGTTAGTGCCCGAATAGGGCTAACAAAAGGAGCAAAAACTCCATTAGCAACAGAAAAACAACTCATAAAACACATCCCAAAAGAGCAGATACATATAGCTCATCATTGGTTAATATTACATGGAAGATATATTTGTACTGCCCGAAATCCCAAATGTGAAGATTGTGGTATCAAAGAAGCTTGCGCTTTTTACAATAAATAATCTTATGTCATGAAATTTATTGAATAAAATTTGCTTAATTTGTGTTGTATTATTAATAAAATCAGCAAATAATTATAAAAGTAGATGAAAAGGTATCTTTTAATAATCGCCATTGTCTCCATTTGTTTTGGAACAAGTAATAATGCTAATGCTCAATATTATTTTTACAATGATAATTACTATGATGCTCCAATTACTTACGAAGTTGGTGCTTCTGTTGGTGTCATGAATTGTTTTACTGATTTAGGTGGTAAAGCTGGGATTGGTAAAAAATTCACTAAGGATCTCAACATGGGATATAATCAGTTAGCATTTGGTGGATTCTTCGGAGTAAACTACAGGCAAGCTGTAGGATTAAGATTTGAGGCAACTTTTGGAAAAGTTTCTGCAAATGATCAAGTTTTAAAATCTTTTGCAAATACAAACGATCCTGCATCTGCGAGGTATCATAGAAATTTAAATTTTGAAAGTTCGATTACTGAATTGTCTCTCCTTGCAGAAATACATCCACTGTTTATTTTTATTAATTGGGGAGAAAGTGAAAATGAACCACCTAAATTTTCACCATATTTACTCGCAGGTATTGGATCTTTTTCTTTTAATCCTAAAGCAAAATTGGGTAACAACCTTGTAGATTTACAACCATTGAGTACTGAAGGTCAAGGATTTGCTGAATATCCCGACAGACCGATTTATAAGTTAAGACAAATGAATTATCCTTTGGGATTAGGTTTGAAATACGAAGTTTCTCCACTTATAAACATGAGAGCAGAATTTGTGTACAGAGTTTTGAGTACTGACTATCTTGATGATTGCAGCACTAACTATATCGATCCGACAGTTTACGAAAACTATTTTTCAGGTACGAAATTGAGAAATGCAGTTGCTTTGTCGGACAGACAATATGAGATTAATGATGATTATCATAAAATGGGCCCAGGTTCTAAACGTGGAAGTCCTGATCAAAATGATAGTTATTTCTCATTTAATTTCAAGATATCTCTAACCTTAGGAAGAGCTAGAATTAGAGATTAAGAAACTAATTTACAATAACTCTTTTATTTTAGTTATCAACTCACCTTTAGTGATTGGAACACCCATTACTTTATTGTAGCCCTTTGCATCTACTAAATATTGATCTCTAATAATTTTGATTAGTTGACCGTTATTGATTTCTGGTATCAATACTTTATCGAAGTTATTGATGATGTCTCCTAAGTTTTTAGGGAAAGGTCTGATGTAACGGAGATGTGCATGCGAAACCTCTATTCCTTTTTGTTGTAGCTCCAAACAAGCGCTCTTTATTGCGCCATAAGTGCTTCCCCATCCTAGCACTAAAACTTTTCCTTTCTCAGCGCCGCTGTCAATTTTTTGAAGAGGAATATGGTTTGCAATTTGATCCACTTTTTCCTGACGAATATTAACCATTGTTTGATGATTCTCGGGATCGTAACTGATATTGCCAGTAATATTTTGTTTTTCCAAGCCGCCAATTCTGTGTTCAAACCCTTGTGTGCCTGGAATTACCCATGGTCGTGCTAATTTTTCATCCCTTGAGTAAGGTTGAAACTTTTCTTCACCTTCAGAAAGTGATGTTTTAAATGATGTTTGTATCTCAGGAATATTATTGGATTGAGGAAACTTCCATGGTTCTGCACCATTTGCAATGTATCCATCACTCAATAAAATAACAGGAGTCATGTGTTGTATTGCTATTCTTACAGCTTCAAAAGCCACGTCAAAACAGTCGCTCGGAGTAGCAGAAGCGATAACCGGCATCGGACACTCTCCGTTTCTTCCGTAATAAGCCTGCAACAAATCACTTTGTTCTGTTTTGGTTGGCAGCCCGGTGCTTGGTCCACCTCTTTGTATGTCACATATCACTAAAGGAAGCTCTAGCATCACAGCCAATCCCATCGCTTCAGCTTTCAATGCCATACCCGGACCAGATGTTGTAGTTACGCCAATATTTCCGCCGTAACTGGCACCAATAGACGCAGTAATAGCAGCAATTTCATCTTCTGCCTGAAAAGTTTTTATTCCAAAAGATTTATGTCGACTTAATTCGTGTAAAATGTCTGAAGCAGGTGTGATTGGGTAACTTCCTAAGAACAATGGCAGTCCACTTTTTTGAGAAGCAGCAATCAGTCCATAAGCAAGAGCCTGATTACCCATGATAGAACGATAAACTCCAGGTTCCATTTTAGCTTTGGCTACAGAAAATCTACTGGTAAATGTTTCGGTGGTATCTGCATAATTATAGCCTGCCTGAAGAACTTTGATATTGCTTTCAAGGATATCTGCTTTTTTTGAAAATTTATCTTTCAAAAAAGTTACGGTATTATCCATATCTCTATTGTACATCCAATATAAAAATCCAAGAACAAACATATTTTTTGCCCTGTCTTTTTCTTTGGTTCCCATTGTGAAATCTTTCAACGCTTCTCTGGTCATTTTAGTAACATCCATTTTGATGACCTCATAACCTTCTAAACTATTATTCTCAATGGGGTTTACACCTTCTTGGTAGTTTGCCAGTCGTAAATTTTTAGCATCAAATCCATCAATATTAGCGATAATGATCCCTCCTTTCTTCAAGGCTTTCAAATTCACTTTCAAAGCAGCGGCATTCATCGCTACTAATACATCGCATTCGTCTCCAGGAGTATAAATTCTATCGCTGCTGAATCTTAATTGATATCCGCTAACACCTGGAAGTGTTCCTATTGGGGCGCGGATTTCAGCTGGGAAATCAGGAAATGTAGCCAAGTCTAATCCAAGAAGTGCAGTGTTATTAGTAAACTGGCTGCCAGTCAACTGCATACCATCTCCACTGTCGCCAGCAAATTTTATTACTACCTCTTGTAAAATTTCTTGTTGAGCTGCCATCCCTTGTCGGTTATATATTTATTAATTGATGGCAAAGTTACTGAATTGAATTATAGTTTAAAGATAAAAAATCAACGATTCTTAATAAGGAATTCCGTTGAATGAGTTAGGTTTGTGAAAACTAATTTCATGCAAGATCTTATTGATTTTCTCTCCCCTGTTAATATGCAGCAAACCATTAATGACCAGGTTTTTACAGAAGGTCAGTTTGCAAAGCATATCAGCATTCATGAAAACGAAATTCCTGACATTGAACATGCAGATATTGTATTAGTGGGTATTGGCGAATCGAGAGGATTAGGTTTAGAGCACATTAATCATGATGCGCCAGATAAAATCAGAAAGCAATTATATCAATTGTTCTGCTGGCATTCGGATGTTAAAATTGTAGATCTGGGGAATATAAAGACCGGAGCCGAACTTAAAGATAGCTATGCTGCACTCCAAGCTGTATTGGTAGAGTTGTTTGAAAAAAACAAAACAGTGATTATTCTTGGGGGTTCTCATGATATCACAATAGCGCAATACAATGCCTATAAGGCAATGAATCAAATCATCGAAGCTACTTGTATTGATGCGTTAATAGATTTGAGAGGTGATAGTGTTTTCAAAAATGACAGTTTTTTACTGGACATGCTTACTGTTGAACCTAATATGGTTAGACATTACAATCATATTGGTTTTCAAAGCTACTTTGTTCATCCGCAATTGCTGGAAACTATGGATAAATTAAGGTTTGATTGTTACAGGGTGGGTGTTGTGAAAGAAGACATTGAGGAAATGGAGCCTGTAATCAGAAATTCACACCTGGTTAGTTTTGATATTTCTTCACTCAAAAACAGTGTTGCTCCATCAAACCTTCAGAGTCCAAATGGACTAAACGGCGAACAGGCATGCACGTTATCGCAATATGCAGGCTTAAGTTCAAACCTGAGCAGCTTTGGTATTTATGGTTATCAATCCTCGACTGATGATAAAGAAATGACTGCCAAACAGATTGCACAAATGATATGGTATTTCATTGATGGTGTTTACAGAAAAAAACAAGAGGCAAACATTAACGAAGTAAGTAAATTCAATGAATATCATACTTATTTTAATGATGTTGATACTATTTTCCTTCAAAGCAAAAAAAGCAATCGCTGGTGGATGCAGATGCCTGATAAAAAATTCATTGCTTGTTCGTACAAAGATTATTTAAAAGCGAGCACTAATGAAATGCCGGAGAGATGGTTGAGGGCACAGGAGAGAGTGAGTTAGGGGTATCAGCTGAGTGGTTGATTGGTAAAAAGGTTTCAGATATTTCAAAGGTTTCAGAGGTTCAATCAGTTCAAAAGGTTGATTTGATATTTTTTTTGTTTGTTGTTTTTTGTTTGTTGTTTATTGTTTGTTGTTTATTGTTTGTTGTTTATTAAAATACTCATAGTACAATGGTTAATTTGAACTTTTAAACATTTTAAACCTACTGAACCTTTTGAACATAAAAATTCCCTTATGCAAAAGCTTAAAATTATATTTCTACAATGTCTTTTTGGAGGTTTTGTTCTCCTCACCTCTTGCCGTTCCTCCAGAAATATTTTGAAAGAAGAAATAAAAAACGATTTATTAAAGGACAGCTTGATTAATTCGGGGCATTTAGGACTCAGTATTTATCAGCCTTCAACAGGAAAATATATTTATAACTACAACGCTGAAAAATATTTTATTCCTGCAAGCACCACTAAATTATTTACACTCTATGCCGGATTGAAATACCTAGGAGACAGCATTCCGGGAGTTGAATATAAAATAGAAAGAGATACTTTATTTGTTTTGCCCACAGGCGATCCAACCTATTTACATAAAGATTTTGCGTTACAGCCAGCACATGATTTTTTAAACGCCAGCAAACTACCTATTGTAATCATTGAACCGCAATCGGATGTAACACCTTACGGTAAAGGCTGGGCATGGGATGATGTACAAGAGAGCTACATGCCACAAAAAAGTGTATTGCCGGTTTGTGGAAATGTATTAAGGCTGGAATGGGTAAAGAAAACAAATCTGCTAAAAGACAGCTTTGCTTATGATTTAGCGGTAATGAATACAGATGTTCCTAATTTTTTGTTGACAAAAAAAACAGATTTGTCTTTAACAGAAAATGAAATTGAGCGTATTCCCGGAACAAATCATTTTATAGTAACGGTGAACAATAAACTAAAATCATTTACGCAGGAAATACCTTTTGAAACTTTTGGGATACAAACCGGAGCGATGATATATCAGCACTCCATATATCATTCACCAACCATTCAACAAAAAAACAAAATCAACAGAAAAGAGTTTACACCTAAATACTCTCAGCGAAGTGATTCTGTTTTTAGATTAATGATGTGGCGGAGCGATAATTTTTATGCGGAGCAGACTTTATTGATGATAAGCAATAAAATGTTGGGTGTTTTTAATGAGGAACAAATCATAGACACTTTATTAAAATCAGATTTGAAAGATATTCCACAAACACCCAGATGGGTTGATGGTAGTGGCTTGAGCAGGTACAATTTATTCAGTCCGAAAGATTTTGTATACATCATCAATAAAATGCAACAAGATTTTGGAATTGAAAAACTAAAATACATCCTACCTACCGGAGGTGCCGGAACTTTGAAAAACTATTTTATCAGCGACAGCTCCTTTATTTATGCGAAGACGGGTTCATTGAGCAATAATTTTTCTTTAAGTGGCTTTATGACAACAAAGAAAAATAAGCAGTTGATTTTTTCTGTGATGCTGAATAATTATCAGGGGTCGTCAAGAGCAATTAGGAAAGCGATAGAGAAATATTTGCATGAGGTGAGGGAGAAGAATTGAGATTTGACAGATGATATTGCTAGCCCACCATTTAAATGGTGGGCTA
>JAIXWH010000076.1 GCA_027484165.1 Chitinophagaceae bacterium | reverse complement strand
TGTCGGGACGACTGGATTCGAACCAGCGACCACACGCCCCCCAGACGTGTGCGCTACCGGGCTGCGCTACGTCCCGAAGAATTAAGGGAGTGCAAATCTATATCCAATTTGTTTATTTTCAAAAACTCATAAACATCTCTTCAATTTCAACTTGTTAAAAATCAATTAACAATGAAATAAATGAGCATTAAATACAGATATCTAATAAAGCTCCCTTACTTTTGTCAACTTAAAATAACATAATGATGGGATGGATCATATTTATTGTTTGTACTATAGGTTGGCATATCGGTTTATATGGAATGTTTAAAAAAGCAGGTATTGAATCCTGGAAGGCTTTTATTCCATTCTACAATACCTGGTGTATGGTTTCGATAATGAAGCTGAAGAATTATTGGTTCTTTCTACAATTCATTCCCATAGCAGGACAATTCATTTCCATCTGGATTACTATAAAATTTGTGGAACATTTTGGAAGATTTGGTTTTTTACATCATGCAGCAACTGTGCTATTCCCATTTGTTTATTTTCCTTACTTGGGATTTTCACAACATGAGAAATTTGCAGGGAAATTAGTAGTAGACAACTATAAAAAATCGGGCACAAGAGAGTGGGTAGATGCCGCTTTTTTTGCCATCGTAGCAGCTACGCTTATCCGAACTTTTGTTTTTGAAGCCTATACCATCCCTACGCCTTCCATGGAAAAAACTTTGCTGGTAAATGATTTTCTTTTTGTAAGCAAATTCAGCTACGGTCCAAGGCTACCTAATACTCCAATAGCAATGCCATTTGTTCACCATACAATGCCCATCACTAATACAAAATCTTATTCAGAAGTCATACAATTACCCTACAAAAGATGGCTTGAAAGCCCTGTACAAAGAAATGATGTAGTAGTTTTTAATTTTCCTGTAAATGACACTCTAATCAATGATGAATTGAATTTTGGAAGCAGAGTAACTTATTATCAAGTGATAAGAGAATACGCTAAAAATTTGAATGGTGATTTGAATTTAGCAAGGGAAAAAGTTAATGAAGATTATGGTAATTTAATTATTTCCCGACCCGTAGATAAAAGAGAGAACTTCATTAAAAGATGTGTGGCTATCGGAGGTGATACTTTAAAAGTAGTGAATGGACAAGTATTCATCAATAATAAACCTCAGGATTTTTTCCCTGCCTCTGAAAGATATTACAAACTGGAAACTCCTGCTAACATTATCGTTGACCAGGATCAGCTAAAAGCAATGGGAATTACTATTCATGCAGGCGAAGATATAGGTGACGTAAGAGATATCGGTGTTCAAAATGTTCAATTAATAAATATTACCAATCAAGAAAAGAAGTCATTAAAACTACCACAAGGCTTCAAGTTGTCAGACTTTATTATGGAGCCCGACAATCAGCTTTTCCCTTATTATAGTAATTCTGATTCGAATCATTTATGGTCTGCAGACAATTACGGCCCTATATACATTCCTAAAAAAGGAGCTACTATTAGTTTGAATTCGGATAACCTTACACGTTATCAAAGAGTGATAGAAGTATATGAAGGCAATAATTTTGAAATTAAAAATGGACAATACTACATTAATGGTAAACTATCAACGAGTTATACTTTTAAATTGAATTACTATTGGATGATGGGAGACAATCGTCACAATTCATTAGACAGCAGATACTGGGGATTTGTTCCTGAAGATCATATTGTTGGAAAGGCTTCCATGATATGGTTCAGTTGGGAGGGAGGTCCGAGATGGAAAAGATTATTTAGTTTCATAAAGTAAATAAATTATACTAAATTACTTAATCCTTTTACAGCAATGTAAAAGGATTTTTTATTAAAATTATAATTATGCAGAAAGCGAATATCAATTTTGATTACGAAATTTATCATTCAATAAATGAATTAAATTCAACAGATCAAGAACTACTAGAAGAAGCAAGATCTGTTACATCTATAGCTTATGCACCCTATAGCGATTTTCAGGTAGGAGCGGTTGCCTTGTTATCAAATGGTAAAAAAGTAAAAGGTACCAATCAGGAAAATGCATCTTTCCCCGTGGGAATTTGTGCAGAAAGAACACTTTTGGCATCTGCAGCAATGATTCATACCAACGTGCCAATCATCACAATGGCCATTGCATATAACAATTTAAACGCAAAGAGCGATGTTCCTGTTTCACCTTGTGGAATGTGCAGACAAGCCTTACACGAATATGAAAACAGAACAAAAAATCCTATACGTATCATTTTAAGCGGTATGGAGGGAAAAGTTTTTATTATTGAATCAGCCAGCTTTTTACTTCCCTTATCTTTTAGTGGAGATGTTTTGACCAAAAGCATTGATTAAATATCAATAATCAGTAAAAACTCTTTAATTTATTGGTTTTCAGTACTCTTTTGAAAAAATACATAGAAAATCTTTGATTATTTTTTGTTACTCAAATAATGATAGCTTACTTTTGCCGCGGAGAGATGGCAGAGCGGTCGAATGCGGCGGTCTTGAAAACCGTTGACTGTTACAGGTCCGGGGGTTCGAATCCCTCTCTCTCCGC
>JAIXWH010000058.1 GCA_027484165.1 Chitinophagaceae bacterium | reverse complement strand
GGTGCAGATTATTCGCGCTTCATCTCCAAACCATGGAACAGTAGAAAATCATCCAGCCGACTTTCTCCTTACATCTCTTGGGGCAACCTCAGCATCCGGCAGGTTTATCAATCCACTTTACAGCACAAGAAAAACATCACGAACAAAACACCGTTCGCCAATTTCTTGAGTCGTCTAAAATGGCATTGTCACTTTATCCAAAAATTTGAAGTGGAATGCAGATATGAATTTGAATGCGTCAACCGAGGCTATGAGCAAATGCAATGGGAAAACGATGCGCAAAAATTAGAGACCTGGAAATCCGGACAAACAGGAATCCCAATCATTGATGCTTCAATGCGTTGCTTGATTAAAACGGGTTGGTTGAATTTCAGAATGCGCGCGATGCTAGTTTCATTCTTATGTCATCATCTGCAAATTGATTGGCGTAAAGGAGCCTATCATTTGGCGAAACTCTTCCTCGACTATGAACCAGGGATTCACTATCCTCAATTTCAAATGCAGGCTGGAACCACGGGTGTCAACACGATACGAATTTATAACCCAGTAAAGAATGGTCTTGAGCATGATGCAGACGGACATTTTATCAGAGCCTGGGTACCCGAATTGAAAAATCTACCTACGGCACAAATTCATCAACCCTGGTTGCTCACTTCCATGGAACAACAACTACTTGATTTCAAATTGGGTGAACACTATCCTTTTCCGATCATCAACCTCGAAGAAGGTGCCAAAGCAGGTCGTGATAAAATATGGGGTATGCGAAAAGAAAAAACAACTCAGGATGAAAAGAAACGAATTTTGAAAGCACATACGAGAGTGAGAAAACAGAAATGATTTCATTTTCAATTATCTAACGCTTTGGATAATGGACTGACTAAATTCATTAATTTTTAGAATCAAGGCTGTCCAAATAAGCATAATGCTAAATAATTCGTATTTACATTCGAATGTTTACGGATAGATTCGATTATTTTTTTGTGAAACGCAGATCACATAATATTTTAACATTAACGAATAGACGCTAAAATAATTTACAGTTTAAATATTCAAAACAATTACGCCCCTCATGTCATATTGATACTCGGAGTTTTTTTATATTAATTCCCTTTCATGATCTTCTGCGAAGCCATAGCCTCCTCCCCTTTATCATTTATAATCATCACCCTATAAAAATAAATCCCTCCCGACAATCTACTAAAATTGATATCACATGGAAAATCAATAAACCTGCTAGTATTATTAATATCTTTTTTTGTTTGGGCAATTAATCTTCCATCCAATGAGTAAAAATTAATGGCAACTTTTAAGTGTTGTGCAGGTTCGTTTATCTGAAATGAGATATTTGTACGACTACTAACGGGATTGGGATAATTCATCAGATTATTAATCTGAAACTCTTTATTCTCTAGAATATTAAAGTTCAATGTTGAGGTGCTGCTATTACCCATATTATCCCATGCAGTGAGTTTTATAGTATGGGCACCTTCGGTTAGTGAAGGAAGTTGATAAGCAATTCCTCCGCTTTTATAAGTGTCTAAATCCGTTTCATAAAAGTTATTTAGAATGATGGTATGTGATTCATCCCCATCTATTACCGCTTTTATATTATGGTCAACACTGGTGTTGAAAATAGTATTAATTCCAGAACTATCAGACAGTCTTGCCAACAACAAAGATCTATCGCCAACGTTGCCTCCATTTTTAAAATGATAATCATCTAAATACAATTTAATATCGGGGCCCATATTATCATTGCTAATTAAGATAGGGCTAGAAGCAATGTAAAATGACGTATCAAATCCAGAAGCATCTTCATTTCCATTTTCTGCATACATACTTATCTTGCCTTTGGCAATATCATTAGTCAAATTATGGGATACAAAAAAAGAGCATTTGAATTTTCCATTTTGAACAGTTGCTCTTCCACTATAAATCAAATCTGTCTGCTGATAAAAAGTTGTGGAGACACTTGATGGGTCGTTCACTAAAGTTCTTATCGCTCTTGGCTTATCAAATACCTTAGTGTATATGGTTCCATTAAAATTGGGTAGAAGGGCTCCGAAATTATTTTTAATAAATCCTGTAATTGTGTAATTATTTCCTGATTGAATCGTGTCTCCATTGCTGATTAAGTTATGATTAATGGAATCAATACTGATGTTGTATTTGGGAAAAGCCAATTGTAATGCTGGGTCACCAATCAATGAAAACTTTCTTGTATTAATAACATCTGAGGTAGTTTGATTAATATAGTTTTTTGATAAACGAAAGGCTTCTCCTAAAGTAAGATAATTTCCGGATAGGTCTTTTTTTAGTGCAAATTTTAAATAGTTCTCATTTACAATTTGATTCCCGCCTGCAAAAACAAGTCTCGGTGTAGTAAGCAGTGCTATCGCTCCATTTTGACTTCCTTGAAGCATATAGCTTCCCAATGAGTTTTTTGATGGGTCATCATAGGGAACAAAGTCACATGTTGATGTAATAAACAAGGGTAGTTTTTTTGAGTTGTTTAAAAACTTAGCGTCGTGATTATTGAATATGGAATAAGACGATAGTTGTTGATAGTTTCCATGACCACTATAATTAAATATTAACTTACCTAAAAAAAGCTGGTCTATGATTGACTGATTAACATCTGGAGAAGTGGTCGTATTATATACTCTAGTTAATGGGTAAGCATCAACATAAATTTTATTATTGTTTAAAGCAATGTTTGCGTTTGCAATAGTATCGGCTATTTGTTCGGTTGTGTTGAGAAATAAATTGGCGTCTTTATCATCAGCAAGTAAGAGTATATCATTTCTCCAAGAGCCGAGTGTTTCATTGTTATAATAATTTATTATTTTATCTACAACAGTATTGGCTTCCTCATTATTGATTACTGGCAATCGACCCACAGCAATTTTTAATTCATCCTGCTGAGTTAAATTATTGATATCGTCACTGTCAGAAAGTAAAGCAAAAAAATCATCTGAGGTATAACTCAAAACAGGATTGATGGCATTATCGCTTTCAAAACAGGGAATATGGTTTATTAGTAATGCTGCTCTTCCCTTGGTATCATAATTACCAATTCCAAACAATAAAACATATTTGGGTCTGAGTGAAGTATTAAAACCAGCTTTATCATAATACATTTTTATGAAATCACGAATTGCAGCTGCGCTTTTATTGCCCCCTCCAAATTCATTGTAGATTTTTTCAGCTTCCGCAACCTTAACAACTAAATTATCATGTGCAGTATGAAATTGTGCAAGTCTATTGGCTTGCGATTCAAAGATTTTGGGCGTTATGATTAAATAATCTGCAAAATTAGATTGATGTAAGTTTTGATTATTTACTCTACTAATTTTAATGGGTTGAAGGCATTGTGTTTTATCAAATGAAATATATTCTCTTAATACACTTGCATCATTTATAAATTGAAGTTGATTATTTAATATGCTACTATTCATTTTTTGTGGCTCTGTAAAACTTGAAACCTCCCACACCTCTGTATTTGAATTAGCCCCACCCAAAGTAAATTGTGCGATATTATTATTTCCAACTGATGATAAGTCCCTGAAAATCGTTTGACCTTGATTACTCAATTGCAATGCTTTTCTGTATTGGATTTCAAAACCATCTAACCAGCCCTGAGCTGAATTGGAACCTGGATTATAGGTATAATTTATATTGCATAATGCAGTGGGTGATGTTAATGTAGCATTAGAAGACTTCAGTTCCGCATAGTTATCAATCAAGTTACCACTAACTCCACTTATGGGAACATTTTGAACCAATTGTCCATTAACAGAAATATTAAAACTGCTCGAGGAACCAATACTTCTGCTTAATAATGTGCTTTTTAATTTCAAGGGTACACTACTCTCAATATCTATTAAATTAAAACTGAAAGACTGGCTGTTTTGAATATTATTAAAACCTTCGCCATACCAGTTTTTTCCACTGTTTAAAATTGTAGTATTATCATTTTCGTGAAAAAGGTGTTCATCATACTTCGTAACAAATATATTAGGCGTTAAATTACTGTTCTGCTGCGCAATTCGTTTTCCATTGGAATTTATGGTCAAAAAATAATAGCATGTATCGTTGATTAAATTTTTTTGATGATGAAACATTCTATCTATGGAATCATAGTTCCAAGTATCTGGACCTGGTGCATAAAAAAGTAAATAATCATTTCCATTAAAAATGCCATCGCCACCGTCGTTTACCTTAATGGCATTTTCTATTAAATCATCTGGTCTTGAAATAGAATTATTCTCCGACAACATCTGTCCTCCATTTCCATAGAGTTTTATAGAAGATGAGTTTATATTATTGATATTGATTCCTAATTGTGTAAGAAAGGGAACATCAATTTTATAGACACCTTCTTTTACAATCGCAATTTTATGCCAATCTCCAGAAGACAAAACGGAATTAGTTGCATACTGTCGCTGTGCGAATAGATTTAATTCACAAAAAGAAAAAAGAATAAAAAATATTATCAGAAAGCGGTTTTGCATTAGACCATAAATTAAATAAAAAAATCAACTCGTTAAAGTTGATTTTTGAAAATTGAAACTTTTTGTACCTATTTGTAAGCAACATTAAACGTTTTTGTTGCAAAGTTACTCGGTGTTGCAACTGAAGTAACTTTTACTGTAACAGTACACCAGTGTTGCCTTGGTAAATTTATAAGTTGAATGTTATTTATAGCTGTAGTACTATTTATAGCTGCATTTTGCAAAATTGTTGCGGAATTGGTTTGGTCAATAACAGTTGTGGCAATATTTATTCCACTTGATGATGGCATTGCAGAAGTTAAGGTTACAACAACAGGAAAACTATTTGACAACGAAGTATTTGTAGCATTTGCATCAGTTGTAAAAACAATAGACGGCTCTTGTGCATTTCCTCCTCCTCCATTTCCACCGCTATCAGATTTAGAACAAGAAATTGCAATCGTTAAAGTCAATAAGTATATTAGCTTTTTCATATTATTTATGTTTAATGATTTGTACTTTTTTAGTTTGATTATAGTTACCGCCAATAATTTTTAAATAGTAAACGCCTGATGCCAATTCGTTTACTTTCATTGTTGTAATCTGACTCTTCGTTTTAATAGATTTCACTACAGAACCAATATTGTTTACTAATTGCAACTCAACTGTTGTTTCTGGTGTTTCTCCAAATTTGATTGCAAAATCATTGCTTGCTGGATTTGGAAATATTTGTGTGACATAAGGTGATGATGCTTCTGTAGGATTAATCCCTGTTACAATAAGATTGTAATTGTTACCTGTGCTTGTACAACCTCCAGAAGTTACTTGCAACTGATAGTTCCCAATAGATGTTGGAGTATAGGTTGATGACGTTGCTCCGGAAATCGGAGTGAAGACATTGGGATTTGCAGCATTTGCAAAATACCATTGATAAGTAACGCCGGTTGCATTTGTTGAAAATTGAGTTCCGTTCCAGTTGATGTTTGGCATTGAAGGTATTACATTAACCTGCACTGGGCTTGAAGTCTTGATGCAATTTGAAGAATTAGTTACACTTACTGTGTAACTCCCGCTTACTGATGCTGAATAACTAGATGTATTTGCTCCAGTTATATTAACAGCATCTTTCTTCCATTGATAGGTTAATCCTATTCCTGTATTAGCACTAAGCAAAACGCTTGTCCCTGCACAAATATTTGTAGGTCCTATAGGCGTTATGACTGCGGATGGTGATGGCAAGACAGTAAATGTAGTAGCTAATCGACAAGTATTATTTGATGAACATGCAACATAATAGGTGGTGGATCCAACTGTATTTGTATTTGATAAACCCGAACCAGTTACTCCAACTGGATTGAAATTATTTCCAACAAAAATTGGCGAACCTCCAGAGGCAACATTATACCAATTGCATGCCGGTGTTGTTGTTAGCATTATTTGACCACCTATTGGCCCAGAGATTGTCCATGCAAAATCATTCGTAACTGTTCCACTTGTTGCCCCATATGTCGTGGATATCAATTTATAATAAACCCCAGACTCTAAATATCTTTTTATTCTAGGTTCATTCGAGCCAGAAATTACAGCGCCAGCACCATCATCATCTCCTACAAACCAAGCGCTAGCATCACAAACACCTGGTATAAAAAACCGATCAGTTATATAACCCATGCCGTCATATGCAGAATTGTTTACCATTTGAAAGGTGTATATTCCTGATTTATTTACTTTAAAAATAATGGCATTGTAGTTTCTCTTAATTGCGCTTGTACCAGTAGTAAAAAAACAGTTTGTTGAATCATTATTTATAAAAGCATTAGGTCTTACTGCTAAAGAATCTGTAACAGAATCCCAACTCCCATTTATAATATTTCCGGCATTTGAAAAATATGCTTGTACAACCTGCCCCCCAGATGGTTCTGTTATATTCCAACTAAAATTGTTTTGGATAATATTATTACTGGAACTATAAGTAGTTGATATTAGTTTATAAGTAGTTCCTGCATTTAGCATTACTGTCATTCGAGGTTCATTTGATCCTGTTACAACAGCACTAGCCCCATCATCATCTCCTATAATCCAACTACCACCGCCATTACAATTTCCTGGTACAAAAGGCTGTGTAGTTATGTAGCCCATTCCATCATAAGCTGTAGAATTTGCCATTAGAAAAGTATAGGATCCTGTTTTAGTCACTTGAAAAAGTATTGCATTGTAGTTGGACAATAATGAGGGGCTAAATGAACATATAGCACTATTTGACATAGTATTGGGACGAAGGGCCTGATTCGAGGATGCACTCCAACTTCCACTTAATAAATTGGTGGCAGTATTGGATGAGTCTGAACAAGATCCATTAGACATTATTATTCCTGATTGCCCTTGACAAACAGAAACAGGCGATGAAGTAATAGTATTATAATTTACTTGAATGGGGAGATTAGAGGGCCTACCTCTACCACAAGAAGAATAACCACACACAGAAATATTGCCTGAAACAGCTGTCCCCCCAAAATTAACCGTTATACTATTTGTCGAACTAGATCCACTAGCACCATTTGGTAACGTCCAAATATAAGAGGTAGCATTTGTAATGGGAGGAACAGTATAGATAACGGAGTTCTGATTTGGACATACGATATTTAGTCCGGAAATTGGTCCTGCTGGTGATACTAGAGAGACATTTGGAGTTAAATCAACCCTGTTGGTCTGTGACCAGACATGATCACTGGCAGAATATACCCAATCATAATCACCAATAAGCAGCCCTTCCAAGGGGTTCATGTAATACAAATTATTTCCTATCAAACCATGACAAACAAGAAAATGACCTCCTCCATTTGTCCAATCCCATAAAATTATTGAGAGTCGATTATTTAATATATCAGATGTAATTTCTTGCTTACTCAATGGGGAAGCTATTCCTGTATTTGAAATATTCCCTTTCGTAATAAGTATATTTTTTATACTACCTAAATACCCGTAGTTAAAGTTTGTTGTGTTACAACCATTTACCGGATTAACACAACAATTTGTCGTCCCAAATCGGGTTGGATTAACAGAACGCGCATATTCTGCTATTTCACATTGAGAATAATTGTAACAATAATAATTAAGTACACATACTGATGTAGCACTCCAACACCAATTGGTTTGTTCTTGAATAACTTGATTAACTCCAAGCACTTGAGAAAATGTGTTCAATGAACAAATAAAGAATATAAAGAAAGCAGATATTTTTTTCATGATTTTACATTAAGTTGGTTAGATTCAAAGAGACCATTTATTGTATGAATATCTTTAGTTTATTAACTTTATAACCTCACCTAGTTTGATCTTTGAACCATTCTCAATAGGAATTGGCATAAACTCTTGTTCATTATTTTTTGTAGAAAAAATGAAAAAATCTTTATTTATTTTATGAATTCTCAACAAACCAATAAAATTTGGATCTCTAACTACTTTTGATATTTGATTAGCTAATTGAACAGCCCCATAATTAACATT
>JAIXWH010000073.1 GCA_027484165.1 Chitinophagaceae bacterium | reverse complement strand
CGGCCCACACCACTAAAAGGCCTGCAAAAATGTGCAAATAGCTGTTTTTCAGGCCTTTTTACATTTCACACCACTAAAAAGAGTATCAGCTTCTAGTTTATTGAACCCTGAAAACCGAATGTCGTTATTATTTTTGTCTTGATAAATTGTCTGATTCACATGTGTTTTGACGAGATTGTGGCAAACGGTTTGCGTCCAGACGCATCTACTTTATCAATTGTCATTAATTACATTATCGTTCTCTTGTTTTGAAGTAGGCTTTCTGAAAATGTCACAGTAAAAGCCTATGGTAAGAAAGTCTCTTCCTGTTTCGTCATTAATTTTATAATCGAATTGATGTAGGTAACCAATTTGCAAAGTTGTTGATTTTAAAGGTTTATAGTTTAATGCCAATAGAAGCCTATTCCTTTCAAAATAGGGTTCTTTGTTGGTAAAAAACACTTCATTACTTGCACTAATTTGATATGGCTTGTATTCATTTCGTTCCTTTCCAAAAGGATAAGAAACCCCAAGTCTATAACGAAAACGGTTGCGGTAACCATTATTCGTCCACCTCAATTCTGCTCTATATCGTTGTTCAATTTTCAGTTTACCTAATGACTGATATAAAATAATTTGTGGCCAAATTCTGAATTCATCATTGTTTTTAGGTAAAACAAAATCACCTCCTTCTTTGTAGGTCTGATAACTACCAGCTCCCAATGTCAGGTTTGCATTCTTGTGTACTTTGTAATTAATACCTCCTTTATATTCGAAGTAGTGAAAGTTGTTATAGAATTTTAACGAACGCAATTGTGCTTCAGCAAATAAACTGATTTTGTCATTATAGTTGTATCTCAAATTTATTATGTTCCAACTGCCTAAATCAATTTTTTGTGCAACAATTATATTGGTCCAAAGAATAAAAATAATTAATCCCAATATTGCTTGTCTCATTCAGTCCTGAATTTGTGAATTTTGTAATAATATTTTCTTTTAAGTTTTTATCTTTTATAATTACCACTAACGGTATGAGTCTTTATGCCGGGCGGTTTTTTGAAATCTTAAATTATTTTTATGGCAGTGCAAGGGAGTACCATTGCGAAGTGAAGCCCGATGCTATCAACCGATATCGCCCGCATGGCGTAAAGGCGGTGTTCCGCGTTCGTGTTATTGTCTATACTCCTTTATATTTATCTGGCTGCATCTTATTTTCTTTTTCTAGGAAAATGTAATCTATCATTAATTACAACCCTTAGGTCCAATATTCGATGTAAGTTACCATAGTTGGTAATGATTTTTTTGTGTATTCTTTTTATTCCCACACTATCAAGCTTGTCTTCCTGAAGGGCTTCAAAAACAAACAAATCACATGCGGTAGACTGAATCCAGTCAACCTCAGTTTTGTAACCTATAGCAGCAATGGCCCCCGTTTTTTCTAGAAAATTTTTAATAAGTCTGATGTCAATATTAAATGTTGAACAGGAACCAAAATAAATAATTTTACCAGTACATTTTCCTGCTAAAAAATCTCCAAGTTCGTTAAGCGTGTATTTTTTGTCATTTGTAATACATATTGAGCCTTCTTCACCATGAAATGCCAAATACAAAATAGGATATTTGTTACTTACTGATGCTCTTTTCCACTTTTCCAGAAAAAATTCGAGCTCCTCTTTAGTAGCACAATCATGATAAATATAGTCGCAATAATTTCTTTTTTCTAACAAATCTAAAATAGGTAAAACAGTTGATTCATCTTGAATATCATGATGGTTCCATAAACCCTCAAGACAATAGATTCCTTTTTTTGAATAAGTCATTGTTAGTATAATTTGGATTTTTTGGATAATTCACACCTTCTCATTTATGAAGTGAAAAATATAAACGCATATTCAAATATAGCAAATGGAGTATATTCTAATCTGTTTTTATGGTATAATTATCTATAAAATAATTATAGCTAATTGATAAGAATTGGTTTTTATAGTTTTATAATCTCAAATCCTTTTGAGGGCAAACATTTCTAAAAGTCCTGCAAAAATGTGCAAATAGGTGTTTTTTAGGCTTTTTTAAATTTTACAATCCGGCGTATTTTTCGATAATCCAAAAAGTAAATTAATCGAGCCGTTAACTCTCTTCCCTGTGGTTGTATCAATGATTGCTGCATATTTTTTAAATACCCCTGATATCGATTACCATCGAAGCTTATATCCTGAGGCAACCAGTTTTTCCAACCCAAAATAAACCTACTGCCATACATGAAATCCCAAGTAAAAAAGATGTCGAGGTTATAAGCATTGTAATTGTTGTCATTTCCTTCAATGTATGTCCTATCAACCCAATTACCCCGATCATCAACGAGAAAGTATTTCTCATAATTAACTTTACTCCAATAATGTCTTGCTCTGAGGGTCATAAAAATTCTTGGTGTGAAATTAATATTTCCCGAAAGTACCGTCGTTCTCTCTCTCACATTCCTCCTTCCAATAATTGGATCGCCATTTGACTCTCTCATGAAAGCATAACCCACATTCCCATTATCCAAACTTCCGCCAGCTTCTATTGAAAAGCTCAACCCATCACTAAACCGATAACGTAAATTAAACTCTCCGCGAATAAAGGCAGAATTGGAAAAGGCGCGCGTATTGGCATAGCCAGCATCCAGTCCAACAAACAAACGCTTACGACTATCCGAACTTCCATTAAATCCAACATAATACCACGGCATCATTCGCACCATTTTTCCGGGAGTGCGCAATTCAAAATAATCATTTTGCCACATGGGTTTCGACTCATAAACTAGTGTGAGATCCCAGAAATTCTTGAAAAAATAAAATGCACTGGCGCTCAACTTCAACTCACTCCATTTAAATGGTGTGTACAAATAGCTATTATTGATGCCTACTGAATATGAATAGGTCAGGAAATTTTTAGTGGGTGTTAATTGTTTATACGCAAAATTGGCAGAACTAGTAAATTCATTAGGTGCCTGCAAATAACCCAGATCGTTTGGATTGTAAAATTGGGATTCAATATTCTGATTGACATCAAATTGAAATTTACCACTTACTTTTTTCACACTTAACAAACTGTTGTATCCATCTTGTTTTTCATCGCCACTAATATGACTGTAACGCATTGTTCCGGTTAGTGCATACATGTTTTTATTATCGTAAAGTGCAAAATCAAATGCCGATACGTTAGCATCGGGAGAAAGTCCATCTCTAAGTACACTAGTATTGGTAAAAGTAATTGAAGACCTTCCCTTTAATGCCTGATCCAAGACGAACACATTATAGTTGGTAAGCGGGGCGGTTTGAATTTTTTCGGTAACCCCTGTTTGTTTGTTTCTGATAAGAGCATTCATTGAAGAACTGATGGCATTAAATACTCCAATCCCAAGATTGTTTTTATTACGTCCCGAAAATTTCACAGCATTGATCAATTGAGTTACTCCGGGATTTTTAATCACTTCTATATTATCATCCAGTGCTGCTGTTTGTTTCACAGCATAATATCCCTGCGGTGTCAGGCCGATTCTTCTGCTGTAAAACAATCCAGCTTTGTTAAATAGCTCTGTTCCCTCTGTAAAGAAGGGCCTGTTTTCCTGAAAGCGGACTTCATAAGGCGAAAGATTTAAGATGGTGTTGTCTGAAATAACTTGTCCGAAATCCGGCACAAGAGTGGCATCCAATGTAAAACTTTCATTCACACCCCATTTTACATCCATACCACCACTTCTCAACCATTCGTTGTTTCTTGATCCATTCTCAGGAGCACTTCTGTAACCGGAACTAACATAAGGTAAAAATGAAAGTCTCAAAGGCGGTTTGATATTTTGAATGCCATCTAGATTTCCAAATTGATTGACAAATCCGGCCACATTTGGATCTATGGGATTCCAATACGCACTCTCGTTGTTTTTTCTGGAAAAACGATTGAAGTTAACTCCCCATTGTTGCAAAGCTTCCTTCGAAAACCTAAGTGAGATGTATGGGATTTTAATTTCCACTTGCCAACCCTCTTCTACAAACCTTACCTGACTTTCCCAAACCGCATCCCATCCATAATCACGCTGATTGGAGAGCGAAATACGAACATCGGACTGTACATTTCTACTCGTTACTGTAAATTGAAAGGCATTTTGATTGTCGTTGTAAGTATCCAATAAAACAGAAAAAAAATCAACATCCTGCCTTTGTTCGTTGTCTCTGGCTGTCAATTGCTTTCTTATTTTTTGGGGGTCGTCCTCCATTTTTGCAGCTACATACAAAGCCTCATCATCATACATCATCCAAACCCGAGTACGCTTGCTTGCTGGTTTTCCAAAATTTGGAGATACATTGACGAAACTATCTGCAGGATTCTTAAGGTACCAATCCGCTTCATTAATTAATCCGTCTATTTTAGGTGGATTCTGTGTTCGCTGAATGTGAAAAACTCGCTGGGCTTGGGAGTAAAACGAAATTAGGCACGCCAAAATCAAACAATAAATGCGCATGGCGTAAAGTTATGAAATTTGACCAAATGCAACGTTGGCAACTATGGGTTATAGCAAGTCTTTGTAACTATAGGTTTTTAGCTTTACTTCTCAATCATAACCATCTTATCCTGGTATAAACAAGCCTTTTACTCTCTACCCCTCCTTTTTAAATATAAAAATAAATTTTATAAATAACTGATTTTCATAAAAATAAACATTAATTATAAATATTTTTGTTTTTATATAGTATTATGTATTGCATAGTACTATTTATTTTTTATGTTTGTGCTGAAATTATCAAACATGAATATAGATAACACCGCCAGCCAAATGAAAAAAGGTATTCTTGAGTTCTGCATCCTTTCCATTATTATGCAAGGCGAAGCCTACCCTTCTGATATTATCGAAAAAATGAAAGCTGCTGGGATGAACCTCTTTGAGGGAACCCTCTATCCTTTATTGACTCGATTAAAAAATGCAGGCCTGCTTAATTATCGTTGGGTGGAAAGTAACAGCGGACCCCCTCGAAAATATTTCTCCCTTACCGAATCCGGCGCAGATTTTTATAAGGATCTCGAAACCACCTGGATTGAAATTTCTCAATCAGTTAATATCATTACCAATAAAGCATAATATAAATCTCAACCCAACAATTATTTTTATGAAACAAGTTATCAATATAAACTACCATGGTCGCATTATTCCAATCGAAGTTTCTGCTTATGATTTACTTAAAAATTATATCGAATCTCTAACTCTATATTTTAATGATGAAACCGGTAAAGAAGAAATCATCAACGATATTGAAAACCGCATCGGAGAACTTTTTCAGGAAAGGTTAAAAAATGGCGCAAATTGTATTACTGATGATGATGTAAATGCAGTCATCAAAAGCATGGGTACTCCTGAAGATTTTGATTTGAAAGATGACAATACAGAAAAACAAGTAAATATAAATGATGCAAACAAATCAACAGATGGCAAATCTGGAAAAAGACTCTTCAGAAATGAAAACAACAAAATGATTGGTGGTGTTTGCGCTGGGCTTGCAGATTATTTTAATATTGATATCACCATTGTTCGTCTACTCTTTGTCGTGATGTTTTTGTCTTTTGGTTTTGGACTTTTGCCTTATATCGTTTTATGGATTGTAGTGCCGAATTCAACACTAGGTCAAATTGGTGCAGTCAAAAAAAAATTGTATCGCGACGGTGACCATAAGTTAATCGGAGGTGTTTGCAGCGGAATCAGTGAGTTTTTTGGGATTGATGTTTGGATTCCTAGAGTGTTATTTTTACTGCCGCTTATAGGAAGCATAATTGGCGAATTTGGCGAATGGAATCATATTGATAATTTTTTGCCAGGAGTTATTATTGCTTATCTGATTTGCTGGATCGTATTGCCAGAAGCGAAAACCACCTCTGAAAAGCTAGAAATGAAAGGTGAAAAAATCAACTTGAACAGTATCAAAAACACCATTAATGAAGAGATGAAAGGCGTTGGTGAACGAGTAAAAAAAGCAGGTGAAGACATTAAACAAAAAACAGAAGAAAAGTCTAGAGGGGTTTTCGGTGACTTAATTGACTTTATTACAAAAGTGATCCGTGGTACAGTCAGAATATTTATGCTCATTATAAAGTTTTTTATTTACTCAGTACTTGTTTGTATTGGATTGGCTTTATTGTTTACTCTTTTTGGCTTATCTGTGAGTTCTGTTGCTTTATTCCCACTAAAAGATTTTTTTCTGAATGGATATTGGCAAAATCTTTTTGCAGGAGGAACTCTTTTGTTTTTTATTATTCTTGGGCTTGTAGCCTTTATGGTTTGGCTGATTAAAAAAATTGCTGGTATCAAAACTAAAAACAAATGGTTAACTACCGCCTTCATTACTTTATGGGTCTTAGGTTGTATTTGTTTTTTTGGTTTAATAACAACGATTGGGAAAGATTTTTCCAGTTTAAGTCACAGAAATAAAAACGAAACAGAAATAAAAATGCTACAACCAGCCAATGAAACAATTTTGATTGAAATGAAGAAAAACTCTCCCTTTGATCCGACGGAGGATAATATTGATTTTTTTGATTGGACAGATTATTTTAATGACTCATTTTATTTGAGTAATGTGAAATTGACAGTAATAAGATCTCTTGATGATTCGTTTCATCTTCGTGTAGTTAAAACAGCTCATGGAAGGAGTCGCTCTGATGCAGACACCACAGCAGCAAATATTAAGTTTTTTATGACACAAAAGGATAGCTTAATCACGATAAATCAAGGTTTCTTTATAACTAAAAAAGATAAATTCAGAAATCAACGAGTTGAAGTATTGTTAAGTGTTCCTGAAGGAAAAAAAATCAAAATGCAAAAATTAAATGCTGTTTCTAATTTTGAAAATGAAAACTGGGAATTTGAAATTAATGAAGAAAATCCTTCACTAATGAAAGAGTTTCAGATGACGAATTCCGGTCTAATGCCAATAGAAGAAATTAATAAAAGCAGAAACCTATACTCTCCTAATGATTCAACTATACAGAATGAGAGAGACTCTCAATTGCAACGAAAACAAAAAATTGAGTCTGATATAAATGACAAAAAAAGAGTTGTATAGTATGCTGTATAAGTGAAAACGGCTAAATACCAGATGAGATTTTAAAACTTACTTGTCAAAATAAAAACTATGAATTTTAAATTAGAAGATAAGCAATCTGCTGAGCAGGATAAACTTAAATATTATCAAATGTTATGCAGGGATGCACTCAATGAATTTTCAGCCAACAACTCCTATCAGCTGACTGAGTTCGAGAAAGAAAATATCATCAAAGTATTAGACAGACTATTTGAGGGCGAGCTTGATTTTCTGGAAAGATCTCCTAGTGATTATTTTGACTTGTACGAAACGTAATTTTTTGTTTGGGCGCTATATTATTATTTTATTTTTGAATTACTTTTTTAAATAATTTTACTTCATGCCTAAACTAAAATCAGCCGTTTCGCGCTATTATATTATTGATGCCTGTTTAAACAATAATTTAAATCCCTTTCCCTCCATCGAAGCTCTAGCAAAAGCTTGCAGCGACAAAGTGAGAGAAGGGATTTCAACTTCTACCATTGAAAAGGATATTCGTCAAATGAAAAGACCTCGTCCTCATGGTTATGACGCACCAATTGAATACAGTAAAATACGTAAAGGATATTTTTATGCAGAGCAAGGTTTTTCTATATCAGAACTTCGGTTAGATGATCATGAGTGGGATGGATTAAGATATGCAGCCAATTTATTGCATCAATATTCATGCGTACCTGTTTTTAAAGATTTTAAACAGGCCATAGATAAAATAAATACCTGCTTCAATTTGTTAATTGATTTGGAAGAAGAAGATTTTGATAAATACATTCAGTTTGAAACCGGAAATACAACTTCTGGTTATGACTGGATTAATGTTGTGTTCCCTGCTTTAAAAAATAGATGGCTTTTAAAAATCAGTTATGAAAATATTTATAAAAAAGAAGTAAAAGATTATACGGTTTATCCGAAACTATTAAAAGAACATCGTAACAGATGGTATTTAATTGGATGGGTTGCTGAAAGAGAAGATTATCTCACTTTTGCACTAGACAGAATTCAAAATATTGATACCATTCAAAAAGTTCAAAAACACAGATTTGATTTTCATCCAGACCACTTTTTACAACACTCTGTTGGCATCATGGAAAACGACAGTCAGCCCGTAAAAGTTATTTTGTCGATTCAAGACCCCTACAACAAACTATTACAACTCGAACCCATACACCAAACACAAAAACTAATCAAACAAACCAAAAATGGAATGGATATTGAATTGATGGTAAACATCAATCACGAATTGATTAATCGTATTTTGTCTATGAGTTCTTATTGCAAAGTGTTACAGCCATCTTCTTTAAAAAAACAAATTAAAGAAACGCT
>JAIXWH010000085.1 GCA_027484165.1 Chitinophagaceae bacterium | reverse complement strand
TTAGATTTCTTCAACCTTAACCAGATGGTTCACTTTAGTAACCATTCCTAAGATTTGAGGAGTAGCTTCTACTTCAACAGATGCGTTTAATTTTTTCAACCCTAATGCAATCATTGTTCTTTTTTGACGCTCAGATCTGTCGATTACACTTTTAACTTGAGTTACTTTTATCTTTTTCATAAGCTTACTTAGCTTTTATTTCTTTAATAAAACCAGATAATATTCTTTGAGAATAAATTACCCGTTAAATACTTTTTTTAATGATATAGTACGAGATTTTGCTACAGTGATTGGTTCACGTAAACTAGCCAATGCTTTGAATGTAGCTTTTACCACGTTGTGAGGATTTGCAGATCCTAAGTTTTTTGCCAATACGTCGGTGATACCAGCAAACTCTAATACTGCACGCATGCTACCTCCAGCGATTACACCCGTACCATGAGCGGCTGGCTTAATCAACACTTTTGCAGCTCCTTCTTTACTTAATTGTTCGTGAGGAATTGTACCATGCATAACTGGAACTTTAATCAAGTTCTTCTTAGCATCTTCAATACCTTTAGTAATAGCTTCCTGTACTTCTTTAGCTTTACCGAGGCCATGTCCTACTACACCGGCTTCGTTACCAACTACAACCAATGCAGAGAAGCTGAATGCGCGTCCACCTTTAGTTGTCTTAACTACACGATTAATGGCAACTACTTTCTCTTTTAATTCGAGGTCGCCGGCTTTCATTTTATTTAAAATTACGTTTGACATTTATTCTGTTTGATTGTTGATATAAAACTTATTTATTTCTATTAGTTTAATGATTAGAATACTAATCCCCCTTCTCTTGCTCCGTCTGCTACGGCTTTAACACGACCGTGATAAACGTAACCACTACGATCGAAAACTACTTTTGAAACACCTAATTCAACTGCTTTTTTTGCGATAGCTTCTCCTACCATTTTGCTTTTTGAAATCTTTGGTGCTTTTTGAGCAGCGATATCTTTTTGTTTTGATGAAGCAGCAGTAATAGTTGTACCCGTGTTGTCATCTATTAATTGAGCATAGATATCAGTGTTGCTTCTGAATACAGAAAGGCGAGGCATTGCAGCTGTACCACTAACCTTCTTACGAATGCGGTATCTGATGTTTTGTCTTGCGTTTGATTTGTTGTTCATTTTATTTCTATTTTTTATCTCCGATGCTGCCGGAAATTGATTTTAAAATTTTGATTTGAAGATTATAATTCAATAATAATGCTTCAATTATTTACCTGCAGACTTACCTGCTTTTCTTCTTAATACTTCACCTACAAACTTAACCCCTTTACCTTTGTATGGTTCTGGCTTACGTAAGCTGCGGATTTTAGCACATACCTGACCTAACAATTGCTTGTCAATACTTTCTAAAGTGATAGTGGGGTTTTTACCTTTTTCCTGAGCGGTTGCAATTTTCAATTCTTTAGGAATTTCAAACAAAATGTTGTGAGAATAACCTAAAGACAAATCAAGAATATTTCCTTGGTTAGCTGCTTTATAACCTACCCCTACTAATTCCATTTCTTTTTTGAAACCTTCTGTAACACCTTTAACCATGTTGCTCACCAATGAACGGTATAAACCATGCATAGCGCGATGACGAATTTGATCCGTTGGACGAACCAATTCAACTGTGTTGTCTTTTATTTCAACTTTGATGTCTCTGTCGATTGTTTCTTTCAACTCTCCTTTTGGACCTTTAACAGAGATCACGTTATCCTTGCTTACAGAAACAGTAACTCCTGATGGAACATCTACTGGTTTTCTTCCTATACGACTCATGGTATTTTTTTGTTAGTTTAAAAAATTTATTTTCTGATGCGGTCAGCCTAGTATAGTCGGCTTAAGGCATTTTTTATTAGAATATGCTGCACAATACTTCACCGCCAACATTCTGAGCTTTGGCTTCTTTATCAGTCATTACTCCTTTTGAAGTAGAAACGATAGAGATACCTAAACCATTACGTACACGCTTAAACTCATCTGGTTTAGCATAAGTACGAAGACCTGGACGGCTGATTCTTTCTAAACCTTGAATCACAGGCAACTTTGTAGATGCGTCGTATTTCAGAGCTATTTTAATTACACCTTGTTTGTTATCGTCTTCAAATTTATACTTAAGGATATACCCTTTATCGTATAAAATTTCAGTAATACGCTTTTTCAAATTGCTTGCAGGTATTTCTACAATACGGTGGTTAGCCATTTGAGCGTTACGAATTCTTGTTAAATAATCTGCAATTGGATCAGTTACCATTGTTATTTCTGTTAATTGATTTAAAAATTTATTACAATGCGATATCCCGCATCTGAAAATCATTTCCGAATAATTCGGATAATGAATTTTACCAGCTCGCTTTTTTAACTCCTGGAATTTTTCCTGCAAGAGCCATATCACGGAACATTAAACGACTCATTCCGAAGTGACGCATGTACCCTCTTGGACGACCAGTTAGTTGACATCTGTTCTTTAAACGAACAGGAGAAGCGTTTTTAGGCAAAAGATCTAAAGCTGAATAATCACCTTCTGCTTTTAATGCTGCTCTTTTTTCTGCATAACGAGCAACCATTTTTTCTCTTTTTGCTTGTCTGGCTACGATTGATTTTTTTGCCATATTTTAATTTTCAGATTTTTTAATATTCTTAAAAGGCATACCCATTTCTTTCAATAACTCGTATGCTTCTTCGTTAGTGTTTGCTGTTGTTACGAAGGTGATATCCAAACCGGTAATCTTATTTACCTTATCGATATCTATTTCAGGGAAAATGATTTGTTCAGTAACACCTAAAGTGTAGTTACCACGGCCATCAAATGCCTTATCGTTAATTCCTTTGAAATCACGTACGCGAGGTAATGAAACTGATACCAAACGATCAAGGAATTCGTACATTTTTACCCCACGAAGCGTAACTCTTGCTCCGATTGGCATGTTTTTACGAAGCTTAAAGTTTGAGATATCTTTTTTAGACATCGTTGGTACGGCTTTTTGACCTGTAATGTTTGACAATTCATCGATTGCAACATCAATCAATTTTTTATCAGTTACTGCACCATTCACACCACGGTTTAAACAAATTTTTGTTAAGCGTGGAGCTTGCATTACAGTTTTGTAACTGAATTTTTTCATTAAAGCAGGTACAACTTCTTTTTTGTACTTATCTGCTAATCTTGGGTTTGTTGTAGTTGTGCTCATTATTTAATTACCTCCCCTGATTTTTTAGCGGTTCTAACTAATTTTCCATTTTTTCTGGTACGTGTAATTTTAGACGGACCTTTTGATTTTGCATCCCAAAGCATTACGTTGCTGATCGCGATTGGAGCTTCAACTTTTTCAATTCCACCTTGCGTATTTTGTGCAGATGGTTTAGTATGTTTGGTAACGATGTTTACACCTTCTACCAATACACGTGCTTTGTCTACAATTACTTCTAACACCTTGCGAGGTTTCTTCAAATCTTTATCATCACCGGTAATAACTACTACCATGTCTCCTTTCTTGATGTTGAATTTTGGTTTAAATCTTGTACTCATTTTATTCTAGCTTTTGGCTTTCGCCTGATTAAGTTAATTGGTTTTTACAATACTTCTGGTGCAAGTGAAATGATCTTCATGTATCCTTTATCTCTCAATTCACGAGCAACTGGTCCAAAAATACGTGTGCCTCTTGGCTCATCTGAGTTGTTCAACAACACAACAGCGTTGTCATCAAAACGGATATAAGAACCATCCTTACGACGTAATTTATTAACTGTGCGAACAATAACTGCTTTACTTACGGTACCTTTTTTAACACCACCGGCAGGCATTGCATCTTTAACAGTAACAACGATTTTGTCGCCAATTTTTGCGTAGTCTTGTCCACTGTTTCCCAATACGCGAATACATAGAACTTCTTTTGCTCCGCTGTTATCTGCAACATTTAATCTACTCTCTTGCTGTATCATTTTGTTTAGCTTTTTATTGAAGAATTAACTTCAACAGTAATTTATTAATAGTTATTTCAACATTCACGTTAATGAGTGAACGAAGTGAATCAATTATTTTACTTTTTCTACCACTTCAACAAGTCTCCAGCGCTTTGTTTTGCTTAAAGGACGACTTTCCATGATCTTAACGATATCGCCTATGCTGCATTCGTTCTTTTCATCATGAGCATGAAAGCTGGTAGTTTTTTTAAGGAACTTTCCGTAAAGCGGATGTTTGATTTTACGCTCAACTTTTACAGTGATGGTTTTATCCATTTTGTTACTGGATACTACCCCTACTCTTGTTTTCCTTAAGTTTCTTTCTATCTTGTTTGTTGTTTCCATCGTTTATTGTTTTATTGGATTATGCTCCAATTTGTATTTTTCTTAATTGAGTTTTCAAACGAGCGATATCTCTTCTCAATGCACGGATGCTTTGAGGATTCTCCAAAGGAGAAAGAGAGTGAGCGAACATTAATTTCTTAATGCGCATCTCGTCTTCTTTAATTTTAGCCGTCAATTCTACTTCACTTAACCCGCCTAGGCTTTTTACGAAATCAACTTTTTTTGCCATCTTGTTAGATTTGATAATGATTTAAATATTATGCTTGGTAATCGCGACTTACAACAAATTTTGTAAGGATTGGTAATTTTTGAGCTGCTAATTCAAAAGCTTCTTTAGCTACCTGAACTGGAACACCATCAGCTTCAAACAGGATACGTCCTGGTTGAATGATAGCTGCCCATCCTTCTGGATTACCTTTACCTTTACCCATCCTTACCTCAGCTGGTTTAGCAGTAATTGGTTTGTCAGGGAAAATTCTGATCCAAACATTTCCTTCACGTTTCATATGACGCGTCATTGCCTGACGAGCACTTTCAATTTGACGATTGGTTAACCATACACTGTCCATTGCTTTCAATCCGAAGGTTCCGAAAGCAAGAGTAGCTCCTCTTTTGGTATTCCCCTTCATTCTTCCTTTTTGGGTCTTTCTGTGTTTGGTTCTTTTTGGTTGTAACATCTTATCCTAATTTGATAATTTATGTAATTAATTTCTTTGTTTAAATCTTATTATTTTGATTATTTTCTTCCTGCGCCACCGCCACCACGACGATCTCCACCTCTTCCGCCACCACCACGACGATCATCACCACCTCTTCTATCATCTCTTCCGAATCCACCTGCTGGTCTTTCAGGTCCGTCATTCTTTCCGCCGGCAATAACGTTTGGATTTAAGTCTCTCTTACCTAAAACTTCACCTTTACAAATCCATACTTTGATTCCAATTTTTCCGTAAACAGTTAAAGCGAAAACACTTGCATAATCAATATCCATACGAAGTGTATGCAATGGTGTACGTCCTTGTTTGATTTCTTCGCTACGAGCGATTTCAGCTCCACCTAAACGACCTCCAACTTTAACTTTAATTCCTTCAGCACCCATACGTAAAGCTGATGCTATAGACATTTTGATTGCTCGCTTATAGTTGATACGATTTTCGATTTGACGAGCAATGGTATCTCCAACGATGTTTGCATCCAATTCTGGTCTGCGTATTTCAAGGATATTAATTTGTACATCATCTTTACCACATAATTTCTTCAACTCTTCCTTGATTCTATCAACTTCTCCACCGCCTTTACCGATAATAATACCTGGCTTTGAAGTGTGGATAGTTACGATCAATTTATTTAGTGTACGCTCAATAACGATTTTAGCGATACCACCTTTGTTGATACGAGCGTTAAGATAATTTCTGATTTTATCATCTTCAATAAGCTTAACAGCGTAGTCTTTTTTACTAGCGTACCAATTGCTGTCCCAGCCTCTGATGATTCCTAATCTAGCTCCTATCGGATTTGTTTTCTGACCCATATTCGGTTTTTAATTATTTAGTGTATTAAGCTTTTTTGGTTGTTCTTGCTTTTTTTGGTTTTGGCGTTTCTTCAACTACAACTGCTTCTTCAACAACAGGAGCTGTAGCTACTTTTGACCCCATTGAATCAACAATAATAGTGACGTGGTTACTACGCTTACGAACTCTGTATCCACGACCTTGTGGAGCAGGACGCATACGTTTGATTACTCTTGCTCCGTCAACAAAAATTGTTTTTACTATCAATCCTGATTCATCAGCTCCTTCGTTTTTTTGCTTCCAGTTACTGATAGCTGATAGTAACAATTTACGTAAGGGAACTGCTGGGTGTTTTGGATTGTGATCCAAAATCGCCAAAGCTTTTTCAACTTTCATTCCGCGAACCAGATCAGCTAATAAGCGCATCTTACGAGGTGAAGTTGGATAATTATTCAATTTTGCTATTGCTTCCATTTTATAATGTTTGAAAGTTTATGACTTAACGATTTTTTAAACTAACGTTGAGTAACAAACGATTTATTAAATCTTTTTACTTGAGTGTCCTCTGAAATTTCTTGTTGGTGCAAATTCACCCAATTTGTGACCTACCATGAATTCTGTTACATAAACAGGAATAAATTTATTTCCGTTATGAACTGCAAAAGTTTGACCAACGAAATCCGGTGTGATGGTGCTTCTGCGACTCCATGTTTTGATAACATTCTTCTTTGCTTTTCCTTCGATGATAGCATTTACTTTCTTTTCAAGTTTTGCTTCGATGTAAGGACCTTTTTTTAACGAACGAGCCATGTGTTTTTTATTTTTGTTTATTCTTCGGGTTTACCGAATATTTTAACAATTGATTGAAATGATTTTATTTGTTTGGTAATTTTTTACCGTTTCTTCTTTGGATAATCATCTTATCTGAACCTTTACCTCTTGTACGAGTGATTTCACCTTTAGCATATTTACCTTTACGGCTACGAGGGTGACCTCCAGAAGCTCTACCTTCACCACCACCCATCGGGTGATCAACTGGGTTCATCGCTACCGCTCTTGTGCGTGGTCTGATACCTTTCCAACGGTTACGACCAGCTTTACCCATACTTTCAAGGTTGTGATCGCTATTACTTGTAACACCTACTGTTGCGTAGCAGTTGATTAATACTTTTCTTAATTCACCACTTGGCATTTTAAGAACAGCATATTTAGTTTCTTTATTACTTAACTGAGCAGATGTACCAGCACTACGTACCAAGATACCACCTTGTCCAGGTTGCATTTCGATGTTGTGAACGTTAGTACCCAAAGGCATGTTCTTAAGCATCAATGCATTTCCTAATTCTGGAGCTACATCATCACCACTCATCACTGTTTGACCAACTTGTAATCCCTGAGGAGCTAAAATGTATCTTTTTTCACCATCAGCGAAAGCTATCAAAGCGATAAATGCAGTACGATTTGGATCGTATTCGATAGTTTTTACTACTGCAGGTATATTTTTCTTATCCCTTTTGAAATCAACCAAACGGTACATGGTTTTATTACCACCACCCATGTATCTCATAGATCTGCGACCTTGAGCGTTTCTTCCTGCTGTACTCTTTTGTTTTTCAACCAAAGATTTTTCAGGAACGTTAGTTGTAATTTCTGCATAAGCATTTCCAATTCTCCAACGGGTTCCTGCTGTAATGGGTTTGTATTTTCTAAGTGCCATTTTAAACTTTTTTTATTTTGTCAAAACTTTGCGGTGTTGACCACCATTCATTATTAAATATTATTTCAATTATACGTTACCGTATAGGTCTAATGTTTCACCAGACACAACTGTAACGATAGCTTTTTTCTTAGCAGGTTTGCGACCTACAATGAATCCAGCTTTAGTGTACTTTGCTTTTAATTTAGAAGGCATCACCATTGTGTTTACTTCTTCAACCTGAACGCCATAGAACAATTCAACTGCTCTTTTGATTTCAAGTTTGTTCGCTTTTCTGTCAACCACGAAAGCATAACGATTCATTTTTTCTGATTGCTTGTTAGCTTTCTCAGATAAAATTGGTTTTATTAATACGTCAGACAGTTTCATATTTTTTTATTTATCAGAATTCAAGAATTAAAATTCAAAATTTAGAACTTCATTTTTGAATTTTTATTTTTTAATTTTTACTTATTTACGCTTCTGTTTCAGTGAATAATTTTGCTGCTTTTTCAGTCATCACCAAAACGTTAGCATTTAAAATATCGTAAGTGTTCATGTCACTCAATACAGAACCATTCACACCTTCTACATTTCTTAAACTTAAGTACATGTTATCATCATACTCAGGAATAACGAATAATGCTTTCTTTTTGCCAATTTCCAAAGACTTTAAAATTCCAGAAAAAGCTTTAGTTTTTGGAGCATCCATTGTTACGTCTTCCATAACTACGATTGCATTTTCTTTTGCTTTGTAAGCAAGAGCACTCATCTTAGCTAAATCCTTCACTTTACGATTCAATTTGATATCGTATTTATGAGGCTTTGGTCCGAAAATGGTACCACCACCTTTGTATAATGGATTACGAAGATTTCCTTTACGAGCGCCTCCGGTTCCTTTTTGCTTGTGTAATTTTTTAGAAGAACCTTTAACCTCCATACGAGTTTTCACTTTGTGAGTTCCTTGACGTTGAGCACCTTGGTATTGCTTAACGGCTAAGTAAATCACGTGATCGTTTGGTTCGATTCCAAAAATTTCTTCCGGAAGTTCAATTGTTCTACCGGTTTTTTCGCCTTTGGTATTTATGATATCTACTTGCATTGTCTATTTTTTTTAACGCTTGATGCGCCGTATAATATTTATTTCTGAATTAAAACGATTGATCCGTTGTGTCCTGGAACTGAACCACTTACTAAGATGTAGTTCTTTTCAGGAAATATTTTAACTACTTTCAATCCTTTCATTTTTACTCTGTCGCCGCCCATACGACCGGCCATGCGCATTCCTTTGAATACACGACTCGCATCCGATGAGTTACCAATAGAACCTGGTGCTCTTTGACGATCGTGTTGTCCGTGAGATTGCTCACCTACTCCACTAAAGCCATGACGCTTAACCACCCCTTGAAAACCTTTACCCTTTGTTGTACCAACAACAGCAACACTGTCGCCTTCGGCAAAGATGTCAACGGTGATGGTTTCACCTACATTCTTTTCTATTTCGCTATCGCGTATTTCTTGAACGAATCTTTTTGGAGCTGTACTAGCTTTTGAGAAATGGTTAATTTCGGCTTTGTTGGAGTGCTTTTCTTTTTTATCGCCGAATGCAATTTGGAGTGCATTGTAACCGTCAGTTTCAACGGTTTTCTTTTGAGTTACTACGCAAGGCCCTGCTTCGATGATAGTAACAGCGGTTTGTTTCCCTGTTGTATCAAAGATGCTGGTCATGCCAACTTTCTTACCAATAATACTTTTCATTGTATCTGTTTTATGCCCAGCGGTCTCTCATAATAGCGTGAGACTTAGACGTTCATATAATTTTCTTTTCAAGAGCTTACCTCATGCCTTCTCTGATTTCCAGAGAGGTTCATCAGGCCTTTATTTCAACATCAACACCACTTGGTAAATCTAATTTACTCAAAGCATCTACTGTACGACTAGTACTGGTGTAAATGTCTAACAAACGTTTATGTGTACACAATTGGAATTGTTCACGCGCTTTTTTATTAACGTGTGGAGAACGCAATACAGTAAAAATTTTCTTGTGTGTAGGTAAAGGAATAGGTCCTGTTACTACTGCACCTGTACTGCGAACAGTTTTAACGATTTTCTCAGCTGATTTATCAACAAGATTGTGGTCGTAAGACTGTAGTTTTATTCTGATTCTTTGTGACATATAAAAAGAACTTTTTTTAATCCGTTTTTAATTTGGAGTGCAAAGGTAAGGGTACAATTGCAAACTGCAAAGAAATTTCTGAAAGAATTTGATATTTTATTAAAATTCGGTGACTGAGTCTAAATGATTGTGAAATTTCAGAGTCTGAACGTAGATGTAACGTAACCAATTTAAAATAAAGGAAATTGAGAATCAGCTTGAATTTTATCAATTATTATTCTTAATTGAGGAATTATTTATTCTTATTATTTGAATTTCAACACTTTACATCAACAAAAATCAACTCTCTGCCATCATAATACCCCAAAATAATAAGCTTAAATATTCGTATTAAGATGTGAAAAGTTTATCTATATAGAAAGATTCAAATCATTACTTGTTTATTTCATAATAAAGCTTGGGGTTATTGTTCAATTTAGCCATAAAAAAAATCGAACCAACATAAATCAAGGTTATATTGATAACTTAAATGAACTACTTTTGCAACTAATATGAGTGAAAAAATTTTAATACTTGATTTTGGATCGCAATACACACAATTAATTGCCCGTGTAATAAGAGAACATCATGTTTTTTGCGAAATCATACCTTACAACAAAAGCTTTGAATTTAATGAACATCTCAAAGGCATTATTCTCTCCGGCTCTCCAGCTTCTGTTAATGATCTAAACGCACCACAAATCAACATTGAGTCAATTGCTAATAATGTTCCTGTTTTAGGCATTTGTTACGGTGCTCAATTAACTGCAAAAGTACTGGGTGGGATTGTAGACAAAAGCAATAAAAGAGAATATGGCAGAGCAAATTTTATCATCAATAATAACGATGAATTATTCAGCGATATCTCTCCAATTTCACAAGTTTGGATGAGTCATAGCGATAGCATCAAAAAGCTTCCAAATGAATTTGAAATTTTAGGTACTACTGAAAATATACCTATTGCTGCATTCAGAAACAAAAACACGACTCACTACCCTATTTATGGGCTTCAATTTCATCCTGAAGTTTACCATTCAACATCAGGGAAATCAATGATCAAAAATTTCCTGACCAAGATTTGCGGATGTAGTCAAGACTGGACACCAGCTCATTTCATAACTGAATCAATAGAACAAATCAAAAATATCATTGGCGACAAAAAAGTTGTAATGGGCTTGAGCGGCGGCGTAGACAGCACTGTAGCTGCAACATTAATCAATAAAGCAATTGGAAAAAATCTATACGGAATTTTTGTAGATAACGGCGTACTCAGAAAAAATGAATTCGAAGAAGTTCTTGATATCTATAAGCAGCTAGGCCTTAACGTTACTGGTGTAAATGCTAAAGATTATTTTTACTCCAAATTGTCAGGCAAATCATTACCTGAAGATAAGCGCAAAGCTGTAGGTTCTGCTTTTATTGATATTTTTGATCAAGAAGCACATAAAATTAAGGATGTTAGTTTTTTAGGTCAAGGCACCATTTATCCCGACGTTATAGAATCAGCCTCAGTTCACGGGCCATCCGTTACAATCAAATCTCATCACAATGTGGGAGGCTTACCGGAGAAGATGAAACTTGAATTAATTGAACCGCTTAGAACTTTATTTAAAGATGAAGTAAGAAAAATTGGAGTTGAGTTAGGCATCCCCGATAGCTTGTTGAACAGACATCCATTCCCTGGTCCAGGGCTATCTATCAGAATTCTTGGAGAAGTTACTCCCGAGAAAGTTGATTTACTTCAAAACGCAGACAAGGTATTCACAGATCTTTTAAAAAAGCACAATCTTTATAACAGCACATGGCAGGCAGGTGCTATACTTCTTCCAGTAAAAAGTGTAGGCGTAATGGGTGATGAAAGAACTTACGAATACACCATTGCAATAAGAGCTGTAACCTCAGTAGATGGCATGACTGCTGACTGGGCGCACTTACCTTATGATTTTCTTGGTGAAGTTTCAAACGAAATTATTAATCATGTTAAGGGAATCAACAGAGTAGTATATGATATTAGCAGTAAGCCCCCTGCAACAATTGAATGGGAATAAGGTTACCACTTCAAATCAAATCCATTATGAAAAAAATTATTTTCTGTTTTTTTATTTGCATCCTTTTTCAAAATGCCTTTTGTCAAACAGAAAATAAAACTCTAAAAATTGCACTATTCGCTCCAGTATATTTGGACTCAATTTTTGAAGGGAAGTCTTATACATTTGGAAAAAAATTTCCAAGATTTGCAGTTCAAGGAATTGATTTTATTCAAGGGGCTCAAATTGCCTTGGACAGTTTTCCAATTGAAAACACCAGCATTGATTTGTCTATTTATGATACAAAATCAGATTCATTTAACATTGAAGAGCTGATCAAAAGCAATCAACTAAAAGATCGCAATCTTATTATTGGTTCTGTAAAAGATAATGATTTTGATTTTCTGGCATCTTACTCAAAGCAGGAAAAAATACCTTTCATTTCTGCTACTTTCCCAAATGATGGCGGAGTTACATCAAATCCTTATTTAATTATCTTAAATCCTACTTTAATAACACATTGCAAAGCCATCTTTAGTTTTCTTTTACAAAATCAAGATTCCGCAAAATTCATACTTGTAAAACAATCGGGAAGCCAGGAAGATAAAATTGCAGAAAGTATTGAAAATATAAATAAAATAGATAAAAAACAGCTTCTCAATATCAAAAATATCAATCTAGATAGTAATTACACATCATTAAGAACATCATTAGACAGCAACAAAAATAACGTCATCATTGCCGGCAGCTTAGATGAATCTTTTGCAAATAATATTTTCAATGTATTGAGCAACACAGATAAAAAATATAAAATTACACTCATTGGGATGCCTAATTGGGATGGATTAACTTCCTTGAACAAAAAAATTAAAGAATCACAAAGAAATCTATCCTTTATTTTCACTAGCTCCTATTATAACGATAAGGCAGACACGATAAGTAAATTTTTGCAAGAAGCATATCTTATCAATTATAAAGGCAGGCCTTCAGACTATGCATACAAGGGGCTAGAGATCTTTTATAATTTTTCGAGAATATTAAACGAAAACAAAAGTCATTTTACTAACGGATTACATAATAAAAACTTTCAGCTATTTACAAAATATAATATCATTCCCGTTTCTTTGGAAAAGAAATCAAATGTTATAGACTACTTTGAAAACAAACATCTGTACTTTTTAAAGAAAACTAAAAATGGAGTAAACAAATTAGACTGATTACAATTTGATTATCTTTCTTATTTTCGAAATCCCATTTTGCATAAACCTCATAAAGTAGACACCTGATTTCAAATCAGAACCTAACTTATTTATCTCTGCTGGCTTAACAAATTGACGTTTTATTTCTTTTCCTTGAATGTCATATATAATAATCAAAACTTTTGCTGTAATTGGTGAAAATACTTTTATATTGAAATAATCTGAGCTTGGATTTGGATATATTATTGATTCAAAGTCGAAGTCCTTTTCTCGACTTGGAGACTCATCATCTACATTGGTAAAATTCTTTCCTGATGGATTTGGAGTTGAAGTCAGGCAAGAAACAGCACTAAAGCTAACTCTATAATATCTGGTATATCCAACAGAACAATTATTTATAGTTTTTGCCGACACCAAACTAGATAAATTTATGTTGGATGGATATTGCACCCTAATCCTTGTTGTACTTTGTCCGGAAATAATTCTTGCTACAGATGGCACCGTCCATATAATTGAATCGGCATATGTTGGTAATAATGGTACCGAATATTCAACAATTCGTTGAGGACATAAACTCAAAGTAGTATCTGAAATAAATCCAACAACACCAGATGAATAAACGTAAATTATTTTTGTTCTAGGAGATCCAAATCCACAGCTATTTGCAGCATTCACATAAATGGTACCTCCTCTAAAATTAGAATAGAACCTTACCTTGATTATTGTATCATTTTCACCATATCCTGCAGGATGATCAATTATCGCCGCATTTCCTGAAATAGACCATATGTAAGAAAGTGCATCTTTTACTTTTGAAATTGTATAAGTTACTAACGTGCCATTAGGATTACTTGAAGACACAATAAACCCACATGCGTTAATAGGTCCAATGATTGAATTCTTATTATTAGGTATTGATCCTTTCAATAAAAAAATACTTGGTTTAGAGAAATTACATCCCCCAGACATCACTTGTATGGAGTCTTCTAAATTTAAATCAAGGTTAGAGTTATAGTATACTTTAATTATGGTGTCGTTTGGACCAAAACCTTCGGGATGTATCACTGAATCTGAACCTATTAAAGGGTATTCCCAAATATAATACGGAACATTCGCAACCTTTTTTATAGTATAAATTGCCGGTTTGTTCGTATTGATATAAGCGCAAGTATTTGAAGGTCCAGAAATAATACCCGGTTTGCTGCTGAAAGTTGTAGTAATAGTTAAACCAGTGTAAAGAGAAACCCCGCAATTACATTCTGCTCTAACCTTAATATTATAGGAATAAATTAATGTGTTGAATTTGACTTTAATAGTAGTTGTACCCTGACCTGTTACCATAGTCATCGTACTTGGCAAAACCCATTGATAATCAGATATCCCTGGTATAGAATCAATAGAGTATTCATAAATGGCTCCATTTCCAACATTGCAAACACTATCTGAACCATAGATTAACGTTGGCTTTGGGGGATTTGATCTATATAAATAAAAATATTTATTTGAAGATATGCCACAATTAAACATGATTTTCAAAGAAATCCTTGAACCATTTTTTATGGAATCAGAAAACAAGACATATATATCATTAGTTCCTTGACCATTCACTAAAGTAACTCCAATTGGCATAGTCCATATATAAGCTCTTACACTAGCAACACTATCAAAATGATAATGAATTAAAGTATCCTCTCCTACGTAATCGCAAATTCTATTTGGACCTGTTATTTGTCCTGTTGGTATCGCATATCTGTATAGTCTTAAGCTTATGTAAGGACTTGAGCATCCCTCTTCATTTAATGCTCCCAAATATATCCAGCCTCCTCCATATCTTGATATTATTGTTGTATCAATAACAATTCCTATACTATTTGTTCCCCAACCACTCACTATTTGAGCGCCTCTTGGCATAATCCAATCGTATGAAGCTGCACCAACTATAGGATCTACATTGTAATATATGGTGTCCGTATACCCTGTGTTGTTATAGTACTCACATACAATCTGAGGACCATAAATAGTGTCAGGGGAATTTAAAGGACTGGTAACTTTGTAAGTTAAAGTGTCCTTACATCCATTTATATCAGTATAAATTATTGAAGTAAACCCAGTATCTCTACCTGTTATATTTGCGTTAGGTGTAGCATTTTCAACAGTTGCAATTAACGTATCCATAGAAATCCAAGGATTAATTACTGCCGGCAATGTATCTGTTAACAAATATATTGTCACCGCTCCATTGATACACCCTGAAGCGTAATTTCTTACAAATCTTGGGGAATTATTTACAGTTATAAAAAGCGTATTTGACTGCACAATTGAGCTCCCACTACATATTACCAAACTAGTTGTCATTTGAACTGAAACAGCATCGTTATTATTTAATGTTGATGTTATAAATGTGGATGAATTTGCACCAGGAACGGGTATGCCATTTATTTTCCATTGGAATTGAGGAGCCGATCCTCCGTTGTTTGCTATTGCGTTAAATTGAATTCTTTCACCTGAACAAAATTTGTTGCTAAGCTTATTTGAATAAATGATTGCAGAGGGAACAAGATTGGCATATAGACCAACATTAACTTCAGTGGACAATATTGATGAACAATTGTTATATACCAACACTTCATAATTTCCAGTATCAACTGAGCTAGTATTATTAAAGGTTAAACGAGAAGTTCCTTGGCCATTAATTACTCCATTATTAACAATTAAAACTCCATTTTTTCTCCAAACATAATTCAAATCACCACCTTCTGCAATTACCGAAATAGTTTGAACTCCATTGCCTGAACATATTTTTGAAGGACTTACTGGTTGTGCTATAATATTTGGCGAGGAGTTTACTTTAAGAGTCGCTTGACCAGAATAAACCACTCCTAGTACATTTGAAAAAACTGCACGATATTTATACCCATTCAAAGTAAAATCAACACCTTCTAATGTTAATTGTGTAGAATTATATCCTCCATACACAACCCCTGAATCTAAATTTGGAGTTGTTATATTATACCAAATTGTATCAGTGTTCTTTAATCTTTGCCAAGTAATTGAAGGGATTGGTAGTGAATTTGAATTTGAAGTAAAACTAGTGTTTTCACCAGCGCATACAGTTGCATTCTCAGGCTCATTTGTCACTAAAGGAGCATCTGTTCCCTCTCCAAGTTGGAAATCTCCAAAATCAGTAACTCCAACTGCTTCAATTGCTGTTGCACTCGTAGCACCCGTAGAAAGCAAACTCCATCCATTATTATAAATATTCACTTTGCAATTAGAAGTCGCCACACCTAAATCAACGTCATTTATTTCAAAATTAAAAGTTGCGTCATATGAACTTAGGCCTGAAATAGGATCTTCATTAAGCAATATCCAATTTCTATTAATTGTTTTATTAGCTAGCAATGCTGAAGAATTTATGTGAGGATGATCACCGCTTCTCGTACTTGCTTTTATACTCCCATTTGAATTTAAAATAGAACCATTGAACTTGGTTTCCACAGGAGCATAACTTAAACTGTCTCCAATTTCAAATAAAAGATTTGATGCAGATTCAGGAATATATTTTTTTAAATTTCCACAAATGTATTTTGATGAATTAGCATTCAACACATTGGCTGTGCTTAACAATATCAAATTATTAGAACCAGTATAAAATTTCCCATTACTAAAATCTAAAAATCCAGCAATAACAACGTCGCTTGTATCAGACAAGTTTATTCCATTAACATTATCCAATGTAAGATTATTGAATCGAGATATTTCTGTGCCTGAAATATTTTGAAGAGATAAACCGTTGAATAAAACATCTCCATAGTTATTTATAAAGTTACCGCTGTTATTCCAATTGCCACTAACTTCCAACAAAGATGCTGGAGCAGTAAAAGACCCTGAAACAATATTCAAATGGGTTGTTTTAACTTGACCAAAACCTCCTATAAAACTCCCTGAAGATTGTTTTATTCCTCCGGAAAATATATTAAACCCAGCTCCAGCATTATATGTGCCACCACTTATAGTTGTTAGTCCATTGACAGACACATCATTTCCAAAAGCGTCAAATGTACCCGCTTTAATTTCAAAATCCCCAGTAAGACTTAGCGGCAAAATTGATTTCCTCATAATCCCCTGAGATAATTTTGTAAGCTTATTCCCATTTGAATTTATTGAATTTGAAAAAATTGCGGTCCCTGCTGTAACGGTATTTATAGACAAAGGTTGCTTCATTGTAATTGAGCCAGAATACAAACAAGCTGTTGCATCATATACTCCAACATTATATTTACCAGAAGTAATTATACTATCAATTAAGATTGACCTTGAAATTGTAGAAGCATTAATAGCATATAAAGAAGGAGATTCATTGTTTGTTTGAGCATCGCCTAAAATTATTGTCGATACTGAATTTCCAAAAGCTCCAATTGTACCATTTGTAGAATTCACTCCTGCAATCAAGGAACCCTGACTTATAGTTGTATTTCCTGTGTAGGCATTGTAAGCATTTAAAATCAAAGAACCTGCTCCTCTTTTGATTAAATTACCTGAGGTAGCTGCACTTGCTCCAGACATTGTTAATAAATTTGACACAACATCAATTATTGCATTCGTATTGTTTGAAAGCGTGTATGCTCTGTCTGTTGATGCATTGTTTCCATCATATTGCAAAGCAGCATTTCCAATAACTAAATTAGTTGCAAGATTCGACGATTGTCCTATTGAACTTGCTACTCCACCATTTGCAATTATTGACGCGCACAAAATTCCTGAATTAACTACTGTAGCACCAGAGTAGGTGTTCAACCCTGTTAATTTTAATTTACCCAAGCCATTCTTAGTAACACTTGCAGATCCGCTTATTACATTACTCAACAATAAATCTGTAGAATCTGAACCATCATTTTCCACATTAAAGATTCTGTTTGAACCCAAAGCTACGGGGCAAGAAACAATTGCCGCTTGATTACCTGTTGCATTATTTTTTACAGCAACATTTCCACCCAAAGTCAATATACCTGTTCCTGAAATTGACGAACCATTTAAGGTACCACAATGCAATATCAAACTATCTTGTGCTGTAAAATTGTATGACAATAAATTTAATGAAGCACTATCTTTTATCAATAAAGAATTTACATTAGCACTGATTGTAGAGAGATTTGCACCCAAAGTAGTTGTACCCGCTCCAATAATCAAGTTATTGAATGATGTAATCAATGAAGAAGGAAGAGTATTCGTAGCCGTTAGTTCAATTGTTCCCAAACCTGGAGTCCATGTTCCGCCGCCAGCACCAACAGTAAATCCGCTTGTTTTCAAAAAGCCACCACTTGTCATATTTATAGTGCCTGTAGCCGGGGTTGCAGCTGTACCACCAATGGTTATATTTTTAGTATTTAAGGTAGCAGCACTTGTAAACACAACTGACCCTGTTCTTGAAGCATTACCTGATGCGCCAATCAACATTCTGCCCGAGGTTGTTAAAGTTGGATTGCCTGTCGATGTAAAATTGAGAATGCCAGAAGATGTTGTTGTGGCAGTGCTTCCTAAATCGATAGTATTACATTCCGCATTTGAAATATCAACTGTTACGGTATGTCCTCTTTCTATAATTACAGTATCACCTGCAACAGGAATTGTTGTGCTGTATGTTGAACCAGAAACTTTTGTCCA
>JAIXWH010000069.1 GCA_027484165.1 Chitinophagaceae bacterium | reverse complement strand
CTCAAAATAATTGAACAACTTTGTCCACCAAAACTCAAAGCAAAATTAGCTGTACCTGCCGATGCTGGTGTACCGCTGATGGTATAAGTTAAACTACCATTTCCGTTTGCTAGGGTTCCTGCTTGCAAAGTAGCTGTTAAACCCGTAACGCCTGTTGATGTAATTGATGATCCTGTAGTGTAGGCAACTCCGTTACCGCCAGTGTAAGAAACTGTTGCAGTAGCATTATATGCAGTATTTGCAGTGGCTGTAGCAGAATAATTTACGCCAGCGCAATTCAATGTTGAAACAGCTGGAGAAACGATTAATGAACTTGCACTTCTGATAAAGAAAGTTCCAAAATTTGCAGTTTGAAATTCCAAATAATATCCTAGCCTATAACTTCCAAAAACACCAAAAGCGCTTGGAGTTATAATTGAAACAGCTGAACTTATTGAAGTGGCACATGAATTATCTGCAGTGGTTACTATTCTCAAATCTGCCAAAGAAGCAATTGAGGGATCAGCAAGTTTCAAATCATCATATTCTTTTTTAGTAATGTACAATCTCATCGAAACTGGACCTGATAAAGTTAATGGAGTTTGAGGCACTACAGTTATGTTTCTATTTAGATAAGGCTTATTATTTGCATCTAACCTTATTGAACTTTTGGTGTAATAGGAAACATTTAAATTCCCATACAGACTCGTATCATAAACCGACGCAACCCAATTATTAGTATCCGTGGATACCAAATAAGATGATGAATTATAATACCCAAAAATACTATCTCTTGCATGCAACCAACTTCCTGTATTTGTAGAAATCATCCCTTTAGCAGTAACGCAGGTATTTAGTACTCCTGGAGCAGTTAAGGTATCCCCATTTAAATAAGTTTCAATATTGCTATAGCCGGTTGTAGATGTATATAAATTCAAATCACTTGCTGATGCAGGATTTAAGCCTCTTTGTGTTTCCCATACATCTGGCATTCCATCGCGATCGTTATCTGTTGGTGCAAACCCTGTTGGTAAAAATGGCCATGCGATTTGGGTAGTTGCATAAGGAGTTCCTCTAGGAAAACCACCCTGACAATTAATTAATCTACCTGTTCTGTTTCTAACATCATTTGCAATTCTCTCATCTAAGGTATCCCTGTAAGGCAAGCTTGTGCCTGCATATTGCAAAACAGCAAGATATGCATCTTGTGCAGACTGCATATTTATGTTCACACATGAGAAGGGTGTATTCACTTTTGAGTTACTGCTGTCAGCAAATGATCCCCCACTGAAAGCTGCACCCAACCAATTTCTATTTGTCACTGCTGTGCTATTTGAACTAAAGTTTCCTGTTAAAAAATACTTTCCATAAGGCAAAACTGGCGCAGAGGTTGATTTGTATGGATTAATCAACATACTTCGCCTATTAACCCCATTAACATTTGTGCTTCCAGTATTAGGACCATATTTATAATAATTATTAACCACGTTGTAAGTTCCACCCTCTCCACCATTTGTGTTATAGTCGCTCCAGTTATAGATTACATTGTTTCTAAAGTCTGTAGTGTCTCCAACAGCATTTCTCCTTCCATCAAACCTTGGCATCCTCCCTTTACAATGTGCGTACAAATTATGATGTAATGTTGCGCGAATACCCCCTTGAATTCCGCCAAAGGCGTGATTTTCAACACCCGATCCTTCATCATGATAAGAGGAATCCAATGGCTCTGTTATAAAACACCATTGAATAGTCAAACTATCACCAGAATAAATGGAAAGTACCTCATCATTACTCCAGCTTAACGAACAATGATCAAGCATTATTTTTAAACGAGAACTTCCGTTATTACCAAAACAATCATCGCTACCTAAACTTGCAGCTTGATTTTTATCCCCCAGTCTGAATCTAATATATCGAACTATAATATTGTTGGCACCTAAATAAACTGGATAATCAGCAATGGTAATTCCTCCTCCTGGCGCTGTTTGTCCTGCGATTGTAGTATTAGCTCTGGTGAGATTCAATGTTGCATAAAGATGTATAGTGCCTGATACTCTAAAAACGATTATTCTATTGGGAGCTGAAGGAGAATTATTAGTACATGCATATCTCAGCGTTCCCGGTGTATTTGCAGAAGACGAATTATCAACTAATGTTGTTACTTCATAAATTTTAGGAGCTGTTGCTACATTTCCTCTGCCACCCGAAACGAATTTCCCTGCTCCTTCTGCAGTTGGAAAAGAAAGTAACTGAGCAGATAAATTCATTGAAAAAGACAGCAATAATAAAGCTGATGACCATACAGTTAAAACAAACCTTTTATTACTCTTCATTACTCTTTGTTATTTATGATTTACTAATTAATAAGTTTTTCGTATCCCATTTAAGGCTATCAAAACTGATCTATGATTTGCACATTTTCATGCTATACTAATTCCATTCAAAAACTGTTCAGTACCTCTTAAATTGTATGCTTTTTTGATCTCTAATAACTGCCCAATATTTGAAAATTATTATCTCCTCTCTTTTCAATTACATCAGAATCAAAGTTGTATTTATTTCTGGGAACACAGTTCAGCAAAACAGAACAATTTAGATCCAATCCATAAAATGAAATCAATTCCATTGGTACAAGAGGAAACACGATTCCAATATTTAATACGTCTTTCAAAAATGCGAAACGACTACAATAAGACCAAAGCAAGTTCATGAAATGATTTTGTTTATAAGCATTAGCAGCCTTAAAATTAATTGATTTTTAACCTGTGAAAATTCCAAAATACGCAAACGTTCCCATTAGAAATCATTTAATCTACAAACTTTAAAAAATGGTAATTAATACCCGCAGAAGAAGGTTTGAAATGTTGATTAGGATTTTAAAAAATTAAGGCATAAAGGATAGATTGAATACCTTTTAAAACAATGAAGGTGGCTCTAAAGCCACCTTCATTGTTTTAATTATTGTGCAGGAGTAGCTGCTTTTTGTCTCTTACGAACTTCATTGTATTTGCGATATTTATCCTCCCCCATGATTTCCTTCATTTTTGCATTCTTTTGATCAGTAATCACTTTTTTTGCCATTTTCTTATCTTCTTCAGATAATGCGGCATTATTTTTTAACTCGTTGCTTTTTTTATTAGCTTCATCGATTACTGATTTTACACTTGCAACTTGCTCTTCAGTTAATTCAGCCTCTTTATACGCAGCCGTTAAATCAGCTTCATACTTTGCTTTTTGTGCTGCTTTCTCTTCTTTAGTAAGCTCTTTTTTAGGAGCTGTAGTATCTTTATTTGTTGTTTGAGCAGAACATGCACCAATGATAAAGATAAAAATAGGTAGAGCGATAATTTTTTTCATTTTATTTGATTTTTTATGTGTTATTAATATCCTAAGTTTTGTTTAAGATTATAATTTGCGTCGATTGCAGGCTGAGGAATTGGCAATAATTGCTTTAATTCAATAGGAGTTCCTGAAGGATTTTGATCTGCTCTTAATCCTGTTGCATATCTTGATAAAGAGGATGTACTAATTCCTGAACTTAACCAAGTAACCGATGATGTTCCAGTTGGTGTGCTTGACGGAGCGCTGACATAAAATGAAGTTCCCCACATTTGACTATCGTCGGCTCTTGTGCCTGTTATATAATAAATTTTAGTGGGTAAAGTTGTACTCACGCAATATGAAGGATAACCGGCCATATAGTCCGGTGGATTCAATTCATATAAATTAGACATTCTGAAAAGATTTTCGCTAGTTTTAGCAACTGCAGTGATCAATAAATTCCATCTTATTAAATCATATTTTCTAATCCCTTCCCCTCCAAATTCAAGAGCTCTCTCTCTTACAAGTGCTTTAAAGAAATCTGTTTTTGAGAGACCGGGTGTTAAATCTACATTGGGATCAGGTACGCCAATTGATTTACCAAACCCTCTTCTTCTCACCTTGTTTAAAGCTTCGTATGCCAATGAAGATGCCCCATTAATTTCATTTTCTGCTTCTGCAAACATTAAGAGAATATCAGAGTACCTCAACAATTGCCATTTCAAACCAAAATACTGAATTGCATTGTTAGGTAAAAAACTTGGGCTTGTTATCCAGTCTCTTCTAAATTTTCCATCGTTAATGCCTGTAATTGAAGTTCCTTTTTTGATTTGTCCATCTACATCTAAATTGTAAGGTGCGCAAGTAACATCTCTTCTCAAATCTGTTGAGTCAAACAAATAAAAATAAGTAGGCAAAATATTAATCGATTTATTTCCATAAGTAGAACTTCCAAAAGTTGAGGTTGGTCCATTATAATATCCCAATTTAGAATCAGCAACTGCATTACCTCCAAAAGCACTCACCTGGAACATTAACTCTCCATCAGGATCGTTAATCGCATGAGCACAAACCTGATCCTTCCATAATGATTTGTAGCTAGGATTTAAATTATGTTGTCCTGAATTCATAATTTCTTCGCATTCGGTTTTTGCTATTTGATAATAGTTAAGATAATTACTTCCTCTTTCAACATTACCGTTGCTACGAACGGAATATCCACCGCGGAATAAAGCAATTCTTGCACGAAGTCCTTTCACTGCGCCTTTGGTAATTCTTTCATCATTAGCATCTCCGATTGATGCTAATTCATTTCTCCAGGGAACCAAACTTTCTGCTATCAATAAGTCATCTAAAAGACGATCATACAATAAATCCCTGTTTACTTTATTAGGAAATGGATTTGTAGTAGCCAACTTAGAAGCAGGTAAAAAATGCTCTGGCAAATCTCCCCAATTTCTTATAGCTTCAAAATAAAATTGTGCTCTTAAAGTTAGCGCCTCTCCATACATTCTTTGCAGTTGTGCTTTTTGTCTTGCATTACCATCATTATACATATCCATCTGAGGAATATTATCTATACATACGTTTGCATATTCTATTCCCTGAAAAATCTGCTGAAACGGTCTGGTAATTTGAGCATTACCTGGAGTAGCAGTGTAACGAGACAAATCTCTTCTGTCGTTATCTGACGCACCGCTTGGTCCTTGAGTCTCATCATTATCAACAGTGAAATACAAACTTAATCTGATACCATAAGCTTGATCTCCGATTAATCTGCTGTACACTCCGGCCAAAGCCTTTTTGGTACTCTCCACATCACTAAAAACCATTTCTGGGCTTAATTCGGAGATGGGTTGTTGATCCAGATATTTCTTACAGCTTAATGTTGTTATTAACAATAATGAAATTGAAATAAAAAAATGATTGCGATTAAATTTCATAAAATATAATTTGAGAATTTTAATTAGAATGTTGCGTTTATACCGAAAATAAAGCTTCTGCTTTTTGGATAAGCAGAGTAATCCAAATTGGGAGTAAGCTGACTGCTTCTAACACTAACTTCAGGATCATACCCTGAATACTTTGTGAAGACATACAGATTATTCATCGTTACATAAAATCTTAGTCTCGACATATGTAGTTTAGCCAAAGCTAATACCGGTAACGAGTATCCGATAGTAACATTATTAATTCTTAAAAAAGAACCATCTTCAATTGCCCATGAGTGCGGATAGAAAGCCCCTGCTCCTTTCAATGGTGTCCATAAAGTTGCATTTTGATTTAATGCACTTAACTGATCAGGAGCAATTCCATATACTCGATTATTTGCTACCCATTGCGCAGTTTCACCATTTGGAGTAACTACTCTCCATCTGTCATTCATTATTGCAAGCAAATTAGAATTTGCGGTGTAACCATTGGTGAATTCAATTTTATTTGCATTATAAACATCTCCCCCAACAGAGAAATTAACAAATATGCTTGCATCCCATTGCTTATAAGAGAAAGTTTGAGTTAATCCTCCTGTGAACTTAGGAATTGGATTTCCAATGATTTTTCTGTCGTTAACCAAATCTACGATACTGTCATTATTCAAATCTTTGAATTTTATAGATCCCGGAGCAATTACGCCAATGATGCCTGAATTATTAACTACCCCAGCTTTTAAAGTGTACTCCCCAGTTGCGGTGTTATAATTGAAATCATCTACGGTGTAAAATCCATCAGTTTCCAATCCATACATGCTACCCACTGGGTCTCCAACCTTAATGATATAATCTGTTGGTTGTCCTGATACGCCCCAACTGGCATTTGGAAAAAAGCTTGTTTGATTGACACCTAGTGCCATAATTTTATTTCTGTTGGTAGACAAATTAAATGATGCATTCCAATTGAAATTATTTTTATTCTTCATAATTGCAGCGTTAAGCTGAATTTCAATTCCGGTATTATTGGTTTTTCCAATATTCTGATATTGAGACGTGTAACCAAATGTAGAAGCTACGGGTACAAACAACAGCAAATCTTTTGAACTATTATTGTAATAATCAATACTCAAATCAAACCTGCTGTTAAATATGCTCAAATCCAAACCAATATTTCTGTTTACAGTTGACTCCCATCTTAAATTTTGATTTCTTAACGACCCAGGATAATATGCATAAACAGGTTGATTATTCAATCCGTAATAAATTGCATTATCATTATTAAAAGTAGTGATATATAAATAGTCATCAATTCTATTGTTACCTACCAAACCATAACCTCCTCTGATTTTCAGTTCATTGATAAAGTCTACATCTTCAAGAAACTTTTCGCTCTTTAACCTCCATGCAATTGATCCTGCAGGGAAAAAGCCCCAACGGTTTGATTGAGAAAATTTAGATGCTCCATCCATTCTAACATTGAATGAAACAATAATTTTTTTATTGAAAGAGTAATTGAGTCTTGAGAAGAAGGATAGACTAGTATATCTTGATTTGATTACTGGTCTTGGATAACCTGCAAATGGAGTAGCTGTATCTGTGTTGTTGAAGGCTTCTTCAGGAGAAATGTTTAAAGGATACAATCCGAAAAGATTGGCTCGTCTTTCATTTTGAAAATCATAAGTTTCTTCACCCAATAAAAAGTCGAAATCGTGCTTTTTTCTATAGTTTTTAAGAGAGTAAGTAAGAACGTTAGTATTTGTAAAAGTGGATGTAATTGTTGTGTCTAAACTTGCAATTGGTCTTCTTGATCCTTGAATTACAGCATATGGTGCAATTGAATCACTGAATTGCAGATCAACATAATTTTTATTCTCATAACCCCAAGTCGATTTAAAAGTTAAATTCTTTTTTATGTTGTAAGAGATATTTGCGTTTAAATTATAGGTGTTGGTTATTTTATGTCTGTACTCAGCATTTGCCAATTGAATTGGATTTTTCAAACTGAGTCCGTTCCCAACTTGATCTTCTGCGAGAGTATCTGCTTCACCTATATTTTGACCTGGAGATAAAAATGGTCTGTACTTTACTGCATTTCTCAAACGACTGTAAGATGAACCTTTAGCATCAGAAACTCCAGCGCCATATACATTTTGATTAGTATATCTAACACCCAAACCAGCTTTTAAATTTTTAGTGAACTTGTAATCAGTTTTGAAGTTTAAAATGTTTCTGATGTATTTTGAGTTAGTTACTATGGCTTTGTCTCCGTTGTAAGTGTAACCGAAATTATAAGTCATTTTTTGAGTACCGCCTGAACCTGAAATAGTATGAGTTGTTGTAATTCCTGTATTTCCAAAAATCTGATTCTGCCAACTAACTGGGGTAGCATTTCTATAGTTCTCTAAGGTGTCCCATGTTGTACCAAAATCTTTGACAAAATTTAAGCTATCTGTTCCATTGCCTCTTGACCTCTCTGATTGATAAATCACAAAATCATAGGGGCTCATTACATCTAATGTTTTGGGTAAATACTTAATCCCAACAAAACCATTATAATTCAACTTCATTTTTCCTGGCTTGCCAGATTTAGTTGAAATAACAATAACTCCATTAGCACCTCTTGCTCCATAAATAGCAGTTGCAGCAGCATCTTTCAACACGTCGATCGACTGAATATCCTGAGGTGAAATAGTAGATAACCCATTTTCTAATTGAACTCCATCTACTATATACAGTGGAGAGTTATCATTAGTAATAGACATCCCTCCTCTTACTCTTACATTCACTTCAGCATCTGGGGAACCTTCTGCTGTTGTAGCGGTCACACCTGCTAATCTTCCGTTTAAGGCCTCCGCAGCAGAATTCACAGGAACGTCTTTTAAATCTTTTGCTGTTATAGAAGATACAGAACTTGATAACTCCTTTTTCTTCAAAGTACCATATCCTACATTGATTACAACTTCTTCCATGTCGCTTACTTCCCTTTTTAGACTAACTGATAAGGGGGTATTACCTTCTGTTGACATTGTTTTGGACTTAAAACCCGTTGATGAAAATACAACATTGAATTTTCCTTCAACATTTGGCATTACCGAGAACTTGCCTTCCTCATTGGTTTGAATTGTTTTTTTATAACCTTTACCATTTATGGTTACAGTAACTCCAACTAATGGTTTACCTGTTGAATCGGTTACTTTACCAGAAATTGTTTTGTTTTGAGCAAACGAAAACAACGACAGCAAAATCATGATGCCAGATAAAAAGAATTTTTTCATAAAGAATTTGCGTTTGAATCTCTTTTAAATTAAATGATATGATAAATTAATAATGAGGCGAGTTATGCCAATAGACCAATCTTGTTAAAAAACAAACATTATAAGATCAAGAAAGGCATTGTAATTTCAAGCACAGCATTTATCAACTTACATTAGACAATTATACGTAGTATTTAGCTATTGGAACAAAATGATAATCATTTATTTACGCAAACGATACCAAAATTTTGAACAACATAGAATTATTGATATTTAGCTTAAAAATCTCAATAAATGATGTAAATTTAACCCTAATTGAATTTAAATGAAATACGAATCAGTAACAATTAAGGATATTGCTCAACAGCTTAACCTTTCTACTTCCACAGTAAGTAGGGCTTTAAGGGGAAGTTATGAAATCAGCAGTAAAACAAAAAAACTGGTTGTGGATTATGCAAAAAAAATCAATTATCAGCCCAACCCTATCGCTTTAAGTCTCAAAGAAAGAAGAAGTCATTCCATTGGAATCATTGTACCTGAAATTGCTAATAGTTTTTTTTCACAGGCTATCGATGGAATAGAATCAGTTGCATACAAACATGGATACCATGTAAACATATCTCAAACTCACGAATCTTTTGAGAGAGAGATGATTAATGTTCAGCACATGGCTTCAAGATCCATGGACGGTTTGTTGGTTTCAGTTTCAGCAGAAACCAACGATTCTAGTTATCTTAAAAATTTACATGAGCGTGGGCTCCCCATTGTTTTCTTTGACAGAATCATTGATGAAATCGACACCTATAAAGTAGTTTGTGATAATTTCAAAGGCGCCTATAACGCAACTACTCATCTCATCAAACAAGGATATAAAAACATTGCTCACATCACGAGTTCATCACATTTATTTATTACGAAAAAAAGATTGGAAGGATACAAAAAAGCGCTTGAAGACTATAAAATCAAATTTAATGAAAACTTAGTTAGATATTGTGATCATGGAGGTATGGATATTGAAGAAGTACGTAACAATATCATTAGTCTGTTTTCGAGCAAAAACGCTCCCGATGCTATAATATCTGCTGGTGACAGGATTACTACAGTTATGATTTCTGTAATGAAAAATCAAAGTAGCATCAAGAAAAAAATTGCCTACATCGGATTCAGCAACTCAGATTTAACAGATATGTTTAGTCCCAGTCTGTCTGTTGTTCGACAACCAGCATTTGAAATGGGAAAAACTGCTATGGAACTTTTGATTAAAATTATTGAAAGCAAAAGGCCTATCAAGGAGTTTGAAACCAAAACTATGGAAAGTAAAATCATTATTAAAGAGTCTTCTCTTATTCCCAAAAAATAATTAAGGTTTTAAAATTGAATACATTCCTTGCAAGCACGCAATCGTTTTCGTATTTATTTTTAATTGTGAGATAATGATTAAAGATATTTACAGCACAAATAATATTTCTTAATCTAAATTTTAAAATTCAAAATGTCTAAAAAGATAGTAACCCTTGGAGAAATCATGTTGAGATTATCAACTCCTGATTTTAAAAGATTTGTACAAGCCGATACTTTTGATATTACTTACGGTGGCGGTGAAGCGAATGTTTCAGCTGCACTATGTAATTATGGATTAAACGGTACGTTTGTAACCAAAGTGCCCAATAATCCTATTGGCCAATCCGCAATCAATCACTTACGTCGTTATGGAGTAGATACTCAGTTTGTAGCAAGAGGTGGTGATCGTTTGGGGATATATTTTTTAGAAACAGGAGCTTCTATGCGTGCATCACAAGTGGTGTATGATAGAGCCGGAGCTTCCATTGCAGATGTAGATGCTAGTGAATTTGATTTTGATAAAATCTTTGAAGGAGCATCATGGTTCCACACCACAGGAATTACTCCTGCGTTAAGCGATAAAGCTGCTGCATTAACAGAAGCTGCATTAAAAGCTGCAAAAGCAAAAGGCATTACCACAAGTATTGATTTGAACTACAGAAAAAAATT
>JAIXWH010000052.1 GCA_027484165.1 Chitinophagaceae bacterium | reverse complement strand
ATTGAATGCCGGTCATTATAATCAACCACAAATTGTTGGAGATGAGTTAATTGATTTAAAACAAAAATGGGGCTTCAATGAAGAGGACGGATTGTAGTTTGATTTTAAAAAGATGAAATAAAAAATATTTATTGCTTATTATTATAAGCGTTTTCTCATTTTGCCTTTGAAATTATAAGAATACAATTCGGTCAAAAGAATTAAATTGTATATTAATTATCCCTCAAATTATAATAGTATGAAATATCTTTTTGTATCCTTGCTTTTGGTTTTTGGAATTACTTGTCAATCTCAAAGTGGAAATGAGAAATTAATTCCTAAAGCATTTTACGATAAGATGCAATCTATATCTGAATCCGTTCTGATTGATGTAAGAAGTGCTGATGAGTTCAATGATGGTGCTATAGCTAATGCTATTAACATGAACTACAATGATGACCAATTTGAATCCAATATAAAAAAGTTGGATGCCAACAAAACTTATTTTGTTTATTGTCTATCTGGCGGAAGAAGTGCTTCTGCAGTTGCTTACATGAGAGATAATGGATTTAAAAATGTGTATGAATTAAAAGGAGGTATCATGGCTTGGAAGAAAAATAATTTACAAGTTACAGATCCAATACATGCGATTGCTTCCGATAAAATTTCGGCAGAACAATATGGTGCTATCACCAATAGCTCTGATTTAGTTTTGATTGACTTTTATGCACCATGGTGCGGTCCTTGCATGAAAATGGCTCCGTTACTGGATCAGCTATCAAAAGAATATGAAGGAAAAGCAAAAATTGTTAGAATTAATATTGATGAAAATAAAACATTGACTCAACAGTTGCAAATAGACGAAATCCCATTTTTTAAATTATACAGAAATGGTAAAGTGGTGGGTAATTATGTAGGTCAAATGGGACGTAGTGATTTTGAAAGAATTTTAAAATAAAATAAATTTTAGTAAAAATGGATCAATTAAATCTTGGAGTAGGAACCAGATTGCAACACACTCAACACGGACCAGGTGTAATAGTAGGTGTTCGCTATGCAACCTATCTCATTTCATTTATTGATGTAGGAGTAAAAGAAATTGAAAAAACAGATACTTCTTTGGATGAGATTATTCCTGAAAATGTGACAGTAGAAGTAGAAACAGTTTCTGATGTAGAAAAATCTTTATTGAAAATCTTGCGAATGTGGGGCGAGGTAAGCGAGGTTGTTCCATTAGGTGAAAGATGGAAAGGTGGAACCATGTTATTGCAACCTGCAGATAAAACACAAAAGCCAAAAGAAGTGCCTGTTGATATTTTCTTTCATAAAATTGTGATGTTAAGAGATAGATTAAGAGTGATGGAGCAACAAATAAATGCGCACAAGATTTTGACTGATGAAGAGAAAGTAAATCTTCAACAATATATCACCAGAATTTATGGAACGCTAACCACATTCAATGTACTCTTTAAAAACAAAGAACATTGGTTTGTTGGAGAAAAAGGAACTGCTGAATAAAAATTAAACTCAATGAAGAAGATATTTATTATTTGCTTAGTGGTAGTTTCATCATGTGTTGTTATTAAAACTAATAACGAAATAATCACAACAAGTCCTAGTAACTCTATAGTGATTAATGGAAAATTATTCACAGCATTGTATCAGCAAAAATCTGCCGAATACAAAGCACTTTGTTTTCAGGCTTATAATTTTGCTGCAATCAGATTGGATCAGTACCAATCCAAAACCAATTTACCAAAAGCCATTATCACAGATATTGATGAAACGGTTTTAGATAATAGTCCATATGCAGTTCATCAGGCTTTATTGGGCAAAGAGTATGAACCTCAATCATGGTATGAATGGTCGATACAATCCAATGCAGACAGTGTTCCGGGAGCTCCAAATTTTTTAAAATATGCTGCATCTAAAGGGGTGGAAATTTTTTACATTACTAACAGATTGGAAAATGAACGACATTCTACCTTAGTCAATTTAACGAAGTTCGGTTTGCCCAATGCAGATGATAATCATCTTTTGTTGAAATCATCCACATCTGGAAAAGAACCAAGGAGGCAACAGGTTGCTGCAACCCATGAAATTGTGATGCTCTTGGGTGATAATTTAGCAGACTTTAGCAGTTTGTTTGATAAAAAAAATCCTATAGACAGATTCAATAATACCGTTTCATCTGTGAATGAATTCGGAAATCGCTTCATTATTATTCCAAACCCAGGATATGGAGATTGGGAGAGTACATTATGGGATTATAATTATAAGATGACTTCCGCTCAAAAAGATTCTGTTTACAAGTCTTTTTTAAAATCTTATTAATCGAACATGGCTACTTTAAGATTAGGAGATGAAGCTCCGGATTTTATTTCACAAAGCACATTAGGCGAAATTAATTTTCATGAATGGATAGGCGATAGTTGGGTGATTTTATTTTCTCACCCTGCAGATTATACTCCTGTGTGCACAACTGAGTTAGGAGCTGTGTCTAAACTGAAAAGTGAATTTGAAAAAAGAAATGTAAAAACAATTGCTTTAAGTGTTGATACTATTGAACAGCATTTGAGTTGGATAAATGATATCAATGAGACTCAACAAACAAAAGTTGAATTTCCAATTATTGCAGATGCAGATAAGAAAATTAGTGAGTTGTATGATATGATTCATCCCAATGCAAGTTTAACCCACACCGTTAGGTCGGTATTTATTATCGGGCCTGATAAGAAAATAAAATTGATGATCACTTATCCTGCTTCAACAGGGAGGAATTTCAATGAATTGTTGAGGGTGATTGATAGTCTGCAACTTACCTCAAAATTTAATGTGGTTACTCCTGTCAATTGGGAAAAAGGAGAGGATTGTATTGTTTCTCCTGCAATAAGTACCGAGGATGCAAAACAGAAATTTCCTAAAGGAGTAAAAGAAATCAAGCCATATTTGAGGTATACACCTGAGCCGGAATAGGAGTAAGGTTTAATGAGTTGAATCGGTTTAATAAGTTTAAATCGATTAATGCTTAAACAATCAACCTTTTAAATGTTTGCAACCTTTTAAACTTTTGAACTATATATTAAAAGGTTCTCTCAGGATCAAAATTTTCCAACTCTTTACTTACAGAATTTAAGAAAGTAGATCCTAATGCACCGTCAATAATTCTGTGATCGTAGCTTAATGAGATGTACATCATGTGACGGATGCCAATGGTATCGCCTTGAGGGGTTTCAATAACCATTGCTCTTTTCTTGATTGCACCAACTGCCATAATCGCAACTTGAGGTTGATTGATGATTGGTGTTCCCATGATACTTCCAAAAGTACCTACATTGGTTAATGTAAATGTTCCTCCTGTAGTATCATCAGGTTTTAATTTATTGTTTCTAGCTGCATTAGCCAAACCATTCACTTGTTTGGTTAATCCTACTAAATTCAATTGATCTGCATTTTTTATTACAGGCACAATCAAATTACCAGATGGGAGAGCAGTAGCCATACCAATATTCAAATCCTTTTTGATGATAATTCTATCGCCATCCAATGAGCTACTCAACATTGGATATTTTTTTAATCCTTTTACAATGGCTTCAATAAACAAAGGAGTGAAAGTAATTTTTTCACCTTCGCGTTTTTCAAATTCCTTCTTTACTCTTTCTCTCCATAAAACCAAATTGGTAACATCACATTCGACAAAACTGGTAACATGCGGACTAGTATGTTTGCTATCAACCATATGCTTGGCAATCAGTTTGCGCATGCGGTCCATTTCAATAATTTCAACATTACCCTGATAAACTGTTGGTACTGAATTAGATGGTGTAGTTGAAACCTCAACAGTTTTTTGTACCAGAGCAACTTCTTGTTGTTGAACAGGAGTTGCAATTACGTTAGCTACTCCTGATTTTTTATTGTTGACATAAAAAAGAATATCTTTTTTGCTAACTCTGCCGTCTTGTCCAGAGCCTTGAATATTTTCTAATTCTGCCATACTGATTCCTTCACTTTGTGCAATATTTAAAACAAGTGGAGAGTAAAAGCGAGGGCCATTATTTGCATTTGCAGGAATGGTAGTTGTTTGAGGCTGATAAGGAATCTCTTCGATAACTTTAGCGTCTTCATATTGTTTTACTGGTGCCGCAGGAGCCGAAGTAGTACTAGCAGCACTTGCACCTACCTTAATTTTTGCGATCACAGTACCAATGGGAACTACATCATTTTCTTTATATAAGATGGCTTCTATAACTCCTTCTGCAGTAGAGGGTACTTCGCTATCTACTTTGTCGGTAGCAATATCCAATATTGTTTCATCCATAGCAACTTTATCGCCTGGTTGTTTGTGCCATCTTAAAATGGTTGCTTCCATGATACTTTCGCCTAACTTAGGCATAATCAAATCAACTAAACTCATATTATTAGATAATTAGTATTGGCAAATGTAAGTAAAAAGGGCAAGTTGAAAAGGTATGAGTTGTTTTTTTTGAGATTAGCTATAAAGTATTCAAAATCAACTCGCTTGTCATTAAAAACTATATTATTAATAACACAATTCTTGTCAATTCTACAACAAATCTTCATTAATGTTTGATACTGTCAATTCTTGGTTTGATCCAGTATGAATACCCTGAGCAAATTGTATGCATTCATTGCGGTCAATTGAATGTTCTTTTGTCTGTCGAATCTAAAATGAAATTGTTTAGTAATGATGCTTTCTTGATTTCCAACGGCTATCCAAACTGTACCAACAGGCTTTTCAGTTGATCCGCCATCTGGTCCCATAATTCCAGATAAAGCTACAGTATAAGTGGTATTCAATTTTTTCAAAGCACCCTTTGCCATTTCAATAACTACTGCTTCACTCACTGCTCCATTAAATTCAATTGTAATATTTTTTACATCGAGTAAATTTTCTTTTAAGGAGTTTGAATAACTTACAATGCTTCCCAAAAAATAAGCTGATGAGCCGGGGATGCTTGTAATCAAATGAGATAAATATCCACCAGTACAACTTTCTGCAGTAGAAAGCGTTTGATTGTTCTTTAAAAGTAATTTAGCAACTACTTTCTCCATTGGTTCATCTTCATTGGTAACTAAATAATCTTTAACCATTAATTGCAATTCACAGAACAACTGTTCTATTTCATTTTCAATGGCATCCTTATTTTTTCCGGATGAGGTTAATCTTAATCTTACAATTCCGTAGTTGGGCAGATAAGCCAGTTTGATATGTGTGGGTAATTTTTCTTCGTAAGATTGAATCAAATCTGCAAGCATAGATTCGCCGATACCAAAAGTAACTAAAGTACGATGACTGATATGTGGCAATTCGAATTTTTCCAGTAACAATGGAATGACATGGTCGCTCATGATGCCTTTCATTTCGTGGGGAACGCCGGGCATACTGATAAAAATACAATCCTTCTTTTCAAACAACATGCCGGGTGCAGTGCCTCTTGGATTAATTAAAACTTTGCAAGAGTTGGGCACTTCTGCTTGTTTGATATTTCTTTCTGTGAGAGGGCGTTTGAATATTTTTTCAAAAAGATGCGTAACATTTTCCAATGCATCATTGTTGATTACCATTTTACCATCAAAATATTTACATAGCAATGGCTTGGTGATGTCATCGGCAGTAGGACCCAATCCGCCTGTAATTAAAATGACTTTTGATTTTTGAGATTCTTCATTTAATGTATTCCAAATCTGATCGAAATTATCGCCTACTGCAACTCTTCTTAGAACGGGGATTCCGATTTTGTTAAGTTCTTGTGCAATCCAAGCACTGTTGGTGTCAATCACTTGTCCAATCAATAATTCATCACCAATGGTAATAATGGAAACTGAAATCATAAAGCAAAAGTAAAGATTTTGAATTTTAATTAGCCCACCATTTAAATTACTAGCCCACCATTTAAATTACTAGCCCACCATTTAAATGGTGGGCTAGCATGTTTCAAAAGATATGTTGTAGCTTCATGGCAAAAAATAAAAGATGCAACAACAAAACTTTAAAAATCACATGCGCAAAGCCCCACAGGTATACTATTTAGGAATGTTTTTAACATTGATGTCCTTAATTATAACCATTACTACAGTTTTATTTTCACTCAATGGTTTGATGAATCTCGATTTGTGGGTTAGGACTTCGCTCCCTATATTTTTTGCTTTTGTGTGTATAAGCTTAATTTTAATTGGATTTTATGCCCGTTCTTTTGCATTAAAAGCTCAAGACAGAGCCATTCGTGCGGAAGAAAATCTAAGATATTTTTCTATGACGGGAAAGTTATTGGACAAGCGTTTAACCATCTCTCAAATCAT
>JAIXWH010000074.1 GCA_027484165.1 Chitinophagaceae bacterium | reverse complement strand
AAAATAAACAAATTGGATATAGATTTGCACTCCCTTAATTCTTCGGGACGTAGCGCAGCCCGGTAGCGCACACGTCTGGGGGGCGTGTGGTCGCTGGTTCGAATCCAGTCGTCCCGACATTACTTCCAAAATGACAATCCAAAAACGGATTGTCATTTTTTGTTTCAGCTAAAACCCTTGACTGTATTGCGATTTCACGGAACAAGGTATTGATTCGATGGGTTCGAACTCGGTCGTTTTTCTTGTCATACAACATTCCTTCCGGAAATACCAAGTATTGCAATTTTTGCTTTTCATAGTAATCAGATGAAACCCATACCTGACTGATGTTTTCAACAATTTCCAATCCTTTTTCAATTGCTTTTTTGAGGTTCGAACTCATTTCTTCATTTGCTTTGGTTTCTTGCTTTAATTGAACAACTTCCTCTCTATATTTAATTGAAAATTTATCGTACTGCTCTTTTGTAATTTCATTCAATACAAAACGCTCCTCCATTTTATCAAGATTGTTTTGCAATTCTGAAATCCGTTTCTTGTTCATATTTTCATCAACTTTGTTATCTTCAAAATGCTTAGATAATTTTTCATTCAGGAGTGATTTTAATTTCTCTTTTTTTGAATTATCGTATTCTAATGATTGAAGCAATTTTTCAAAATGACTATTCAATTTTTTTGCAGATATGTTGATTCTTGTTCCAGCTTCTCTTGTCTTGTAATAAAATAGTTTCTTCTTTTTATTTTGATAGCCGGTAAAGGGACTGTTACTAAACATATCCCTCACAAATACTTTCAATGGTAATTCATCAACATTTAATTTTTTAGGGACACCACTGATTGCATTTTGCTTGCTGATGTTATTTACTTTAATAAAAGTATCATCATTAATTAATGCTGGATGTTTTCCGGAAATCAATTCTCCGGGGAACAATGAGCTATATACATAACCGCAATAAAAAGGATTCGCAAAAATCCATGCAATGTAACGAAGGCTGACTGTCACTCCTTTCAAAGCTAATTTATCGACAATCTGCTGATTGCTGAATTTTCCAGATGCTTTCCACTCAAAGGCTCTGCGAAGCATTTTCCCTTCATCATTGATAATGTAGATATGCTTATCAGCAGTTGCATACTTTACTGTGTTGGTATATCCTCGAGGTGTTGCATATGGCCAATAACCTTTTTTAACCATCGACTTACTTCCTGATATACTTTTATCCCGGCGCATATCATTGTCGAGTTTGCTTAAAAGCATATAAAGATTCTCTTGAAAGTTTCCGGTTGGTGTAAAAGAATCTACTTCTTGTGTTACCGCAATTATCTTCAAGCCCAGTTTCTTTAAATTATCCAACAGGAAAATACCATTGGCACCAGAACGAGAAAATCGATCATAGCTGTATACTAATATCGATGAGACCATTTTGTCTTTGGAAATATCAGCCAGCATTATTTTAAACTGCTTTCTCTCATCATTTTTTGCGGATTCATAGGTTCCACCGTATCTGTTTTTGATTATCAGATTGTTCTTTACTGCATATTCATCCAATCTTTCGAATTGCCAAGCCAAACTATTGCCATTTATCATTTGGTCTCTTGACGATACCCTATCATAAGTATAACAAACATTACCTGTACGTGGGGGCACTACCTTTGAAATTGGATTGAGTCTTTTGGACATCAACTCTTCCAGCATTAATATATTACTCGTTTTCATAAGCGTTGTTTTTTTCTTTTAATAATAGCGCAACTATGATATCAGCGAGTGTATCAAGCTGTTCATCAATTGTTGCATTTTTTTGTTTTTCATCTAATTCAAATTCTTCTGTTTTCGCATCGGTAGTTTCGTTTTTAAACCGATTTGTTTTTATAGAATCCCTCATTGGTTTTCAATGATTGGGATTGTAAGCGAGGGTATCTCACATTACGCTCATTTTATAAATACGACTGAGGTTTTCAGTACTAATTTTTATAGCTTTATAATATCATTAGTTTCAAAGTGCTGTATACCGCCATCTCTGGTTTTAATAAGTATGTCTTTGAAAGTTCCTTTCTTTTTTAGTCCTTCAACTTCTTTTTTAAGTTGATCAAAACTTTGATATTTTTTTATTCTAACCGTAGGTCTGCCGCTTTGATTTACTCTAATGGTGATTTCGTCAATCTGGTTGTTTAAGAATAAATTTTTAAGTGACGAAACTGAATTTTCTGACATCAAAGTTCCAAAACCAAGGTTTTGAGAAAAGTGTTCGTGTGTTCCCGATAAATCAGCAATTATTTTTTTAAGATTGACGAAAACAACAGTCTTATTGGACAATTGATCAAATAATGACTGGAGATTTTCAATTGGGTCATTCAATAAAGCATTGAGCTCTAATGCATCAATTTTGCCGTTTGAATCAATGTAAATACAATAATTACTGCGGGTTAAAATTGTTGCCAATAAAAAGCTTGTAAAAAGCGAAAAACTTGCTTCTTTTAAAATATCCAGATGTTCATTTTCGAAAACTGGTTTCCCATCTTTAAATTCAATCTTCTCTTTTATTTTTTTTTCCAATTCCTTATTTGGAAATTCGGTTTCCGATTTTGTAAAGAAGTCGTTCACGAAATTTTTAGGAAAGAAGAAATCTTTAACCTCACGAAGTTTGTCTAACCCCACTCCAACTGAACGGAGTTCCAATAATAACTTCAACCAGCAAACTTCAACGAAACTAAATCTTCCCCAAGATTTTTCCTTTTGTGCGAAAGGAAGTAATTCATGTTTTTTCCATGAATAAAGCAATTTTCGATCTACACCAATGTTGGCATCTGTAATAGATAAATCCCTGGTAAAGAATTTTTCCATTAACTCGGCAATCATTTGACTGTTTTCAAGAAGTTGATTTTCTACATTAGACATGTTTAAAGCATCTACTTCCTTTGTAAGAATTTTACGTCTATTCATATAGACAAATATAAGAAACAATTATTAAAAAAACACGAAAAAAATAAATACTAAATAAGAAATTATTCTTTTAAAAGTGAGAATAAAAAAATGTTAAGATTTTTTCGTGAAATGTCACTCATTTCTGAGCCCTAATCTTCGAAAAATAAATAGTTTCCATTTCACGATTTCGAGGTGCTCCGGAAATTTTTGCAGCCAGTTTTCCGTAAATATTACCCATTTTTTGAGCTCCTATCTTCGAAAAATTAAAAGGAAGTTGTTTTCGTTTCACAATTGATGGTTTTTCGGTAATGTTATCCATTTTGGAGCTCTAATTTATCGAAAATCAATAGGCAATAGTTGCTGTTTTCATAGATTCGAAATACGATGGATATTATTGCAATCGTTTTTCGTGAAATGTTACACATTTTTGAGCACCAATATATCGGAAATCAATAGGCAATGGTTGCTATTTTCGTTATTTTCAGAATTTTGAAATACGCTGATGTTATTGCAGACGTTTTTCGTGAAATATGACCCATTTTGGACATTCAATATTCGAAAAATTAATAGGCAGTTGTTTCCGCTTCCCGATTTCGGAGCACTCCGGAAATTTTTGCAGGCAGTTTTTCGTTAATGTACCCATTTATTGAGCTCCAATTTATCGAAAATCAATAGTCAATAAATACTATTTCACGATTTCGAAATAAGCTGGATATTATTGCAGGCGTTTTTCGTGAAATATTACCCATTTTGGAACTCCAATCTTCGAAAAATTAATAGGCAAGATTTGTGAGAGAATTGAAGAAGCAATCGACGTTATTGACAATATACCTGCAGCAGCAAAAAGGAGATTGAGAAGTTTGTTGCGGGATTTGGAGGGAAAATAGGATGCATGGATATTGACTGCTAACCGCTGATTTGCAATACCCTTTATCGTCTATTTCTAAAAATGTGTTATGTTTGAGTTGGATTGGCGAAATGTATTTCGTGGATAAGAGAGTTATGGCGGAGAACATTCGCAATTACTTTTTCCGCATCTTTATCTTACTTATGTCTTATTGGTTCTGATTGTAGCATTTATTCTTAATTGATAGTTCCTTGTGATTGACTTTCTAAAAACAAGTTTTCTTCCATGCACCCGTAAATAAACGTTTTCTTTTGATGCTCAAAACAAAACTATTTACTGCTTTTTTGAGCGAATGTCCCCCGACCATAACAAACGCTTGTTGCCAGCGGGGGAATATTTTTATAAATGAAAAGTATAGGTGTAAATGAAATTCTATATCTTAATGGAAATTTTGGTCGAAGATACCCCGCCGGCATCAAGCGTCCACCGTTAGGCGTCATTGTACAAAACCGACCAAACAGACAGAAAATGAATAAATTTATAACCGTTTTACTTTTGACATTATATTCAACATTTGTAGTTGGACAAACTGTTGCAACGAAAAAACAAGAAGTTTCTAAACCATTTGTACTTGGAGAAATTATTGAACTTCAATCAAAAGTTTTAAGCGAAAAACGAACTTTAAATATTTATCTTCCAGAAGGCTATAATCCGAACGACACTATAAAATATCCAATTATTTATTTGCTTGACGGTTCAGCAGACGAAGATTTTATTCATATAGTTGGACTTGTCCAATACAACAGTTTTGAATGGATAAACATTGTACCGAAATCTATTGTTGTAGGAATTGCAACGGTTGACAGACGAAGAGATTTTACATTTCCGACAACTATTGAAACCGATAAAAAAACATTTCCGACAGCAGGACATTCCGACAAATTTATTACATTTATAGAAACTGAATTACAGCCTTATATAGAAACGAAATACAAAACAAATCAATCAAAAACTATAATTGGACAATCATTAGGTGGACTTTTAGAAACAGAAATTTTACTGAAAAAGCCGACCCTTTTTACAAAATATATTATAGTAAGTCCGAGTTTGTGGTGGGACAACGGCTCATTATTAAATCAAAATGCTGAAATATTAAACGAAATTTTCAAACAGCAAACTGAAATTTATATTGGTGTTGGTAAAGAAGGTTTGACACCGACAGAAATTCCAAGAGTAATGGAAGTGGACGCAAATTTATTAGCCGACAAAATGAAAGCAACTAAAAGCAAATATGTGAAAGTGTTTTTTGACTATTTACCACAAGAAGACCACTCGACAATTATGCACCAAGCAGTTTTAAACGCATTTAAACAAATAAATTTAACGACAAAACAAGAATAAAAAACAACGAACGCCTAACAGGGGTTTGCCAAAATGGGGGCAGAAGTGGTAAATTGAACATTTGTAATTCTATTGAACTTTTGTACTAAATTTGAACATTCGTTTTTCAAAATCCCCCACTTCGGCAAGCCCCAGACCGTTGGCGGTAATTTTAACTAACACCTGTCCAAAAATAAAACCTCGACAAAAAAAGCGAATGAAAAAATTTACATTGATTATAATCTGGCTTCTAGCGATAAACTATTGCTATTCCCAAAACACCCTGAAATTAGACAGTCTGTTAAATTCTTATAACCAAAAGCAAGAGTTCAATGGCAATGTTCTGATTTCTGAAAATGGAAAAATTACATACAATAAATCGTTCGATTTTTTGCACCTCTCTACAGAAACACCACTCAACGACAGCTCTATTTTTAATCTTGCTTCTTTAACAAAGCAATTCACCGCTGCTTGTATTGTAATGTTACATAGGGAACAAAAAATAAATTACGATGACGATATTAGGAAATACTTGCCAGAACTGGCATTTTATCCTAAAATAACGATTGACAATCTTCTTCATCACACAAGTGGTCTTGCTGATTATATGGTATTGGCAGATGATAGTATTTTACAGAAACACCCCAAAGAACTTATTAACAACGATAAAATTATCGGCTTATTCCAAAAAGTGAAACCAGCTCTGCTATTTAACCCTGGAGAAAAATTTGAATACAGTAATACGGGATATTTATTGCTCGCATCTATTATTGAAAGAGTGTCTAAACAAAAATTCGCTGATTTTTTAAACGAAAAAGTATTTCATCCTTTGAATATGGATAATACCAACGTTTTATTCAGATATTCAGAAAACAAACCCATAAAAAACCTAACGAAAGGTAACATAAAGGACTCCACAGGTATTTGGGAAGAAGCTCACAAAGAAAATCCTTATCTAATTTCATTCGACAAAAATTATGGCCCAGGCAGAATTTTTTCAACAACAACCGATCTTGAAAAATGGAGCAATGCTCTAGACCATAATTTTTTCTCTATCGAAGAATGGAAATATATAACTGCACCAGCAAAAAACACAACAGATGAACGCATTAATTATGGATTGGGTTGGTTTATTAATCAAGATATAATTCAGGGCAAAATAATTTATCACACAGGGAGCTGGCTTGGATATAGTACATTTATAGAAAAAGATTTAGACAGAAAACGAACCATCATTATATTACAAAACATAACAGCGGAAAATCATTATTCACTTATTGAAGCCATAAGGAAAATAGTGTATAACGAGCCCGTTGTAAAATTGAACAACGAATATTTAAAAACGTTATCAGGACAATACAAAACCACTTCTGGCAATGTCAAAAACATCATTTTTGAAAATGGCAAACTTTACGTTCCGATGAATGAAACAGTGAAACTTGAATTAATTCCTAGAACGAAAACAATATTCAAGGTTGCCGACTTTGATCCCGAAGTTAATTATGAATTTGTAATAGAAAACGAAGCTGTCAAAAAATTGAAAACTTATCAATTGAATTTAGAAAAATCATCGGAAGCAGTGAAAATCGATTAAAAACTACCGCCAACAAGGTATTGCCAAAAGCGGGGCTGAACGGCTTCGATTGGGCATTTGTGCAAGGTTCAACTTTCGTTCTTCGATTGAACTTTTGTGCTGAAAATCCCCGCCGTCGGCAATACCAAAAACGTTATGGCGGAGAACATTCGCACCGGCTCTTTCCAATTTTTCTTACATACATTTTATTGCGTCGTGTTGAGGTTTCCTTATTAAAATGATAGTTGCATTGAAATCGATTTTCTAATGATAAGCATTTTCCAAGCACCCGTAAATGAGGCTTTTTTTGATTCTCAAAAGAAATCCATTTACTGCTTTTTTGAGCGAATATCCCCTGCCATAACAAACGCTTGTTGCCAGTGGGATACATTTTCAAAATAATGTGCAGGTAGTGAGTCAAAAGTTTTATCTTAATGGAAATTTTAGAAAGGAAGCCACCGGCATCAAGCGTCGGAACGTTAGCTACAATAATATTCGACCACTAAAATTTGAAAATAATTATGAAATTAAATTTTCTTCTTCTGACAACATTAAGCATTTTGACTTCCGTTGCTTTTGGACAAACCAAGTACATAAAGACAAACGAAGGAGAAATTGTGGACACAGTTACTTATTCTAAACTAAAAGACGCCCAAGTTGAAAAAATGAAAAGCATTTTTCCAACAAAAGATATTAAAATAGTTATAAAAGATAATTTCAAAGAAATAAAAAGGACTAAGGACAGTTTAATCTATACTTATAAATGGGACATTAAAATCGGTGACCCAAAAGTTAAAGAAAGTAAATCATTTGAACCAGACGACTATATGGACAAGGAGTTTCATTTACCAAACTTAAGGACATTAGACAATAAAAAGATTAGCATAAATGACTTAAAAGGCAAACCTACATTAATTAACTTTTGGTTTACAACTTGCAAACCTTGCATTGAAGAAATGCCAGTTTTGAGTGGAATTAAAACCCAATTAAAGGACTCTGTAAACTTTATTGCAATAACATTTGAAACATCTGAAAAGGTTAAAGCATTTTACAAAAAGCATAAGTTTAGTTTTACGCAGATTGCAAATGCTAAAAAATTTACTGACTCTATGAATATGGAAGCATTTCCTGTAAACATATTTTTAGACAAAAACGGCTTTGTTAAAAAAATAGAAAGTGGTATCCCTTACATACTTGACGACAAAAAGAAAATGAAAATGGGTGATGGAAAAGAATTTGTAGCAGCCTTAAGAGAATTACTGTAGCTAACATGGGTATTGCTGCAAGTGTGGCAGGACGTTGTAATCTTCGGCTGTAGTTCGCTATCAGCAGCGGTTTCGGCAGACGGAATTCTCTTGGGCTTTTAGTTCTTATCTTGTACTTTTAAATCTTTAACGAACAGGTATTGCTGCAGGTGTGGAATTCATTGCTTGTCCTGCCCAGAACTGCTGCTCATTAGCCGTCAGTTTGGCGCCAAACCGTTGTATGCAAAGCTGTAGTCACAAATTAATTTAAAAATTATGAAAGAGAATTTAAATCCGTTTAAAAATTCAAGAACTGGTAAAATAGTCTTTATCCTGAGCATCATTGTGTCTGGATACTGGTGGCTGGGACAGGTCATAAATGTATATAGTTTTGCTTTTGTTGGTGCAATCTATGAGATTCTGTGGCTTCCAGTTCTGTTGATGTTATTTTTACTTCCAATAATTTCTCTGATATTGTTGATAAAAGAAAAGGTTAATGTCAGATCGCTTTATATCTATTCTATGCTCATTAGTGTCACAACTATTTTGTTTATGGTTTTTAGTAAATAAACTCAGAATTATTATGGTATGAAAAAAGCTCTGCACACAACAGCACCTTAAAAAAATTGGCGGTTCAGTGGTTAAATGAAGCTCTATGCTTCTATTCAAATTGATGCTACTAAAACTGCTTTCACATCCTCCAAAAAGTTCGAACTCCCGGTAATCGTCCCGACAATGTTGTTTTAAAACACAACAAAACAGAAAAAAGCAGACCACAATGGTCTGCTTTTTTAGTTATAAATGATTTTAATTAAATAACGAAATGATTGTTTAGTTAGCATTATCAATAAAATTTATTAATTTAGTTTTATGAATTTAAAGGATATCATATCTATTGATACTGAAGTTTTAGGCGGTCAAACTGTATTTAAAGGAACAAGAGTTCCGGTAGAAACTTTATTTGATCACCTTGAAGCTGGTGTTACTATTGATGACTTTTTGGATGACTTCCCTTCGGTTACTAAAGAACAAGCAATCGCATTATTAGATTACGCTAATAAATTGCTCAATACAAAAAATTTAGACCAATTATATGCGGCTGTTGCTTGATGAAAATCTTCCTAAAAGACTTAAACAGGATTTTCTTGCACATGAAGTTTTCACCGTTCGTGAAAAATCATGGAATGGAATAAAAAATGGTGAATTGCTAAAGCTGCTACTCGAGAATAATTTTGATGCATTATTGACATTTGATAAGAACTTGCAGCATCAACAAAATTTTCAAAAATATACAATAACCGTTTTTGTTATGTCTGCAAAAATGAACACTTATGAAGAGCTTACAAAACTTACCCATCTTGTTGAAACTTATTTGAACAAGGATATTTTGCCAGTTGGTGCAATTGTGATTAAAATTTGATTATCAAATTTATATCCTCCAAAAAATTCGAACTTCCGGTAATCATCCCGACAAACAAATCAAGCCTCTGTAATTTACAGGGGCTTTTTACATTTTAATTCATTTCTTGAATAAAAACCACGATTATCACATAGCAGAAATATAAATTACGGATTGTAGATAATAGCGATTTTATTTTTTATTGGGTGGTTAATCTCTTATCCTTATTACTCTCGGCAAAAAATCTTTT
>JAIXWH010000054.1 GCA_027484165.1 Chitinophagaceae bacterium | reverse complement strand
TTGAGAACTGGAGCGCTAAAGGAAGATTTCCAAAATATGGAAAGATGGAATTAGCCTACAAGGGTTCTGAATCATATCCTTTTAAAATATTGTTGAGTCATGATCCAAGCCATTGGCATGCTCAGGTAAGAAAAGATTATGCAGACGTTGATTTGACTTTGAGTGGACATACACATGGAATGCAGTTTGGTGTTGAAATGCCCGGATTCAAATGGAGTCCTATTCAATACATATACAAAGAGTGGGCTGGATTGTATGAAGAAGATGGAAAGAAATTATATGTAAACAGAGGTTTTGGTTTTTTGGGATATCCAGGAAGAGTAGGTGTTTTGCCTGAGATTACAGTTTTGGAATTGATATAATGAAAACAGGTAGCAATATTGCTACCTGTTTTCATTAATATGTTACCACCTCAATATTTAAGATTAAAATTGTCTTCTGTCTCTTGGTGCATAGGTTCTCTTTCTTCCTTCTGTTGGAGTTGATGGTCTTCTAGATGGAGCGCCTTCATCAGAAGCTCTTCTGAATCCGCCGTCTGCTTCGTTCATTCTTACAGTTCTGTTGTTGTAGCGTTTGCCATCTATTGCTTTCACCATTTTACCTGCGTTTGCCTTATCAACTTCAACCCAAGTATTCATTTCTCTCATATCAATTTTGCCAAGCACTTCTTTTTTAAGATTGCTTTCATCTAAAATGAATTGTAAGAAACTTGCTTTGTAAAAACCATCTTTAGTTCCAAGGTTGATGAAAAGTCTAGTATATCCATTATCTCTTCTGTTGAAATTTCTTTCTGTGCCTCTGTTTTGCATTGGAGCTTTGTCATTGTTCATCCTGTTACGAGAATCCATTTTTGTATTTAAATCTTCTGCATTCTCATAATATTTCAAGAAATGATCAAATTCAAGTGCTGCGATTCTTTGCAATATTTCTTCTTTAGAAACATTTTCAAATTTCTCCATTAAGTCTGGCAGATAAGTTTCATAATCACCATGAGAAATATCGGTTTGAATCAATTTGTCCATGAAATGGAAAAATTGTCTTCTGCAAACTTCTTTACCGCTTGGGATATCTACTTTATGAAAAGTTGCATTAATCATCTTTTCAAGTTGTCTGATTTTGAATGATTCTCTGGTATGACAAATTGAAATACAGATACCACTTTTGCCTGCTCTTGCAGTACGACCACTTCTATGTGTATACACTTCCATATCGTCGGGCAATTCGTAGTTGATAACATGGGTGATGCCATCCACATCAATACCTCTTGCTGCAACATCAGTAGCTATAAGTAATTGTAAAGTTTTGTTTCTGAATCTTCCCATTACTCTGTCGCGCTGTTGCTGAGTTAAATCGCCGTGAAGCGCTTCGATATCATAACCGCTTTTAGAGAGGCGCTCAGCTATTTCCTGTGCATCTGCTTTTGTTCTGGTGAAGATAATACCATACATGCCAGGATTAAAGTCAATCAGTCTTTTTAGTGTTTCGTAGCGGTGATGTGCAGCTGCTAAATAGTATTGATGATCAATATTTACATTTCCGCTGTTCTTTTTGCCTACTGTAATTTCTTTTGGAGAAGTCATGAAGTTTTTAGAAATCGCTCTTACTTCAGGGGGCATAGTTGCACTGAATAACCAGATGCTTTCTCTGTTGATGGTGTTTTTTAAAACGAAATCGATATCGTCTCTGAAACCCATGTTCAACATTTCATCTGCCTCATCTAATACTACATATTTTACTTTTTGTAAGTCGATTGCTTTTCTTTCGATCAAATCAATTAATCTTCCAGGTGTTGCAACAACAATTTGTACGCCCTGACGCAGATTGCGGATTTGCATAGTGATAGACGCACCGCCATAAACCGCTTCGGTGTGTACTCCTTTAAGGTGTTTTTTAAATACTTGTAAATCATTGGTAATTTGTAAACACAATTCACGAGTAGGACAAACGATTAACGCTTGAGGAAATCTGTCTGCAGCGTTTATCAGGTGCAGTAAGGGTAATCCAAATGCAGCTGTTTTTCCGGTGCCTGTTTGTGCAAGTCCGACAAAATCCATAGTTCCAGATAATAAAACCGGGATTGCTTGTTCTTGAATAGGGGTTGGGTTTACGAATCCAAGGTCATTTACGGATTGTAAGATTTCGGCTTTGAGGCCTAATGCTTCAAATGTAGTCATTGTTTGTTTTTTAAGTAAAGACCCTTATTGCGTGTGCAATAAACATGTGGTCAAAATTTGATTTTGATGGTCACATGTAATGCTTCGGGCCGTTGGGAGAGAAAAATCTTATTCTGAAGATTTGCTGAAAACCTTTATACAACAGCAACTGAGCATATCATGTAATTCTCAGTTTAATTAATGCTGTGCAAATGTACGTCAATTTTCTGGGATTACATAGCAATAGCTGAAATTAATAACCTTAACATAACTAAGGCCTAATGGTAATATAGCTGCCATCGTCGTTTATTTTTACAATGGCACTGGGTTGACCGGGCTCTGTTTCGTCTTGTCTATAGCGTACAATATAATCAACTCCATTTTTTATCAGAATATCGATATCAGAAAACAAAAAAGGTGCAGGATATCCGGAAATATTTGAAGACGTTGAAACTAAAGAGTTGCCAAATCTTTTGATGAGCTCTTTGCAAAATTTATCTTTCACCACTCTTATTGCAACACTGCCATCTTTAGCAATTACTTTTTCGGATAGATTTTTAGCTTGCTGATAAATGACCGTAGTGGGCTTGTTGATGCCCTTAAGGTAATCGTAAAATTTAATGCTTTCCTGATTGGTATAATTCAGTATGTCAGATTCTTCAGCAACTAAAATAATCATACTCTTGGATTCATTTCTTTGTTTGAGTTTGAAAATTTTAGAGATGGCTTGCTCATTAGTTGGATCACATCCTATTCCCCATACTGTATCTGTTGGATAGAGAATAATTCCTCCTTCTTTCAGAACCCTGGCACAATTTTCAATATCTTCTTCGAAATACATTAATTACGATTTAGAATTCCAATTAAGTGGTTTATTTCAATTTGATTGCCACAGTTGAAATGCTTTTCCGGACATTCTTTTTTTCCATGACTTCCGCAAGGTCTGCAAGCCAATTGCTTCTGTGTTTCTACAATAAATGATATGTCGGAAAGTGGTCCATAGCCGAACGCAGGGATTGTTGAACAGAAAACTGCGGTTATTGGTGCATTCATTGCTGAAGCAAAATGAAC
>JAIXWH010000138.1 GCA_027484165.1 Chitinophagaceae bacterium | reverse complement strand
TTTAAATTCGCTTAAATTTATTACTTACTCCGTTTTTATAAATCGGAATAGATTTGAAATAAAAAAGGGTTTATGATTATGATCTCATAAACCCTTGAAGGTTATCGTGACCGCGTTAGGAATAACCCCCTATCGCTCAATATGTTGATACTACTGACTTTCAATAAATAGCTACTTTCCTTGTGAAAATTATCGGAAAAACCTTCACTTTATCTACGGAATGGCTTACTGAATGTTCAAGAACTAACGCTAAGGTAGAGAAAATTAGCTATAAAAAAACCAGTGTGACTATCAATTCAAATCAAGAATTGCAGAAGGTCCCACAAGTGATGAGATTATACAAACTCTTCTTGAAGGATCATCATCTCCTTTTTGTTGAACTCCTGGTGGCAAATCTTCTCCATATCCGACAACTCTGATTTTATTAAAAATTATGTTTACCCCTTTAGTGATTAATTTATTAAGCTGTCTTACAAGTTCAATTTTTACAGCATTTGACCTATCTTCTGAAAGTAAAAGATTTTGTGAAATAGAACCTTGTTGATCTGCGTAACCTGCAATATTAACGACTAAAATATACAAATCATTCTCAAAAACTTTTTCATTACAATTATTTACATAAGTTCTCCATTCATTTATATCATTTTCAATTTTATTTACAAGTTTCTCTACTTCATAAACTCCATTTCTTGAAATTTGTGCTGAACCTGTAGTAAAAGAGATATCACCATAAAGTTTATTGGTATTTTTATTAATAAACTTAGTAATTGCATCAATTCTCGAACATTTCAAATCTCTAAGTTCCTTTAATAAATTTAATAACTTTTCATAGCTATCAACATCATTAATCTCAATTTCATTTGTCTGTTTTGAAATTTCTGCAAGCTTTCTGTTAGATTCTTTAATTACCTTGACCATTAATGTGTCTACGGAGTTATCTTTTTCGACTTTACTTTCAATAACAACCCTTTCCATTTGACTAATCAATGTAAGTGCCTCTAAATACACTTTTTCTCGCTTTACTTTTCCTTTATTGAAAAAGTTCGTCTTTCTATAGCCGCCATTTTCTTTATAAATTGGCTTGTAATTCTCTAAACTAACTTGTTGAGAGAAAGTACTATTTGAAACTAATAGAAAAAATAAGACAGTAAAAAATAATTTTATTAGGGACATGAACTTCTAAATTTTGATCTTAATAATGGAGTATTTACACCGATATTGTATTTTTCCAACTCAGCTAAAAAATCGTTTTCATTTGAACAAGAATAGTTGTAAGACATTGTATTTCTAATTGGGAATTGGCTAATTAAAATATTAGCAATTTCTCTAACCAAGTTCTTATACTCGGGCGTTTTACATTGGGTTTGTTTAACGAAACGAAAAATATCATTGAAAAAATAATTTATCTTGTCACTGCCTGTCATACTAATACAATTTTTAATTCTTGAATCTCTTTCGATCACACTAATAACTGGAGGTTTTGGATCCAATGGAGGTTTTGGCGGTGGTGGCGGATCCAATGGAGGTTTTGGCGGTGTTGGCGGATCCAATGGAGATTTTGGCGGTGTTGGCGGTGTTTTTTCGACTAAATTAACTTTTGGTTCAAATAAAATTATTGTTTTATGGTCCTTGTCTTTTAATTCAATGGCATTATGTTTTATAAAATCTAATATAGAATCTATACTGGAAAATATTTTTAACGACTTACCATACCAATTGTATGAAATTAAGTTTTTGGAAAATACTACTGGTTCTAAATTCTTGTTTTTTACTATGAAAGAATCAACATATTTCGAATCTCCTTTTATAAAAAATTTGGGATTAAAATTCTTTTTTTCAAGTTGTTTAACATAATTTTTCTTAAATTTTGCATGATTTTTCATGCCACCAGTTAACCATTTTTGGGCATCACTCAATAGGCCTTTCTCAATTATCATACTATCAACTAAAATCGCATCAAGATCTATCCTGACCATTTCAAATTTAGATGCTATTAAAAACGAATCATTTTCACTATAAAATGGCGTTAGAAGCTTATATAATGAATCATTCTTGACAATTTCTTGATTTTGTAATTCATGATCAAATACAATAGTTATTGGGACCTCAACTACTTCTGATTTCTTACATCCATTACAAAATAATAATGTAATCAAGACTGATATTAGTAGAAATATTTTATTCATTTATCCTAAAAGTATATTTTGAATTTGATGTTTAATACAAGCTGTAGCAACTGTAGACTGCAAGCTAATACTACTTTGATTTGCAACCATAGACGCTAATTCATTATCAGTTAAAACTCCAAATGTACTTATTTTATATTCTCCAGGCTTATCGCCATTTAATATGCTATGTTTTCCGATGTTTATCAATTGAATTGGGTTATCAGAAGTAAATGAAGAAATTCTTTCAATAGCAGGATTTGATTTTCCCAAACTTAAAATGTTTGATTTAATTTGTTTTTTAATACTTTGATTCAATGTAAATTCAGCAACCCAATATCCTGTTGTATTTATATGAAGATTAGCGACAATCAAATAAATAAAAAACATTAAAATAACCTGAGGTTCAGGACTACCGACAAAAATTAGGTACCCAATTCCTTTAATTATTGCCAGGAAGTATATTGATAATTTAATCAAAATTTCAAAAGCACCTCCTTCCTTAGATAATTGAGAAAATTTATTTGCTAACACTGGATCGTCTGTAGCTTTTGCTCTGTTTTTATTCTCTAATCTTATAGGTTCATTTTTATGCAATAAAACAGCAAGATAAACATCAACAATTATAGCAAAAAATACAGGAACAACTGAATAGAAAGTGAAACTTCCTTCATACATTATAGCAAACGCTCCAATTAGTTCTAAAATAAAAAGTATACACATCTTTAAAGTATCTGTACTATATCCATGTGTCTGAAAAAAACCAGGAAGTTCTACTGTACCAAATATCATTGTTTTTTTTCTTGTTCCAAACCACTTATGCATTGATGCTTTGTTAGGTTCGAAATCAAATGGAATTGTAGGCATATGTCTTTATTTAAAAAAAGTTAGAATTTAATTGGGCTAATATATGAATATTTTTTATTACCAAAATATTTTTTCTGTATGTCTTCAAAAAAGTCTTTCCAGACAGATGTTGCTTAAAGAATCCAAAAAACTCAAATGTTATTCTATTTATTTTTATATGGAATATAACAATACCTACTTAATTGAGAATTCAAAAAGTCAAGACGCCGCTGATTTCTATTCAATCCCAATTTTCTCAATGAAAAGGGATATAAAATAATTTTTCAGAAAATAATTTTAAAATTACCTATGAGTTAATTCATTGTTAGATATATTTTAAAATAAGTTTAGAAAAATATATCTACTACATCGTACACAACCCCTCCCTCACAATTTTCATTTTCCTGTAATCGCCAGAACTTTCTACCTGGTTTGCTAAAGAAAGTATAGACTCCTTTTTTTACACAAGCAACACCATTATTATTAATTGAAACTCTAGTTACGATTTCTCCTGTAAATTTCAACTTGCCTTTTGTTACCGGAATTAATATTCCATCAATCGTCGCATAATTTCCTTTATCATCTTTTTGCGAACCTTTGATACTATATTTTTTGGTGTTTATTTTTTTGATATAGACGCTGCCAAATTTTGGCAAAGCAATCCATTGAAACGAAAACAGATGTTTGCCCTCTCGTGGAAATAATTGCGCGTATTGTTTTTGTTTGGCATCATATGCACGACTCATTTCATTTCATCTAATCTCTTTTGTTCCATTTCTACACTATCTATCATTGGCCGATATACGTCACCCATTTCCTTGTAAAAATCAATGGTATCTTGTTTGTTGGGTAAATGATCGTAACGCTTTTCATACATGTATAAATTTCCATTTCTATCATAAGTCGGAATACTTTTAAATGTAAAACTGTCTTTTACAGTTTTTACATCTTGTGCATTAGAGACTTTGAAACTTAAAATAAAAATTGAAAAAAGGATGAGTTTACTCATAATTATTAGTTTACAAACAAGATAGGTATAAAATCTTAGCTAGTTTTTGACAATTTTAAATAAAATTTTCAAATAAAACACCTACTTAATTTTAATAGAAAGCCATATTAAATTAAAAACATATCTTAGCAAAATAAATTATCTATCTTAAGGATTGGGTATATTAGAAGAATGTACTTTTTTTTATTGTTTAACTTCAATTATATGAAATTGTTTTTGTTTTGTATTCCCTTAAAAAAAATAGTAAGGGCTTTATTTCCAATTTTTATTTTTCTTTTATTTCCCGGAGTAATTTTCTCTCAAGCTCCAACAATTTCATCATATACTCCAACCCAAATTTGTACAGGTGGGCAAATTACAATATCTGGTGCAAATTTTAACAATGTTAGCACTGTTATCATTGCAGGCTCAGCGGCAAATTTTGTTATAAACAATTCAAGTACAATAACTGCAACTGTAAATTCTGCTGGAACAGGAAATATCAGAATTACTAACCCTGATGGTTCAGCCACAAGTACAGGAACTGTAACCGTATTACAAGGACCTTCGCCAATGTTAAACGATGTAACTAATCTTTCTGATCCATTTACAAATTGCGACGGAAATTCTACTTATACATTAACTGTAAGCAATGTTTCAAATTGTTCAGGCACCTGTAATTATACTATAAATTGGGGCGATGCTTCGACACCATTTACACAATCAAACTGGCCATCAGGAGCACAGACCTCTCATACCTACAATTCGCAGGGATATTTTAATATTGTGCTAACAATTACTTCTTCAAATGGCTGTAGTAGTTCTAAAACATTTTCTTTTTATAATGGTACAAATCCGATTGCCAGTATATCAACTTCAACATCTACTACAGGTTTATGTGCACCTGCATCTATACAGTTTCAAATTGGAAATTGGTTTGGCAATTCAACTGGTACCACTTATGAAATTAACTACGGAGACCTTACCGCCCCTGTTACTTTACCCCACCCGCTTAATCCTAACAATACTCTTTACCTAATCAGTCATCTTTATACAACCAGTTCTTGTCCTAATCCTGATTACACAGCTACACTTAAAGCAATTAACGGTTGCTTCACAACAACTTATACACTTAATCAAATTGTAATCAGAAAAAAGCCTACACCTGATTTTACAACTAATCCTAATCCAGTATGCGTTGGCAATACTATTTGTTTTACCAACAATACAATAGCTGGATACAGTGGCAATAACTGCAATAGTAATAGTACTTTCGACTGGGACTTCGGGGATGGAAGTCCACACTCAAATCTGCAAACTCCACCCTGCCATGTATATTCATCAGTTGGCACTTATACTGTTACTTTAAAGGCATCAAATAGCGCTTGTGGTGATAGTTCTAAATCAAAAATAGTCACTGTTAGTCCGCTACCTCTGCCCCCAACTGTTAATACGCCTGTAAATTATTGTCAGAATCAAACTGCATTTCCACTTACTGCTTCGGGTACCGGATTATTATGGTACACTACATTAACAGGTAGTGGAAGTTCTACTCCAATTACACCTTCCACTAGTACAGCTGGCATTTTTACTTATTATGTTACACAAACAATTAACGGATGTGAAAGCCCAAAGGCTAGTATAACGGTTACGATTAGTGCAGCGCCACCAATGCCCACTGTAACTAGTCCAGTTCAATATTGCCAAAATCAAATTGCCAACCAACTTACTGCAACTGGAACCAATTTATTATGGTATACAAGTAGCACAGGAGGAACAGGAAGTACAACAGCTCCTACACCTTCTACATCTAATATTGGAACCACAACCTACTATGTCAGTCAATCTTCAAATGGTTGTGAAGGTCCTAGAGCTTCTATTAATGTTGTAATAAATTCATTGGCTAATGCCCCGACAGTAAATTCGCCTATTAATTATTGTCAAAATGATATCGCAACCCCATTAACCGCTTCCGGATCGAGTCTATTATGGTATACTGTTGCATCGGGTGGAACAGGTAATGCATCTGCTCCTACGCCGTCAACTGCAACGGTCGGATCAACGACTTATTATGTAAGTCAGTTAACTGGTTGTGGTGAAAGTCCGAGATCCCCAATTATAGTTAATGTAAGTACAAGACCAATTGCAACTATTTCCTATTCTCCAACAAATCTGTGCAATGTTACTAATAGTGCTACCACACCTAACCCTCCGATAAATGTTATATTTAGTGGTACATCAGGGGGAACATATAGTGTGTCTCCATCAACAGGTTTGCTTGTAAATTCAACTACTGGACAAATCAATCCTTCTGGTGCAACAGCTGGCAATTATACCATCACTTATACTGTCAATAGTAGTAGTAGCAGCTGTCCTACTGTAACTGCTACTGCAACTGTAATTGTAAATGGCACTCCAACTGCCACCATTAACTACCCAACTATTTGCCCAGCAGACATTGCTGCAAATGTTATTTTAACGGGGTCAGCTGGCGGCTCTTATACATCCACAGCTGGACTTGCTATTAACAACTCAACAGGGACCATTAATCCTTCAATAAGTACTGCAGGCACATATGTAGTAACTTATACAATTTCGCCATCACCACCATGTCCTGGGTATACAACTACAGCTAATGTTACAATTACACAGCAACCAACTGCAACAATTTCATATTCTCCAACAAATTTGTGCAATGTTACTAATAGCGCTACCACACCTAACCCTCCGATAAATGTTATATTTAGTGGTACAACAGGAGGAACATATAGCGTGTCTCCATCAACAGGTTTGCTTGTAAATTCAACTACTGGAGAAATCAATCCTTCTGGTGCAACAGCCGGTAATTACACCATTACATATACTATCAGTAGTGGTAGCAGTTGTCCACCTGTAACCGCCACTGCAACTGTAATTGTAAATGGCACACCGACTGCTACAATTAGCTACCCACCCATGTGTTCATCTGATATTTCTGCAAATGTTGTTTTATCAGGGTCTGCTGGGGGTACTTTTATATCCACTGCAGGACTTACTATTAATAACCTAACCGGAACCATTAATCCTTCAACAAGTACTGCAGGAACTTATGTTGTAACTTATACAATTCCTCCATCACTACCGTGCCCTGGATTTACAACAACAACAACAGTTATTATTACACAGGCCCCATCTGCAACTATATCCTATCCTGTAAGTAATTTGTGTAATGTACTTAATACCGGAACAAACCCTAATCCACCTATTAATGTGGGATTTACAGGAACTACTGGAGGGGTTTTTAGCATATTACCTTCAACCGGATTATCAATTAACGGCTCAACCGGACAGCTTACTCCTTCCGGAGCTACATCAGGAACATATACTATTTCCTACACGATAGTAGCTTCTGGTGGTTGCCTTGATTTTTCTACAACAACAATTGTTTCAGTAAGCGATGCGCCTACAGCAACTATTATTTATCCTGTTGCAATTTGCACATCTGATCCAAATACTGTTCCTGGCATTACAGGTTCTACTGGGGGCACTTTTTCTTCAACAACGGGTCTTGTCATTAATAATTTAACCGGAAGCATAGACCCAGGTGCTAGTACACCAGGAAATTATGTTGTTACTTATACTATTTCAGCTACACCGCCTTGCCCGGGCTTTACAACAACAACGAATGTAATCATCACTCAGGCACCTTCAGCAACTATTTCTTATCCCGTTTCGAATTTGTGTAATGTTGCTAATACCAGCACTACACCCAATCCTCCAATATCAGTCAACCTATCAGGAACAACCGGCGGTTCTTACAGTATTTTACCTGCAACAGGATTAACAATAAATACTACTACAGGCGAGATTTCCCCAGCAGGTGCAAGTTCTGGTCCATATGTTATCTCATATACTATACCTGGAGCAGGTGGTTGCCTTGATTTTTCTACATCAACAAATATCAATATAAGCGATGCACCAACTGCAACAATCAATTATTCAGGATCGCCATTTTGTGGAGGTCTATCAACACCACAGGCAGTTACACTTACAGGAATTGCAAATGGAATATTCTCGTCAACTTCAGGGTTATCAATAAATCAAACAACAGGAGCAATAAACCCTTCTCTCAGTACACCAGGAAACTATATAATAACTTATACTATTGCAGCATCACCACCATGTCCTGGATACATAACTTCTGCTAGTGTTACAATAAATGAATCGCCAACTGTAACTTTTCCGAATCTTTCAAAGACAATTTGCTCGGGTGACATTTTAGTCTACCTACCATCTTCATCTGTAACAGGCACTATTTACAACTGGTCTGTGGTTGGCTCCTTGCCTTCAGGCGTATCAGGCAATTTAACTGGTACTACTTTATCAACTGACACAAATATTTCAATATCATTTACAAATACTGGAGCCACAAGTCAGACAATTTCGATTGAAGTAATTCCTGTAAATCCTACTTCAAGTCCATGTAACGGAACACCCATTTATCTAACTGCAATAATTAATCCTATACCAACTGCCCCAATAGTAACTGATACTGTTGGCTATTGCCTTGGAACGCCAGGAGTTCCACTAACAGCAATCGCACAACCGGGTAATCAACTGATGTGGTATGATGAAAACATGAATGCACTTCCTGGGGCACCAACGCCAGCAACAAATGCTCCTCTGCAATTCATATACTATGTTAGCCAAATTAGCGGCCTATGTGAAAGCCCAAAATCAAAAATTACTGCAATCGTTTATCCAACTCCTAAAATTATCAGCTCCAGTTTCACCAATCCAACAAGTTGTGGTTTGCCAACTGGTTCAATTACTTTAAATATTCTAGACCTTAACAATAATCCAATACCAAACAGAGCTGTAATAGTATATTATGATAAATTTCAAACACAATATGTAATACCTGACACAACGGATGCATCAGGGAATATAACAATCTCTTTAACTGCAGGTACTTATACCGGTTTTTATATTGAAATTAATGGATGTTTTTCTCAAAGAATTCCTGATATTTTTCTACTAAGAGACCCTACACCTCCTGCTATTCCAACTGCTGGGTACAACCCACCAGTATGTAGTGAAAAGATTCTCAATTTATCAGCATCTTCTGCAACTAGTAATTTAAGCAGCCCAGTATATTATGTATGGGTTGGACCCGCATTCGGAAGCCTACCTGACACAACAATTAATACTGTTTTCTCATTTCCATCTGCGAGCACCAGCTTTGCAGGCACTTACATTGTTTATGCAATTCAAAATAATTGTATCTCTCCTGACACAAGTTTTGAAGTAATCATAAATCAATCACCAACTAAACCAGTTATCACAACAATTAATCCGCTTTGTATTGGAGATAATTTGAATTTACAATCTGTAAGTTCATTGCCCAATGGACCGCCAAATGCAACATTACTTTATACATGGAATGGTCCTGGAAGAGGATTCCCAGTCAATTCTGCACACGCAGAAATAAACAATGTTATTATTCAAGATGAAGGAATTTATACAAATACTGTTTATTCACCTGCAACGGGATGCAGTTCTCAAACTGATACGCTGATTCAGATTGGTGGTTACCCAATTGTAAGCATAAATGCCGGAAACGAACTTGTATTGCCAGCAGGGCAGATACTCGATTTATCTTCTACGATTGTTAATGCAAGCGACCCGCATATTTTACCGATGAAATTATATGAATGGTCTCCAAATTCAGACATACAATGCAATGACGCCACATGCTCAAGCCCTTTGGCAACGATAAAAAATGATGTTTGTTATACCGTTAATGCAACAAATATTTATGGTTGTAATGGACGAGATACTATTTGCGTGAAAGTGTTTTGTGAAAATTCTCAAGTATATATTCCAAACGCATTTACACCAAATGGTGACGGCTTCAATGATATTTTAATGATAAGAGGTAAAGGAATAGCAAAAGTAAAATCATTTAGAATATTCAACCGTTGGGGAGAAATTGTATTTGAAAGAACAGACTTCCCCCCTAACGATCCCCATTATGGCTGGGATGGAAGAATTAAAGGGATTGTTGGCGAACCAGCGGTATATGTTTACACAGCAGAAGCTGTTTGTGAAAACGGTAGCGTCTTTTTCTATAAAGGAAATACAACCATATTAAAATAAGTGAAGTTTACTATGAATTTATTTAATAAAATAATCGGTCTTTTGCTTATTGGAATTGTTTCATTGAACTCAAAAGCACAGGATATCAATTTCTCTCAATTTTATGAAATGCCATTGTTGAGAAATCCTGCATTGGCGGGAATCATCGAAGGAAATTCTGATATACGGGTAACTGCGGCTTACCGTAACCAGTGGCAAAGTGTTACCATTCCTTTTCGAACAATGGCACTTAATGCAGAACTTAGAACAGTGTTTGGAGAAGATAATGACAATTTCTTTACTACCGGATTAATGGTCACTAATGACCAGGCAGGAGATTCAAAACTTAAAAAAACACAGGTATTGCCCGCACTGAATTATCTTCGACAAATAGGTGGCTATGAAAGGTCTTCTTTTCTCGGAGCGGCTATCATGGGAGGACCAGTTCAACAAAATTTTGATCCATCAAAACTTTATTTCGATGATCAGTATGTAAACGGAAGTTACAGTGCTACCAATCCAACAGTAGAGACATTTAATAACACTAATTTTACTTACTGGGATTTAAGCGCAGGAATAAGTTATAAAAGTGAATTTGCGACAGACATTCATTATTACCTTGGTGTAGGCGTGTACCATATTATACAACCCAAGATTACTTTTATGAAACAGAACGACCTTAAGCTGAACCGGAAATATATCCTGAATTTCGGTCTTACGACTCCTACAAGCGACTTGGATGAATTCACTCTTTATGGAGATTTTTTCAACCAAGGAGGTAACAATCTTTTTCAAGGAGGATTTTTATTCAGTCATGATTTTGAACAGGGCGACATTGATCTTGACGAACGAAAATCAATTACAGGTGGCGTTTTCTATAGATGGAATGATGCTTTGATACCAGTTGTAAAACTAAAACTAAATCAGATAGCCATTGGTGTTAGTTATGATATCAACGTGAGTAAACTTACTGTAGCATCAAAATCGATGGGAGGCCTGGAGGTTACAATTTCTTATAAGAATATATTAAACATCCGAAACAGAGATTTGCAGGCTACTAGGTGTCCTAGTTGGGGTGGCCATATGCCAAAGGTATTTTGATAAACTCACCTGCTATGATTAATAAATATTTTTTTTAAAATATTTATTTACAATACTTAAGAATTAGACTTTTAGAATCAGCAGCAATATCTAAAGATAAAGCTACCTTCCAATCTTCACAAGCTTTTTGACTATTTTTTATATTGTAATACGCAAGTCCTCTATTGTAAAATGCATTCCCATTTTGGGGATCAATTTCTATAGCTTTTGTATAATCCAAAATAGCTTGTTTAAAATTTTTAGTCTTAGAATTCACTACACCTTTATTACAAAAATAGTTTGAACTTCTGGGATTAATTTGAATTGCTTTATTATAATCTATTACAGCATGAATATAATCATTGACTTTGGAGTATAAAAGTGCTCTATTATAAAACAAAGTATCATCGTTTGAATTAATAGCTTCAGCTTTAGTATAATCCTTTATCGCACCTTCATAATCTTTCATTAAACTTTTAACAAATGCTCTCCCAAAATATAAATTATATTCATTGGGAGTAAATTCAATTGCTTCATTATAAACAAGTAAAGCACCTTTATAATCTAAATTCTTCTCTTTTCTATTTGCTTTTGAAGGTAGATAATCCTGGAGCCTTCACCTCTGTTGCTCCATCCGAGCATGGTGTTAATAACATCTGAATTAATATCACCCAAATCAGCCAACAACTGCGAGCAGGTGTGACGTGCAATATGAGTGGTGAGTAGTTTTTTTATCCCGGCATGTGCTTGTATGATTTTAAGATACTCATTCATTTTATTCAGATGTCTTTTCGGGAATACCCTGTTCTCTATTTGTGTTTCAATATGCTCTTCATACTTTTTAAAAATCGCAACAGCCTGAGCAATCAAAACCTGTTTAATTTCTTCTCCAGTTTTCGCTCTCGACTTTTCCAAAATAAATTCACCATGTTCCATTCGGATATGATCCTTATTCAATTCATAAATATCAGAATAGGCCAACCCGGTAAACACAGAGAATAAAAAAATATCTCTGTATGGTGCTAAAGTTTTTTCATTGCTCAAATCCAATTTTATCAAACTACTAATATCATCTACACTCAATTCATCACGTTTCTTTGATTTTGTTTGTAGTCTAATTTTTTTGAACGGATTTCTTTTCACCAACTCGGTATCATAAGCCCGCTCGAAAATGGCTTTTATTTTTATTACTACACTGGAAGCAGACACATCAGACATCGCCATTTTTCCTGTTTCTTTTATATCCATTTGTAAGTAATCATAAAACCCAAAAGCAAGCACAGATGAGAAATTCATTAATGATACTTTCTGCTGCTTTTTGAAATTAAGATAATCTGTAAAATGATTGATGGATTTACGGTAATTCTTTTTAGTTCCCAGGCTATAATTTTTCCCGGGCAACACAATTGACCTGTAATGATTTTCAACATACATCAGTGCATCCATTGACTCGGTAATAATGTTAGCCTCCAACTTCAAAACTTTCGCCTTAACATCGTTAGGTGAAAAATCAGCATACTCTTTATACCGATAATGCAAACCGGTAAATTCGTAGATGATATCTTCCAGCACTTTGTTGACGGTATTGCCTTCAACATCTAATCGCTGGGTGAATGGATTCCAGAACTGAACATGTTCTGCTGCAATAGAAGCATCAAGGCTTGCTTCAACCTTTTTGGTTCCCTTGGATACACGCATATAAATGGGTATTCTAAGGCTTTTACTGTTGGGCTTCGCTGTGTTTGGATAGAACACAATTTTAAACGGTTTCATCTCTTTTTAATTTTAGGTGAAAAATTAATAAATAGGTGAACAACCAGGTGAAGCAAATTCCGACGATAAGTGTTAGTTGGCGAGATAAACCGAAGGTGCTTAAAAGCGAAAATCCTTGTAATCTTCTGATTTACAAGGATTTCGTTACTTAGTGAAGTTGTAGTTGTGACCGCGTTAG
>JAIXWH010000084.1 GCA_027484165.1 Chitinophagaceae bacterium | reverse complement strand
TATTTTACTTCCAACACTTCTTCTTTAAATCTTTTCCCTCCGCACACATCACACTCCAAATGAACATCCGCTAAAAACTGCATCTCCACAATTTGCTCACCCTCACCCTTACACGCATCACATCTGCCCCCATCTACATTAAAAGAAAAGTGCTTCGGCATAAATCCTCTGATTTTACTCAAAGGTTGCTTTGAATACAAATCTCTGATTTCGTCATACGCTTTGATATAGGTTATAGGATTGCTTCTGCTTGATTTACCAATCGGATTCTGATCAATCATTTCAATGTCCTTAATAAAATCCACATCACCCGAAAGCTTTTTATATAAACCTGGTTTATCAATAAATTCACCTTTGAGTTTTTTTAATGCAGGATATAAAATTTGTTTCACCAACGTTGTTTTTCCGCTTCCACTTACACCACTTACTGCACAAATAACATTTAAGGGAAATTGAACATCAATCTTTTTCAGATTATTTTCCTTCGCCCCTTCAATAGAAACACTTCTTGTCCATTTACGAATTTGTTTTGGAGGTTCAATTTTATATAATCCGGATAAATACTTTCCTGTTAAACTGCTTTTATCTTTTATAATTTCATCATAGTTACCGGCGGCTACAACTTCTCCACCCAAATGGCTCGCCAGAGGCCCCATGTCAATAATGTAATCCGCTTCTCTCATGATCAATTCATCATGCTCCACTACAACCACCGTATTTCCCAAATCTCGCAACTCTTTTAGCACCAATATCAATCGTTCTGTATCTCTGCTATGTAATCCAATAGAGGGTTCATCCAAAATGTAAAGTGAATTAGTTAGGTTACTGCCCAAGCTCCTTGTAAGCTGTATACGCTGACTTTCACCTCCGCTCAACGAATTGGCTAATCTATTTAAAGTCAAATAACCCAATCCCACATCAAGTAATGTTTTTAACCTGTTTTTAATTTCAATTAAAATTCTTTTGGCTACCTCGTTATCATAATCACTCAATTTTAGTTGATCAAACCATGCCATCAAATCCTTTACAGGGCTTTCACAAAGTTCTCCAATATGATGATTGTTCACCTTAACATACAATGCTTCTTTTCTTAAACGATAACCATTGCAATCCGAACATTTTGTTCTGCCTCTGTATCTGCTTAACATCACCCGATATTGTACCTTATATAAATTTTGCTCCACCTCTTTAAAAAAATCATTGATGCCGTGAGCATGTTCATTCCCATTCCACAAATCATTCAGGTGTGCTTTGGACAAATCCATAATAGGTTTATGTATAGGGAAGTCGAACTTTTTAGCCGCCCTTATAAATGCATCTTTCCACGAACTTAGTTTTTCACCTCTCCAGGGTGCAACTGCATTTTCATATAAACTCAATCTTTGATCAGGAATGACTAAATCATTATCAATTCCTAACACCTGAGAGAATCCTTCGCAGGTAGGACAAGCACCATAAGGATTATTGAATGAAAACAAATTGGGAACAGGCTCTTCAAATTGCAGACCATCTAATTCAAACTTATTACTGAAATTGATTTTTTCTTTTTGATTTACTTCCAAAGTAATAGCACCATCGCCTTCATAAAAAGCTGTTGTAATAGAATCAGCAATTCGGTGTTGGTCATCCTCATCAAAATCTTTTTTTACCAATCTGTCTATTAACACATGAATATCTTTAGGTATTTTTTTTAATTTACCTAATTCATGACTTTCATTTTCCAATATATCTTCAATTCTAAGTACTTCATCTTTATAGTAAATACGAGAAAAACCTTTTTGCAATAAAATGTTCAGCTCTTCTTTCAGATCTCTGTTTTGATGTGTTTTAAAATCAACTAAAATCAAAACCTTATCGCCTTCTTTTAAATTCATGATTGTATTCAGCACATCTGTAACATCGTCTTTTTTTACTTCTCTTCCACTTACAGGCGAAATAGTTTTCCCTACTCTTGCAAATAGCAATCTTAAATAATCATAAATCTCTGTCATACTCCCCACCGTACTTCTTGGAGTTCTGGTAATTACTTTTTGTTCAATGGCAATTGCAGGACATAATCCATGAATATAATCAACATCTGGCTTATTCATTCTTTGCATAAATTGGCGGGCATAAGCACTTAAGCTCTCGGCATATCTTCTTTGCCCTTCAGCAAATAAAGTATCGATAGTTAATGATGATTTTCCAGACCCAGAAACACCGGTAACGACAATTAATTTATTGCGTGGTATCGTTACTGTTATGTTCTTAAGATTATGTACTCTTGCACCATGTATTACAATATTATTATCAATTTTTCGTTTGATATTGGCCTCCGTTTTGATTTCTTTCTTTTTCATACAATACAGCAAAAATAGGCCAAGATTGTGGTTATTACTGATATATTTACGTTAGGTGATAAAATTACTGCGTAAATCTACGTATGGTTTCCAAGCACTAGTACTCGATTTTTATGTTTAGTCAAAATTTCCTTTTAAAATATTTGGGAGAGTAAAAAAGCTGTCTAATTTTACATCACGATACTTGATAACGGTAAAAAATAAAAAGAAGATCATTGTCCTGAAACTTCTAAAATAAAAACCGCCAACAGATATC
>JAIXWH010000156.1 GCA_027484165.1 Chitinophagaceae bacterium | reverse complement strand
TTAATGGAATCTGCTGAGTTCAGCATTTTTTTCCACCTTAGAAGAACTTTTACCTACGAAAATGGAGAACACCCCATCGTAATGCGGGTAAACTATCACAAAATCAGAAAAGATATCGTTACGGGCCTTTCCTGCAGAAGTGAGGACTGGAACCCAGAAAACAACATGGTTGAACCGATTAGCGATGAAGCCATTGGTATCAACGAAGAACTAGTACTTATCAAGGAAAAATCCAAAGAGCGCTATCTTGAACTAAAGGAAAGCAAAAAGCCTTTCAGTGTGAACGAGCTAATCGACTGTATCAAAGGAAAGGAGCCTGCACCTCAGTCCGTAATGGAATACATGGATATCAAGATTAAAGAGCTGGAAGAGTCCGTTGATATTGATATGCAGGGAACTACTTTTTATAAGTACAAAAGGGTTAAACGGTATCTTGAAGAGTTTTTGTTGAGCAGTAAGAAGTTTAAAAACTATCCAGTAAGTGGGATTGATTTAGACTTCATCAACAAATTCAGCAATTTCCTGCGTAAAGAAAAACAAAACGGTCAAAACTCGGTTACGTCTTTATTAAGTGTACTAAGAACAGTTTTAAAACTAGCTATTGAAAGCGGAGTGATCCAAAAGAACCCTTTTGATTCGGTTCATTTTAAAAGAAAGCCGGTGAACAGAGAATTTCTTTCCATCGAAGAATTAGAACAAATGCAGAAACTCTCCAATCTTAAACCAGAATTAGAACTAGCCCGAGACTTGTTCTTGTTTGCGTGCTACACAGGTCTCGCCTATTCGGATATCAAGGAACTAAAGAAAGGTCATATCATCATTGACCAAGACGGAAGCAAGTGTATTCATAAGGCCCGATATAAAACTGATATCATGAGCTTGATACCGCTGTTACCCATGGCTGAAAAAATCTTGTTGAAATATTCCACCGATGGTGATTTTAGAAACTTCCGCTGGAAGGTTCCATATAACTCTAAGCTCAACAACAAACTCAAAGAAGTTGCTGCTATAGCCAACATTGATAAGAAACTATTTATGCATTTGGGTCGTCATACTTTTGCAACGACTATCACTCTCAGCAATGGAATTTCCCTTGAGACCGTGAGTAAGATGTTAGGCCATAGTACAATCAAACATACTCAAGCTTATGCAAAAATTACCGGTACGAAAGTGAAGAATGAGATGAGTAGGATTATGGGGATGTATCGGTAGTAATCAAAACATACACGTTTACTAATTGCTGCATCGCGGAGGCGTGATGAGAAGGGGAATTTATTATATTTGAAGAAAGGGGAAATTAGCATCTCGTATAGTTTGCTATTATCAGATGGGGAGGCTGTTGGAGATTTCCAGACATTGGACTTGTCGTTATTATTAATAAAATAAACTCTTTAAAAAACACCTTAAAATATATATTTCAATATGTCTAAACTTAATGTGGACCAGAAAACGATAATTTTACTTTTTTCAGATAAAAAATCTGACTTTCTTATACCAGATTATCAAAGGCCTTACGCTTGGGAAGAAGAACAATGTCAAACTCTTTGGGACGACATTTTTTCTTTTGCTTTTCCCGATAACAATTGTGACAAATTTGACAGCAATGAGGAATACTTTTTAGGCTCAATAGTAACCTTTGAAAATGAAAACAATAAAAAGGAAGTAATTGATGGACAACAACGATTAACTACATTGATGTTACTTCTAAGGGCTTTTTATGCAAAGTTTGGCAATATGCAAGACGAAAACTCAAAAAGCACTCGTGAAAGAATTGCTCAATGTTTATGGAAAACAAATGAGTTTGGACAGCCAAACCTAAGTGTATTAAAAATAGATTCGGAAGTAGCAACAGATAATGACAAAGATGAGTTTTTAGAAATTCTCAAAACAGGAAATTTAAAGAAAGATCAAAAGAGTAATTACGCAAAAAACTATCGTTTTTTTCAAGAAAAAATAGACATCTTTTTAAGCGAATACCCCTCCTATTTTGCATTCTTACCAGCTAGAATTTTAGGGAATTGTATATTGTTACCAATTGAAGCAGAGTCTCAAGACACAGCGTTGAGAATCTTTTCAACATTAAACGATAGAGGACTACCATTATCGGATGCTGACATTTTCAAAGCTCAATTTTATAAATATTTCAGTACGAAAAACCAAAAAGATAGTTTTATTGAACAATGGAAAGAACTCGAAGAAATAACAGGAAGAATATTCAAGCCTTTGAATGGAACACCAATGGACGAACTTTTTACAAGATATATGTATTTTATTCGTGCACAACAAAATATAAAATCAAGTACAACTGAAGCGTTACGTAAATTCTACGAAAAAGGCAAGTACTCTATTCTAAAACAAGATGAAACTTTACCCAATCTAAAAATTCTTGTGGATTTTTGGCATGATGTATACAATCAAAATCCCGATAGATTTACACCAAACATTTTAAGGAAACTATATATACTAAATTTTGCGCCAAATGGAATGTGGACTTATTTTCTTTCGGTCTATTTTCTTCAAAACAAATTAAATAACGGACAATTAGAAGAAAATAGCTTAGGCAAATTTTTAAATAAAACAATTGGATTTGTGTGGGCGTTTGCATTTACAAATCCAGGTGTTAATGCATTACGAACTCCGATTTATGGAGAGATGGTAAATATTGTAAAAAATAAATTAGTCAACTTTGATGAGCATAAATTTGATGAACTCACATTGCGAACAGCAATCAATAATTTTGAATTTAAAAACGGAAGGCCAATTACAAGATCAATTTTAACTTGGTGGGCATTTATGGACGACAAACAAGAAATCCCATCACTCAATACAAATTTTGACATTGAGCATATTTTTGCTAAAAAACGGCAAGAAAATGACAAATCACTCACCAATTCTAAGTATTTAGAAGCTATTGGTAACAAATCTTTACTCGAAGACAAAATAAATATAAGGGCATCTGATTACAGATTTACTGACAAAACCAAATATTACAAAGGTTTTACTAACGATAAAGGACAAATTAAAGCTGGTTCGATAATTGCGGAACTGGTAGATTTAGCTAATAGCAAAAACGACTTTACAGAGCAAGATATATTTGATAGGACTAAAAAGATGTTAGATTGTTTTATTGATAATCTAAAAGAGCAAGATTTAATCAAACAAGAATAATAATATATACAAATAGCATTTGTATAATCAAATAAAGTGTAACGCTAGAATCAAGTTAATGATTCTAGCGTTACACTTTAAGAACATACCTACTTATCTTTCTTCGCTTGATAGTTTTCATACAATTTATACCCTCCATAAATTGCAAGACCTATAAGCCCAGCTATCAAAATCTTCTTACCCAAGTTTCCATTATTTCCTACCGAAGTTGAAACAGAGTCAGGTGATGTTGCAACGGATTGTGCAACTTCTGATACTACCTTAGGCAACTCTGGAATGGCTGGATAAGTTTGGTTATATAATTCCATAAACGCTGTTGATTTTACGATACTTTCCATATGCATGCTTTTTTATTTTTAAGAATTGAGTACCCAAATTTTTTCATTTGATAAACTGTCTCGCCATCTTCAATGATTTTATGATTATATTTATCAAATTCAAACCCTTCGGATTCTAATAAATCAGGATCCATCTCTTTTCCATAATACTTTCTAAGGATTTTTTCGTTTAACCAACATGGATCTGCTTCCAAACTAACTCGTGCATAACGATTGGAAGAGGTCTGATCCTTAACTATTTTTTTACAGGGTTCACAGTACAATGTGTTACCATGAACAATAACTGTCGCTTTATGACAGTTTTTACAATATATTTTTTTCATTGTTTTTAATTTAATTTGATTTTTAATTTATTTCCAATTGATTCCACTCTATTGCGCTTCAGCATATTAAGCACATCTGACTTCAAATAATAAATCAGTCCTTCAACTTTATGATAAGGCAGAATTTTTTTTGATCGTAAATATGCTGCTGTTCGTATCGAAATATTGAGCTCTTTACACAAGCGTTTGTTGTCCCAGATTTCTTGTTCTGGAGGACATGATGCTGCTGCTACTCGTTCATCTATATGTTTAAGAACCTCCGCTAATTCTGGGTAGGTTTCTATATTACTATAATTTAACATCGTCTGTTATTTTTAATATTTAATAAATAATTACCGAAAACCAGTGCTTACTGATTTTAAAAACACACTACACTCCATTGTAACTCATTGAGTTTACAACGATGGATTTTTCACTTACCGATGTGATAAGAAAAACATAAAATGACCTAACGGACGAAAACCGTAAATCATTCTAAATTCAAAAATGTTGATTGTTAATGCTGCAAAGCCATTACTTCAATTCAAATTGAAATAATTTTAAACAATATGTCTGCAAGGCACAAACCTTGCATTATATCTGCCTTTACAAAAAGAGAAGATAGTAAGAGTTATAAATATAGATGGCTTGTAATGCTACAAAGAAAATATAAATCACAAAGCACAAACCTTGCTGTTTACCTTTCTTTATAAACTCAAGTTATGAGAACACAAATCCTCAATCATGAATTTTTACAAATACCAAAAGAACTATTACAGAATAAAAATACAATTAATTTTAAAATCAAAAGGGAAAAAATAAAAAATTTTCAAAATTTTTTTAGCAGTGGTTACGCTGCCTTGTTTATTAATTTGGTTTTACGCGAATATTTCTACTTAATCCAAGTTTGTTGTTGTATTATAATACAATATTTAGATTGTTTTGGGATTTTCGTACAATTAAAAAACATACCAATCACAAATTATTGTGACTGCGCAAGAGCAGATTGATGAACGATAAAAGAAGAAAAAGGAACGAAATTTCGTTGAAAAAAGAATCCTAAAAAGAGAATTATTAAGATTAATCCAGATTAATTATAGTTATCTCGTAATTGGGGAATTTTAGGTTTTTTGCTCAGTTACTATTCTTTAGTTATTCTTGAATAGTCGGTAATAATTACGAAAATTCGTGACTAATCCTTTGATTTTTCATTAAATTTTTAAAAAGATGTTTCAGCGAAAATGCACTTATTATAGTTGGGTATCCGAAATTCCAATTTTATATTTATGCTTACTTTGTATCATTGTTAGTTAACTATTTTTGTATGAACATTCTTTGTATTTGCAATCAGGGAGAAAACAGATCCCGAACCACTGCCGATATTTTATCTCGTTTGGGAAAATACGAGGTAAAGTTTGATGGATTTTTCCGAGATAATTACAATGAACAAACAAAACAAAGAGATGTGTTCAATCCCAAAAATCTGGAATGGGCAAATAAAATAATTGTATTTGAAGACCATCACGAAGAGTTATTGAAAAAATACGGATATGCTTACTGGGGCAAGTCTTATAATTTTAATATCGAAGATTTATATCACTATAATCAAAGTAGTTTGAAAGAAATCATCAAAGTGAAACTTAAGTTCTACAACTTATTATAAAACAGAGAATTTGAAAACAATTGATGTTTTTACAAATCTTCAAGCTCATGATTTATCTTTTTATCCCATAATGCCTGATTTTCTTTAGAACGAGAATTATTAGTTTCTATATCGTATGTATTTTGATAAGCAATCCAATCTGCATAAATATCATCGTAAATAGCAGAGATTTTATCAGCTGTAAGATTAGGATCGTTCTGAAGTCTATGAACAAACTTCATAGCGAATAGATAGGATATATCAAAATGTCTTTGTTCATGGTTCAATATGTAATCATTTTTGTTTGCTGCTACTACACTTGATTTGTTTTTATCAAAAACACAACTTACATCTACTTGCATTACATCATCAATGATATTGATGGTGTATGATATCTGTGTAGCAGTTAGTGCCGCCTCAACACGTTTGCCATTATAAATTTTAAAATCGGTCCACTTTAGCTTTTGTGTTTTATTATAATCAATGTAGGCAGTATTCTTTTTAGTATTGTTATACTTTACGATAACAGTTGGTTTAAATCCAATCAAACCAACAAAGAGCATAAATAATA
>JAIXWH010000142.1 GCA_027484165.1 Chitinophagaceae bacterium | reverse complement strand
TATTGATTCACATACAAATCAATGTGTTTTCTCATTACTTCTTCACTCATTTCCTGCGCATTGAAGGTTACAAATGGAGTCAGATTAGGATAATTTGAGAAAGCGAATTCGATACTTTTTTTAATTAACTCATCGATTTTAGATTGTACTTGATTTTCATATTTTCTGTTGATTACAATACCACCTAGCGGTATCGGACAACCGGTAGCTTTTTCCCAAAATTCGCCAAGGTCTATTATTTTATGTAGTCTTTTATCCTGATAAGTAAATCTGTTTTCGTGAATAATAACTCCCAATCCTTTTCCACTCAAAACAAAATGTTCTATTTCATCGTAACGCAAAAATATTTTTTGATTTGCTTCAGGATAGGCTGTTGAAAACAAAAAATGAGCGGTTGTATTTTCGCCGGGGATTGCTACTATACTAGAGTTTACATCAATACCTTTAAGTTCTTTATTACTGATCAATAAAGGACCTACGCCAAAACCCAAAGCACTGCCACTATTTAAAATAATATAATTATCAGCCAGCGAAGCATAAGCCCCGTAACTTACTTTTGCGATGTCAAATTCACCATTCAAGGCATTTTGATTTAAGGCCTGAACATCCTGAAGTACTGTTTCAAATTCAAACCCTTCTGTATCTATTTTTTGATTGATTAAAGCGTCAAAAATAAATGTATCATTTGGACAAGGAGAAAATGCAATCTTTAGTTTCATTGAGAATTTTTTGAAAGGTACTCCTTATAAAAATTAATAAGCAATCGATTTGAAGATTCAATTGCTTCTGTCATTTTCCATTTCGTTTTATCGCGCTCCCCTACCTGATTGCTGATTCCTCTGATTTGAAGAAATGAGATGTTCTTTTTTAAACCAATATAATGTAATACTGCACCTTCCATCGATTCGATATCTGCATCATATTTTTGAAGTAAATGATTAATATGTGCCGATTCATCCGACAATAAATTTACAGTTAATGCAGATGTCTTATTTTTATATTGAATCAAATCAGATTGATTCAACAACCAACCCTTATTAAAAGGAAACTCATTTTCATCTGCAAGCCCCAAGTCAAAAGCAGATTTCAATATTTTGTTCTCAATAACTGCTATATCTGCAAAGCAATCTTTTTCTACAACAACAGCCTCTCCTAATGTGAATTTATTTGAATAAGTGCCTGAAACTCCAACCTGAATAATCAAATCATATTTCTTTTGATTTGTTTTTTCTGATAGATGATACATCGCAATAGGTGCCCCAACTCCTGTAATCAAGTATTCGGCCATTGGATATTCATCCAAAAATGGAGCTAATTCATATTTTGTTGCAGCTACTACTAATATCGACATTGCGCAAATTTCGTATTTAGTCTTTATATTTTACCGAATACTCTCTACCTTTGCGAAAATTTTATTGTAATCAATGGTTTACATCACCAGAATAGAACATTTTAATGCAGCACACAAACTTTTCAATCCTAAATGGAGTAAAGAAGAGAATGAGGCTGTTTTTGGGAAATGTGCTAACGAAAACTGGCATGGCCATAATTTTGAGCTTCACGTCACCATTGCTGGCACACCAAGTCCAGATAATGGATTCGTTTATGATGTAAAAAAATTAAGTCTGATTATCAAGGAATATGTAACAGATGTGCTTGATCACAAAAACTTGAATTTGGATGTAGCTTTCATGCAAGGAAAAATCTGTTCCATAGAAAATTTAATTACTGGAATTTGGCAACAGTTGGCTCCTCAATTGCCTTCTGAAATAAAGCTTCATTCATTAAAGCTTTATGAAACTCCTCGCATATATGTTGAATATCATGGTGAATAATTTTATTTAAGTCACCATCCTTCATACATTTATAAATAATATCCCTAAACATTTTATTAACTCGTTTGTTATTATCATTATATGAGCCATAAAGTAGCCGTTTATAGAAAAGAACATTTCAACGCAGCGCACCGTTTGAATAATCCATCATGGGATGAATCAACTAATCGCTCAGTATTTGGGAAATGCAACAATCCCAATTATCATGGTCATAATTACGAATTGATTGTTAAGGTGATTGGTATTCCCGATTCTCAAACCGGCTATGTAATGGATATGAAAGTTTTGAGTGATCTGATCCAAAAAAATGTAACTGATAAATTTGATCATAAAAATTTCAATGAAGATTGCGCTGAATTCAAAGACCTTAATCCTACGGCCGAAAACATAGCAATAGTAATCTATGATATCCTAAGAAAAGAAATCGAATCACGCTTAGATTTACAGGTTCGTTTATACGAAACCGAGAGAAACTTTGTCGAATATCCTGCATCAAATAATTTTTAAACTTCACAGATTATGTCTTACAAAAGAATTGAACAATACGATAGCGAAGCAACTTTAGCATTAGCCAAATCATACAAAGAAATCATAACAAATCTTGGGGAAGATGCTGAAAGAGAAGGACTTTTAAAAACACCTGAGCGAATTGCGAAAGCGATGCAATACTTAACTCAGGGATATGAGCTTGACGCAAAAGCAATTCTGGAATCAGCAAAATTTCATGAAGATGTTAGCGAAATGATTATTGTAAAAGACATTGAATTATATAGCATGTGTGAACATCATATGCTTCCTTTTTATGGCAAAGCCCATATTGCATACATTCCAAATGGCTATATCACAGGACTAAGTAAAATTGCAAGAGTAGTTGATGTCTTTAGCAGAAGATTGCAAGTACAGGAAAGATTGACAGAACAAATTCTTCATGCAATCAAAGACACGCTAAATCCAGTTGGAGTTGCTGTTGTTATTGAGGCTTCACATTTATGCATGATGATGCGTGGGGTATCAAAACAAAACTCAGTTACTACTACTTCTGCATTTTCGGGAGCATTTGAAGCGAATGAAACCCGAGGCGAATTTCTGAGACTCATTACCAACAAACTTCATTAATTTCTTTATAAAATCCCTCCAAATGAGGGATTTTCTTTTTCTTTGCACTTGACAAAAAAAATCAAAATGAAACATGCATTTGTATTTCCTGGACAAGGCTCACAATTCAGTGGAATGGGAAAAAACTTATACGACACAAACGAAATAGCAAAAGAGTTATTTGAAATTGCAAATAATATATTGGGATTCAGAATATCTGATACCATGTTTAATGGAAATGATGAAGATTTAAAACAAACCAATATCACCCAACCTGCTGTATTTATCCATTCAGTAGCTGCTTTCAAAACTATTGAAAACGCTCGTCCAGAAATGGTAGCCGGGCATTCACTTGGAGAGTTTTCTGCTTTAGTTGCTAATCAAACTTTGAATTTTGAAGACGCACTAAAACTTGTTGCAATAAGAGCTGCAGCTATGCAGAAAGCTTGTGAAATTCAACCTTCAACAATGGCAGCTGTTTTAGCTTTAGATGATGCAAAAGTGGAAGAAATTTGCAATAAAATCAGTAATGAAAATGGCGAAGTGGTTGTAGCAGCAAATTATAATTGTCCTGGTCAGTTAGTAATCAGTGGGACTGTTAAAGGTATTGAACTAGCCTGCGAGCAAATGAAAGCTGCCGGTGCAAAAAGAGCATTGGTATTGCCTGTTGGCGGTGCTTTTCACTCACCTTTAATGATGTCTGCACGTGAAGAATTGGCTAAAGCTATAGATGCAACCACTTTTAATACCCCAATTTGCCCTGTTTATCAAAATGTAACTGCGAATGCGGTTTCTGATCCTAATGAGATTAAGCATAATTTAATTTTACAACTAACGGGAGCGGTTAGATGGACTCAATCAGTTCAATCAATGATTACAGATGGAGCTACTCAATTTACAGAGTGTGGTCCAGGAAAAGTATTACAAGGACTAGTACAAAAAATAAATAAAGAAACCGAAGTGAACGGAGTAAATTGATATAAAAATATATCTTAAAACATATTCACCCAGTACAACTGCATTATTGTTTAACAAAGGAATTCATTAAAAAGGCTGTCAAAATTGACAGCCTTTTTAATTAGTAAAATATTTCTGATTAAATACTCAATGTTGCTAAAACACTATTCATATTTCTAACTGCTTCTGCACTTTTATTCATGGCAGCCATCTCCTCTTCATTTAATTTGTAATCTACAATTTTCTCCCAGCCATTTTTTCCTACAATAACGGGAACTCCTAAACAGATATCATTCATGCCGTATTCACCTTCCAATGATACGCAACAAGCCATCATCTTTTTCTCATCTCTTACAATTGCTTCAACTACCGCAGCACCTGCAGCTCCAGGAGCATACCATGCCGATGTTCCTAACAAACCCGTAAGAGTTGCTCCACCGACCATAGTATCAGCAGCAACTTTTTTCAATGTATCAGCATCTAAGTAGTTGGAAACTGGAGTTCCGCAATAAGTAGCTAATCTTGTCAAAGGAATCATTGTAGTATCCCCATGTCCACCAACAACTGTTGCTTGTAAGTCATTTGGAGAGCAGTGCATTGCCTGACTTAAGAAATAACGGAAACGAGCACTGTCCAACATTCCTCCCATACCAATGATTCTGTTTTTTGGCAATCCACTTGACTTCAATGCTAAGTAAGTCATGGTATCCATTGGATTACTGATTACAATGATGATCACATCTGGAGAATGTTTCAATAAATTTTCAGTAACTGTTTTTACAATACCTGCGTTAATGCCTATCAACTCTTCTCTTGTCATTCCTGGTTTACGTGGAATTCCTGAAGTGATAACAGCAACGTTACTTCCTGCAGTTTTTGAATAATCATTTGTACTTCCAATGATTTTAGTATCAAACCCTTCAATTTGTGCGGTCTGCATCAAATCCATTGCTTTACCTTCAGCAACACCTTCTTTAATGTCAAGAATTACCAATTCATCACACAATTGTTTACGGGCAATATTATCGGCACAAGTGGCTCCAACAGCACCGGCACCTACTACAGTTACTTTCATAAAATAGTTTTATTGATAAAGAAAATTAATTTAGAATGCAAAGTTATATCTTATCTGTTAGGATATAAAAGGAATTTTATAAAAAAGAGGCATGTTTTCAACTATTCGGAAACTAATTCGGAAATCGACATTTCACTTTCAAAACGCTTTACATACTTTCCTTTTTTATTGTAAACAATTGCAGTTGGAAACATTCTGATTTCATAATGAGAAACGAAAAAATAATCACCATCCCTGCCAACTGTAATAAAGGGACAAGAATATAATTTATTATCTTCTGCAAATTTTTGAATACGAGTGTATTCTGAAGAAGACACCATTACTATTTGTGTATTCTGAAACAAACTCAAACTATCCATCATTTTCTTGGTGAAATAGGTACAATGCCCACAATCCGCTCCAAAATAGATTAATATTGTTTTTTTGTCTTTTTGAAGATTTTCATCCGTAAACTTTGAACTATCCACAATGTTCATAATCTTGAACTTCGGAATGTCATTTTTGGGTTTAGAAATTGAGGGTTTTTCCTGAGCAAAAATTGAAGTTGAAACAGAAATGCTTAAAAAGAGTATTAAAAAGATTTTCACGTTTAAAAATTTTCGTAAAACTACATATTATACAAGAAAGCAGATGTTAAATTGTAAAAAATGAGTTTAAGTCTATTATTTTTTTCACTTTAGACCAAGGTTTACTACTTTTGCCGAAATTTAAAACCATTGTTATGGCAACTACAGCAGATATGAGATCGGGATTGATTATCAAAATTGATAATAGTCTTTATACAGTAATAGAATTTGGACAAAACAAGACAGCTCGTGCAGCAGCAAAAGTTTGGGCAAAATTAAAAGGCGTGGATAACTCAAGAACTATAGAAGTTACTTGGAATAGTGGTGAAACCATATTTCCGGTTCGTGTTGAGAAAAAACCTTATCAGTTTCTATATAAAGATGATACCGGCTACAGCTTCATGGATACAGAAACATTTGAACAAATTACTGTTGCTGAATCTATGATAGACGCCCCAGGTTTCTTAAAAGATGGACAAGAAGTATCAGTTTTAATAAATGGAGAGACTGACCAACCGATGGGTGTTGAATTGCCTGATAAAATCGTTCTTTTGGTTACTTACAGCGAACCTGGAATGAAAGGAGATACAGCAACGAGAACCTTAAAGCCTGCTACCGTGGAAACAGGCGCAACTGTGAATGTTCCTTTATTTGTAAACGAAGGAGAATTAATTAGAGTGAATACAAAAACAGGTGAATACGTAGAAAGAGTTAAATAGTTAACTTTCATTAAAATTCATACAAAAAAGGGTCTTTTACAGGC
>JAIXWH010000104.1 GCA_027484165.1 Chitinophagaceae bacterium | reverse complement strand
GCCACCATATGAAAGCTGGATTCTTTGGTTTGTATGAATACAGAGGGATAGCCGTCAACTTGTAATTGCTTAATCAATGAAAACTCATAATGAGCTAAATCTTTGTACTCGTCACTTGCCAATTTGGTGTAAAACGCTTCTTCATTAATACCATATTTTTCAAGCAGATGGCGATACGCTTCATTATCTGTTAAGTCTCTGCCTTCATAATGCAAAGAATACTGTAAGTCTGATGCAAACTCTATAGCTCTGTCAGGATAATAATCTTTAAAGATGCACATCGCAATAGCAGGCTTTTCTGAATTGGGGTACCAGTCGCTGTCTTCTGCATTTAAAATATGCCATAGATAATCCGATCCGAATTTTTTTCCGGTTGTGGCTTCAACTCCTTTGTAAGCATTCGCAATAAAGTCGGCGCTTACTTTGATGTGAACCGGCTTCTCGGGAAGAATCATGCCGCCACTCAACACTTCAAAATCTAATTGATCTTTGAATCGTTCTGCAATCTTTGTGATAACATCACTGAAGCCATAACACCAACCGCAATAGGCATCGTAACAATATATTAAAAGTGGTTTGTTCATATGTATTAGTGTGCTTCAAGCCAGTTAACGCCTTCACCCAATTCGGCATCAGTTGGCACATCGTTAGTTAATTTCAATGCATGCTGCATGCATTCTAAAATAATCGGTTTCACTTTTTCAACTTCATCTTTTACTACATCAAAAACCAATTCATCATGCACCTGTAAAATCATTTTTGATTTAAATTCATGTTCTTTAAACGTTTTGTGAATTTTAATCATCGCCAACTTAATCATATCGGCTGCCGTTCCCTGTATGGGCGAATTAATCGCATTTCTTTCTGCGAAACCACGAACGGTAAAGTTTGCTGATGTGATGTCTTTCAGCCAGCGCTTTCTGCCCATCAGCGTTTCTACATATCCGTTAGCTTTTGCAAAAGCGATGGTATCGTCCATGTATTTTTGAATATTCGGAAATTGCTTTTTATAATTGTCAATGATTTCTTTGGCTTCTGTTCTTGAAATACCTAAGTTCTCTGCTAAGCCAAATGCACCCTGGCCATAAATGATACCGAAGTTGACGCTCTTAGCTTTATAACGCATCTCTTTGGTTACATCGGCTTCATCTACATTAAATACTTTCGCTGCTGTTGCGGTATGAATATCTTTTCCTGTTTTAAATGCAGCACACATGTTTTCATCACCACTAATGGCTGCAACTATTCTTAACTCTATTTGAGAGTAATCGGCAGAAATCAATACATGATTATTATCTCTTGGAACAAATGCTTTTCTGATTTCTCTTCCTCTGTCTGTTCTGATAGGAATGTTTTGCAAATTTGGATTATTGCTGCTCAACCTTCCTGTAACCGCAACGGCCTGAGCATAACTCGTATGCACTCTTCCTGTTTTAGGATTAATCAATTCCGGCAATGCATCAACATAAGTAGATTTCAATTTGGTGAGTTCTCTAAAGGTTAAAATATCATTACAGATTTTATGCTGAGGTGCTAATTTAGCAAGGATATCCTCTCCTGTTGCATATTGACCAGTCTTGGTTTTTTTTGCTTTAGGATCGAGTTTTAATTTTTCAAACAATACTTCGCCTAATTGTTTAGGTGATGCTAGATTAAATCTTACACCTGCTTGTTCGTATACCAATTCTTCTGCCGCTTTAGCATCCTTGTCTAATTCTTTTGAATACGCATGCAAGAAATCAGTATCTACTTTTATGCCTTCAAACTCCATATCAGTCAGCACCTGAACTAAAGGATTCTCCACATCATAAAAAACTTTGTCAACCTGATTAGAAATGATTTGTGGTAGGAAAATTTGCTTTAGTTGCAATGTGATGTCTGCGTCTTCTGCTGCATACTCTTTTATTTTTTCGAGTTCAACATCACGCATATTGCCTTGATTTTTTCCTTTTTTTCCTATCAGCTCTTCTATGTGAACAGGCTCGTATCCTAAGTACTTAGCACTCAAAACATCCATGCTTCTTTTTCCTTCGGGCTCAATTACATAATGGGCAAGCATGGTGTCAAAAAACTTTCCTTTAATTTCTATGCCGTACCATTTGAATACCAACAAATCGTATTTGATATTTTGTCCTATCCATAATTTACTTTCATCTTCAAACAATGACTTGAATTGATTAAGCAAAGCGGTACACTCTTTTCTATCAGAAGATAAAGGAACATAAAACGCTTCCCCTTTCTCAACAGCAAAACTCATTCCCACCAATTCCGCAAGGTTGGCATCGATATTTGTTGTTTCCGTATCAAAGCAAATTTCCTTTGCTTTGTTAAGATTATTAATCAACTCTTTTAAATCTTTTTCGTCTACTATTAACCGATAGTCGTGCTTAGTATTGTTGATATTTTTATCAACGACTGTATATGAAGGCTCCGATTTTTCAGAAGAGGCCGTATTGGTTGAAGGCATTTCAACCGCATTCCCAAACAAATCCATCTGCCCATTATTATTTTGTGCAGGTCTGCTTTCTGTAACTACCTGAATGTCTTCCCCTAAAATTCTTTTTCCCAATGATTTAAATTCCAGCTCAGTAAAAATTTCAGTTAGTTTTTCTTTATGTTGCTCTTTTAATCTGAAATTTTCTTCATGAAATTCTACTGGCACACTTGTAATAATCGTAGCCAACTTTTTACTCATGATGGCTTTATCTCTACCATTACGAATCTTATCGCCCATAGCGCCTTTGATATGGTCTGCATTTTCTAATACCTTTTCAATGGAACCATATTCTTTTAGCAACTTTACAGCTGTTTTTTCTCCAATTCCCGGAATACCCGGAATATTATCAACTGCATCGCCCATCATTCCTAAAATATCAATCACTTGATTTACATTTTCAATATCCCATTTTTCACAAATTTCTTTCGGACCTAAAATTTCGTGTGTGCTTCCCTGATAGGGAGGTTTATAAATTTTAATATTTTCAGAAACGAGTTGACCATAATCTTTATCAGGAGTTACCATATACACTTCGTATCCAGCCTTCTCTGCCTGTTTAGCCAAAGTGCCTATAATATCATCAGCTTCAAAACCATCCAGTTCCACCACCGGAATATTAAATCCCTCAATAATTCTTTTGATATCGGGTATTGCTGAAATAATATCTTCTGGGGCTTCTTGTCTGTTTGCCTTATAATCTGCAAAATCCACATGTCGTTCTGTTGGAGCATGTGTATCAAAACAAACAGCCATGTGTGTTGGCTTTTGGTTATTGATTAAATCAATAAGAGTATTGGTAAATCCGAACTGCGAATTGGTATTTCTTCCTTTACTTGTGATTCTTGGACTTCTGATTAAAGCATAGTAAGCTCTGAAAACAAGGGCCATTGCGTCCAATAAGTATAATTTTTTTGCCATGGCATAAAAGTAAAACAATTGAAGGAAAAGGAGTTTGAAATATCTTCAAACCTGAAAAACTGCCAATCTAGTTATATCATAAATTGGCTGTTTTTTAATGGTTAAATCGTTAATATCAATTATTTTCGTGAAAATTTATTTTATGAATCGTTTTATTAAACTTTCATTGTTGGCTTTTATTGCCTCATTATTATTTATTTCTTGCGAAAAAGAATTGAGTGAAGAAAATGGAAATTTACCCGGAGCTCCCGACACTACTAATAACGGAGGAGGAAGCAATTCTTGCGGAACACCATCCGGTATTTCTGGGAGTTCAACAATTGCAGGATCTGTTAATTTAAGTTGGACTGCTGTAACCGGAGTAATTTCATATAATGTTCAATATAGAGTTCTTGGTACAACTCAGTGGTATTCTGATTTGGCATCATCAAATTCAATTGTAATTAGTGGCCTTAACAATGCAAGTACTTATGAGTTTCAGGTTCAATCTGTGTGTACAACAGGTGCGAGTGCTTTTTCCGGATCTACCACTTTAATACCATCAGGCAGTTCAACTTCATGTGATGTTGCAACAGGTTTAGTTGCTACTAACATAACCGAGACAGATGCAACATTAAGCTGGAGTGCAGTTGCAGGAGCTCTTACTTATAATATTCAATACAGAGTCGTAGGTTCTTCTTCTTGGGTAACACCAATAAGTTCTAATAGTAATTCTACAACAATTAGCGGGTTGGCTCCAGGCAGTGATTATGAATTTCAAATACAAACGGCTTGTTCAAGTGGATTGAGTGCGTTTAGTACATCAGGCTTATTCACCACTTTAATTACAAATAATACGTGTAAAGCATGTTTATATCAACCTTGGTGCGACAACTCCGTTTACAATTATATTGATACTACAGATGGGGTAGCTACTCCTGCAACCGATAACATTACAATATTAGGTGACACTTTGATTAGTGGAAAAGTATATGACATCACTTTAACTCAAGCAGGAGATACTGTATATCATAATTGCGATAGCATCAATCAAATCACAACACTGATTTTAAATATTGACCCAGGAACAGGGCCCGTTCAAGTAAAAAGTACATTGATAAAGTCATTTCCAGGAACTGCTCCATGGACAGACAACTACAGTGTTTCAGGATTTAATGTAACCGTAAATTATTCATTAGTGGGCTCATTTGCAAGCAGAACTGTTTTGGGTGTTACCTATAATGATGTTATTCAAATACACCAGGTGGTTTCTGCAGTAATTCCTCCTTTACCATTCCCAACAACTATATCAACAGCTGATTACTTTTATGCAAGAGGAATTGGGTTGATTGAAAGAATTACTAATGATACTTTCCCTGGAAGCACTCCTTCAACCACACATAGAGTATTGGATACTTATTTTATACCTTAATCATTCTAAAAGATATAATTAACAAAAAAGCCCACCATTTAAATGGTGGGCTTTTTTGTCGATCAATAGCTGTGGTATAAATGCCACAACTATTGATTCATTTCTTCTAATCTTTTCTGCAGGGCAAACATGACATCTCTTTGTCTGGCTGCTTCCATGAAATCTAAATCCTTTGCTGCTTTTTCCATTTCTTTTTTCGTCTGTTTGATGGCTTTCTCCAGTTGAGGAATCGTTTTGTATTCGTGTTCGTTTTCTGCAGCTATGGGTACCTGTTGTTCCGTTTGAAGTGCATAAGGATTAGAAGGATCGTAACCTTTAACATCCAAAACACTTCCTTGCGCCATTACTTGATCAACAGTTTTTTTAATCGTTTTTGGTGTGATGCCATGCTCAGTATTATATGCAATCTGCTTCTCTCTTCTTCTTTGCGTTTCATCTATTGTTTTCTGCATACTTCCTGTGATCTTGTCTGCATAAAAGATTACAAGTCCATCGGCATTTCTTGCCGCTCTACCCGCTGTTTGGGTCAAACTTCTTTCATTTCTTAAAAACCCTTCCTTATCTGCATCCATAATTGCTACCAAAGAAACTTCCGGCAAATCCAATCCTTCTCTTAATAAATTCACACCTACCAAAACATCTATTGTTCCTAATCTCAATTCTCTTAAAATCTCCACTCTTTCAAGCGTATCTACATCACTATGAATATATTTTGATTTTACGTTTATGCGTTCCAGATACTTATGTAATTCCTCTGCCATTCGTTTGGTTAAAGTTGTAACCAAAACACGGTCTCCTTTTATGATTCTATTGTCAATCTCTTCCAACAAATCATCAATTTGATTCAAAGTGGGCCTCACTTCGATTGGAGGATCTAACAATCCTGTTGGTCTTACCACTTGTTCTACAACAACCCCTCCGCATTTTTGCAATTCATAATCTCCAGGTGTTGCCGATACAAAAATGGTTTGATCAGTGATGCTTTCAAACTCATTAAAATTTTGCGGGCGATTATCCATTGCCGATGGTAACCTAAAGCCATAATCAACAAGAGTGAGCTTTCTACTTCTGTCGCCGCCATACATACCACTTACTTGAGGTATGGTTTGATGACTTTCATCAATAATGGTAATGAAATCTTTAGGGAAATAATCTAACAAACAGAAAGGGCGATTGCCTGGCTTTCTTCTGTCGAAAAAACGGGAATAGTTTTCAATACCCGAACAATAACCCAATTCTCTGATCATCTCTAAATCATAATTAACACGTTCACCTATTCGTTGGGCTTCGATATACTTGCCGGCACTTTTAAAATATTCTACCTGAGCTGCGCATTCATCTTGTATTTCGCTAATCACCTGTGCCATCATGTCTTTAGGTGCGAGATAAAGATTTGCCGGAAAGATGGCTGCATTTTCAACAGTGCTGATTCTCTTTCCGCTTGTCAATTCTAAAGTTTCGATAGATTCAATTTCATCTCCAAAAAAACAAATGCGATAACCAAAGTCTACATAGGGCAAATTGATATCAATAGTATCACCCTTAACCCTAAACGAACCTCTTTCAAAATCACCCTGACTCCTGTGATATAGCGAATTGACTAATGAATGTAAAAACCCCTGGCGAGAAATGATTTGACCCTGATGGATTCTGATGATTCCATTTTCATATTCAGTAGGGTTTCCCATGCCATAGATACAACTCACACTAGCTACGATTACAATATCTCTCCTGCCACTGAGCAATTGTGCTGTGGCTTGTAATCTTAATTTATCGAGTTCCTCATTGATGCTTAAATCTTTTTCGATATAGGTGTTGGTAACCGGCATGTACGCCTCAGGTTGATAATAATCGTAATAAGAAACAAAATAGCCCACTGCATTTTCAGGAAAAAACTGTTTGAACTCGCCATACAACTGAGCCACCAATGTTTTATTATGAGTCAGTACCAACGTTGGGCGTTGTAAATTCTGAATTACATTGGCCATGGTGAATGTTTTTCCACTACCTGTAACACCTAAGAGTGTTTGATAACGCTCTCTTTCAAGGATTCCCTGCGTAAGCTGCTGAATTGCAGTAGGTTGGTCTCCTGAGGGTGTATATTCTGAAAAAAGCTTAAATGACATTGATGACTTTTCGGATTTATAAAATTACATGGTTATTTCCATTAAATGAGGTTCCAATCAAGGTTGCACTATTAAGGAAATAACATTTTCCTCAATTGGCCTTGTTTACCGGCCGAATTGTGTTACCTTTGCGCGTCAAAAAACAGGTGGTTAGCCCTTTAGCCCTCAAGATGTAAGCCCTATTTGCCGGCACTTAGCTAAAACTAACCCTACAAAACATCAAAATGAATATTCGCAACATCGCCATTATCGCTCACGTAGATCATGGAAAAACAACATTGGTAGACAAGATTTTACACGCTACAAAGGTTTTCAGAGAAAATCAGGAAACCGGAGAGTTGATCATGGACAATAACGACCTTGAAAGAGAAAGAGGTATTACCATTTTCAGTAAAAACGTATCTGTAACTTATAAAGACGTTAAGATTAACGTAATCGATACTCCTGGTCACTCGGATTTTGGAGGTGAGGTGGAAAGAGTGTTAAAAATGGCTGATGGCGTATTGTTATTGGTGGATGCTTTTGAAGGACCAATGCCACAAACTCGTTTCGTATTACAAAAAGCTTTGGCTTTAGGTTTACGTCCTATTGTTATTATCAATAAAGTTGATAAACCGAATTGCCGTCCGGATGAAGTGCATGATGCGGTATTTGAGTTGTTCTTCAACTTAGATGCAACAGAAGCGCAATTGGATTTTCCTACTTTTTATGGTTCAGGAAAAAATGGCTGGTTTAATAATTCATTGACTCCAATCGACAATATCGCTCCATTGTTGGATGGTATTATCGAATATGTACCTGCTCCTAAAGTAAATGAAGGATATTCTCAGATGCAAATCACTTCTTTGGACTACTCTTCTTTCTTAGGAAGAATTGCCGTGGGTAAAGTAGCGCGTGGAAGCTTGAAGGAGAACCAACAAATAGCATTGATGCAAGCTGATGGCTCCATCAAGAAAATGAAAATCAAAGAACTTTACGTGTTTGAAGGAATGGGTAAGAAGAAAGCAACTGAAGTTTTTGCAGGTGATATTTGTGCAGTGGTAGGGTTAGATGATTTTAATATTGGAGATACTATTGCTGATGTTGAAAATCCAGAAGCACTACCGATTATCAGTGTAGATGAACCTACCATGAGCATGTTGTTTGGTATCAACAACTCTCCTTTCTTTGGTAAAGAAGGAAAGTTTGTAACGAGCCGACATTTACGTGATCGTTTGTTCAAAGAAACTGAAAAGAATTTAGCATTAAGAGTTGAGGATAGTGACAGTGCAGATAGCTTCTTAGTTTATGGAAGAGGAATTCTTCACTTAGGTATCTTAATTGAAACCATGAGAAGAGAAGGATTTGAAATGACTATTGGTCAGCCTCAAGTGTTAGTTAAAACAATAGATGGAAAAAAACACGAGCCTTATGAAAATTTGGTAGTGGATGTTCCTGCAGAATTCAGTGGTAAGGTAATTGACATGGTCACACAACGTAAAGGTGAAATGTTGATCATGGAAACCAAAGGCGAAATGCAACATCTGGAATTTGAAATTCCTTCAAGAGGTTTGATAGGATTGAGAAGCAACATGTTGACCAACACTGCAGGTGAAGCTGTAATGGCACATCGCTTTTTAGAATACAAGCCGTGGAAAGGTGCAATTCCCGGAAGAAACAATGGTGTATTGTTATCTAAGACAACAGAAAAAACAACAGCTTACTCAATTGATAAATTACAGGATCGTGGACGTTTCTTTGTAGATCCAGGTGATGATGTGTATGCAGGGCAAATCATTGCAGAACACATTAAGCCAGGAGACTTAGTGGTAAATGCTACAGAAGCGAAGAAACTGACTAACCACAGAGCGAGCGGATCGGATGATGCGAGCAGAGCTGCACCTAAAATCTTGATGACATTGGAAGAATGTATGGAATACATTCAACAAGACGAGTGTATTGAAGTAACGCCAAAGAGTGTTCGTTTAAGAAAAACCATCTTAAATGAAGATGACCGTAAGCGTGTTTCAAAATCAATGACACAAGAGGCATAAAGTTCATTTTTAAGATAATAAATATTTATCGTCCCACGCTTTAAAACCGTGGGACGATTTGTTTTTTGTAATTACCTTTACAAAGTGAAAAACAGAATCGTTTCCATAATAATTTGTGTTTTATTGCTTGCATTGTCCTTCGTTGCAAAAGCACAATGTTCTATGTGCACAAAAACAGCTTCTCAGTTGGGTGAAAAACCAGCTTTGGGTTTGAATAATGGGATAATATATTTGATGCTGGCTCCATTTGCAATTATTGGGTTTATTGGTTGGAGGTGGTGGAGAAACGAAAGAAAAAATTAATCTCATACTTGAACAATTTAAGAATAGAAAATCGCTTTTAAAAAGTACAATAGAAAGTGATCAATTTTAAAATAGTTTAAAAAACTGTTTGTAATTAACAAAAAATGAACTGACTGATAAAAGTATTTTTGAATAAATGTCTCACCCAAAAATCTTAATAGTTTTATTAAATTCCAACGGAGATTGTTTATATGGAACCGTAATTGCCAGGCAAATTAAAGAAGTTGATTTTCCGGGATGTTATTTGACTTGGATGGTTAACAATCACTGTAGACAATCTATTGAATACAATCCTTACATCGATAATATTTGGGAAATCGAAACAAAAAATACGATAACAATTATTGATGAGTGGAACGAGCTTTTAAAAATTGCATACGATAAAAAATCAAAAGGGGAATTTGATCATGTATTTTGTCTGCAAATTCATGGAGACAATGTTTTAAATTTTGATGGGGGTATAAGGTCATCGATTTACAGAAATTACCCACATAAAATTACAGTTCCACAAGACCCAATCATTTTTCTGAAACAAACTGAAATTGATAGAGTTGCAATATTTGCTCAAAAAAACAATTTATCTCAATTTAAGAAGGTTGTTTTGATAGAATGTGGTCCTCAAAGTTTTAAATCAAATCTTCATTCTGATTATCTTTTGCCATTATTAACTTCTATTAGTTCTAAAAATAAGGATGTCATTTTTATCTTGTCGTCTAACAAAAAGATTTTAAATACCAATAATCAAATTATTGATGGAAGTGAATTGACTTTCAGAGAAAACGCAGAATTGACAAAATACTGTAATTTATTTATTGGTTGCTCTAGTGGCATTACCTGGTTAACCACTTCACAATGGGCTAAAAAATTACCGAAGGTCATACTAACAAATCCTAAAAACTACTACGCGTCTTCATTGATTCACGATCATAAATTGGCAGGATTGCCAACTGATGACGTTATTGAAATTCATACGCATAAAAACAACCTGAATGATCTGAAAAAAATAATCTTGTTGATTTTAGATAATCAATTCATGAAAGCTAAATTGAATTATCATAAAGAATTCTCTTTAGTGAATTTTAAATTTGTTTATCACATTTGCAGAGATTATATCAGAAAAGGAGATTTCATTACACCCTTAAAATCATTTCGTGAAGTTTCCAAAAGAAATCATTTCAGTTTTAAAGCCCTTGGATATTTGTTGAAAGGTTATCTTAAATCTCCCTTTTATATATTCCAAAAACAAAAAGTGAAAAAATAATCTATTTTTTATACTGTTTTATAAAGCGATAAAGATTCCAATCTGTTTTTTGTTTCAGAATCTGATTTGATAATTTTTTTTTATCAATGTCCTTCATTCTGTCTCTCTGAATCAATTGGTAAACTTTTTCAGTCAATAGCCAGTTTTTTTTGGAAGTTTCTTTTTTACTTTGGTTTATCAGGCATTTAAAAATATCATCGATTCCTTTTTTCTGATCTGCAATTGTTGGAATGATTGGAATTTCATTTTTTTGAGTTTGAAATACAGGAGCGAGCATCTGTCTCAAATTTTTCAGAAACAAATCGGCACCGGGTCTGTCTGATTTATTCACCACAAATATGTCAGCTATTTCCATTAAACCCGCCTTCATTGTTTGAATTTCATCTCCGGATTCGGGAACCAACACTACTGCGGTTGTGTCTGCAAGGCCTGCAATTTCAATTTCACTTTGTCCAACTCCAACGGTTTCAACAATAATAAAGTCAAAGTCAGCCAATTTGACTACGTCCACAATTTCAATAATCTTGGGATTTAATCCACCCAATGAGCCTCTCGAAGCCAAGGATCTGATAAAAACGTTGGGTTGTGTATACCATTGACTCAATCTTATTCTATCGCCCAAAAGTGCTCCCAGATTAAATGGCGAAGAAGGATCTATACAAAGTACTGCTACCTTTTTATTCTCAGCAATCATCTTCTCAATCAATGCATCTGTTAATGTACTTTTCCCTGCACCGGGAGGACCGGTTAAGCCAATAACCTGTGTATGTTCATTCGTTGGTAATGAAACTAAAAAATCTTCATATCCTTCAACTTCATTCTCTACCAAAGAAATAGCTCTGGCCAAAGATTTGAAATCTCTTGCTGCTATTTCATTTTTTAATTTATCCCACATATTGCAATATTAAATAAGTTACTTGCAAAAATGTAAAAGAGTTTGAGTTTTTTTTGCGTCAACGCCGAATCTTTACGTTCTTTGTTTTAAAGACGGCTGAAACAATGACTAAAGGCATATCCGTTGTAATCCCCAATTACAACGGAAAAAATTTACTGGTTGAGGTGCTGGATGCTTTATTCAAAGCACTGGTAGCTTCAAAGCTTTCTTATGAAGTCATCATTTGTGATGATAAATCAACCGACGATTCCGTAGCGTTGATTAGGCAACACTATCCCCAAGTTAAATTGATTTTAAATGAGGAAAATTCCGGCTTTTCTCCTACAATAAATAGAGGAATCAAAATTGCAAATTATGATTTGGTTTTTTTATTAAACAGCGATGTAAAAGTTTCTGAAAGCTATTTTGAGCCTCAATTGCGTTACTTCGTTAATGAAGACACTTTTGGTGTGATGGGACGAATTTTGAACTGGAACGATGATGGCATTCAGGATGGTGCAAAATATCCGGCTTTCCATGGAGTAAAAATTAAAACTACAGGGAATTATTTAGCCGAAAATCCCAATCCTAACGATTGGCTATACTCGATGTATCTATCAGGTGCGAATGCATTGGTTGACAGGAATAAATTAATCACACTTGGAGGATTTGATGAGCTCTATGCCCCTTTTTATGTTGAGGATTACGACCTGAGTTTACGAGCATGGCGAGCTGGTTGGAAATGTTATTATGAACACTTTTCCATTTGTAGGCACCAGGTATCTGTAACTATAAAATCTAAAAACAGTAAGAACTTTATCAAAACTATTTACTACAGAAATAAAATGTATTTGCACTTCATACATTTAAATTACATCGAATTGTCATTATGGTTTTTACAACTCATTCCTGAATTGATTTTTTCTTTAATAACAGGTAAGTTTTATTTTATAAAATCATTGCGGTTGTTTTTTTCAAGTATTAAAAAGGCAAATCAATCCAAAATTAGACTGTATGCAATTCTAAAAGAAAGTAAAAATTCAAGGACTTTGAAAGAAGTGACTGATTTGATTTTAAATAGCATCAAACAAAAAAAAATAAAAAAAATCTAGCTACAAATGGAGCAGCAAAAATACCTTTTCACTTTTTCTATATGCACCCTAATTACTCAATGGGACGAATATGAATTAATGAAATCCACTTTTCAAGAAAAAGGATTTGCTGATGACTCCGAGTTTTTAAACGTTGATAATTCAAAAGGAAATGTTGCTGATGCTTATCATGCGATACGCTATTTTTTAAATCATGCGAAAGGAAAATACATAGTAATAGTGCATCAAGATGTAAGATGTATTGATACTAAAGAAACCTTAATGAGTTGTTTGAACCATCTGAATAAGCTTGATGACAAATGGGCCATTTGCGGAAATGCAGGAGCTAAGGGTTATCATCAGGATATCATGTACATCAATACTTCCGGAAGAATTGATATCAGTGAAAATCTGCCCTGCAAAGTTTCTTCACTTGATGAAAATCTGCTCATCATAAAAGCAGAAAAAAGACTAACGATTTCTGATGATATCTCAGGATTTCATTTTTACGGAACTGATCTTTGTTTCATTGCAGACTTTCTGGGGTACTCAAGCTATGTTATACCTTTTATGGTAAAACATTTAAGTAGCGGAAATTTAAAAGATCTTGAACTTCATCGTAAACCTTTTATTAAAAAATATGGAAGAAAATTAAGGGCGAGATATATTCAAACACCATGCACCAAATTCTATGCCGGCGGCTCTGAGTTGAGCAATTCAATCTGTAATAAACCGTTCTTTTTCTTTTTGATAAAATTCTGGGAGCGATTAAAATACAATTCTACATTGATGACAAAAGGAAATCTGCATCGAAAGAAAGTAAGCAAAGAAAATGATTTATAAAACAAATCACCTACCCCACTTTCTGTAAAATAGTAAGCCTCTTATAAATTCCATCTTCTTTCTCAATCAAATCAACATGCTTTCCGCGTTCTACAATTTTTCCTTCTTGCATCACAATGATTTCATCGGCTTGTTTGATGGTACTTAATCTATGTGCGATTACCAATGTTGTTCTACCTTGCATCAAATTAGTTAAGGCTTCCTGCACCAATCTTTCTGATTCGGTATCCAATGCGGATGTGGCTTCATCTAAAATTAAAATTTGCGGATTTTTAAATACTGCTCTGGCAATACTTAAACGCTGTCTTTGTCCGCCCGACAACCTAACCCCACGGTCACCAATATTCGTATGATAACCCTCTTCCGTTTCCATGATGAAATCATGAGCATTCGCCACTTTTGCTGCTGCAATAACATCTTCCATTGTTGCATCCGGTTTACCCAATGCAATGTTGTTGAAGATGCTGTCGTTAAAAAGCATGGTGTCTTGTGTAACAAAACTCATGTGGCTTCTTAGTGATTCCATTTTGAAGTCACGGATATCTTTTCCATCAATTAAAACTTCGCCTGATGTTACATCATAAAAACGAGGCAGAAAATCTGCAACAGTAGATTTGCCCACGCCCGAAGGACCAATAAGTGCAATAGTTTCACCCTTGTTGATGGTGAATGAAATGCCATCTATCACTTTTTTGTCGGAGTAACTGAAATGAATATCATTGAACGAAATCTTCTGGTTGAAAGAGATTAAATCAATGGCATCTGCTTTATCTGTTACTTGAATAGGAGTATCTATAACTTGCAAAATTCTTTCTCCTGCAGCTTGTCCTCTTTGAATGTTTGCCAATGCATTTACCATTCCTTTTGCAGGACGAATCACTTGTGAGAACATAGCCAAGAAAGCTATGAATGAACCTGCACTTAATACATTTGCATCATTCTCATTACTACTCAAAATTAAATTTCCACCATAAACCAAAATAGCGGCAACAACCATAACGCCAGAAACTTCTGAAAAAGCTGGCGCCAATTGTCGTTTTGCAAATCCTCTTAAAATCGCGTTTCTGTAAAAATCATTTTCCTTGCTGAATTTCTTTTGAATAAACTGAGTGGCGTTGAATGAACGAATAATTCTCATTCCTGTAAGTGTTTCATCAATAATTGTCAGCAATCTGCCCGACGAAGCCTGTGCATCCTGAGCTTCTTTTTTCAATCGTTTGGTAACAATTGCAATTCCAGTTGCAGATATCGGAATGATGATTAATGTAAATAAAGTAAGCTTTACTGAAATCAAAAACAACCCTATAAAATAAGCAATTATCATGTAAGGTTGCTTGAAGATAACCTCAATTGAATTAGCGGCCACAGATTCAATTTCAAAAACATCAGAGTTCATCCGAGATAATAAATCTCCTTTATGTTCTTTGGTAAAATAACCAAGATGCAGATGATTTATTTTTGAAAAAATAGCTTCTCTCACATTTTTTACCAGAAAAGTTCTCGCTTTAATGAGTTGACGATCGGCCAAATAGGAAAACATGTTGGTAAACAATACCGCAATAACAATTATACCTGCCATTAAGTATAGCGCATAAACGGGATTTATTGATTTAAAATGATGGATTTGATAATAGTATTCATCAATAAAATAATCCTTAGAAAAGGAAAATTTGGGTGCCGTAGCATGTTGTAAAATAAACTCGGGCGTTTCTTTAGTAAACAAAAAATTGAGCAATGGAATCAGCAAGGCAAACTGAAAAACATTGAATAGTGCGCCAATTAAGGTGAATATAAAAAAGGGGATGATGAACCTGCCATAAGGTTTGATGTAAGCTAATAATCTGAAATATATTTTCATTACTATTGATTAATATGATTATTGTGCATCGCACAATAATTGCATTGGTCAGTAATCTGCATTTTTATAGTTATAATGCCGGGCAAAGTTAATAAAATAAAGGCATTTTTAGAGTATAAATCGAGTATTCAAAAGGTTTAGATTGATTTCAAAACCTCAATAATCATACTGGTTTTTGCATCAATGCTTTATCTTTATCTCTAAATGACAACAACTCTCTGCTTCGACTTCGGTAATTCCAGATTAAAAGCCGCTGTTTTTACGAATGGTAAACTCGTTATTGATTTTATTTTAAAAGATGGCTGTCTTGATGAAATGAAAAGTCTGATTAATAAATATCAACCAACGAAATCTATTCTGGCTTCAGTAATTGATCATGATTTGTCGATTGAATCCTTATTAACTGAACATACTCAATTTCATAAAGTTTGCATAAACAGCAAGCTCAACTTTAGCACTGCAGTATCAAAGCCAGATACTATTGGAGCTGACCGATTGGCGCTCTTGGCCGCTGCAGCTGATCAGTTTCCCAACAACAACAACCTTATCATTGGCATGGGAAGTTGCATCACTTATAACTTTATTAATCAAAACCAGGTATTTCTCGGAGGGAGCATTTCACCCGGAATGGAGATGCGCTTCAAAGCGATGCATGATTATACCGCCAAGTTGCCATTGGTTCAAAGTGATTGGAATTTGCCACTTATTGGCTACGACACCAAAACTAATTTACAATCAGGGGTTGTTTACGGAATTATCAATGAAATCGAGGGTTTCATTGAAAGATACAGTCAAAAATACGGCAACTTTAACCCTATCTTAACCGGTGGCAATACTGAGTTTTTTGCAACTCGGCTTAAAAACAAGATATTTGCCGACAATTATTTTTTATTTAAAGGTTTGTATGCGCTCAGTGAACTTAACAACTAACAAATTAAAAGGGCTTTTTCTATTGTCAATAGTGTTCCTTTTAAATAATAACAGTTTTGCTCAAGACAACTCTCCCCTCTCCAGATTTGGAATTGGAGACTTATCGCCTGCTCAAAATATGGTAAACAGAGGAATGGGTGGTTTCAGCATTGCATATTCTGACTATGGATTATTTGGTTCTCCATTTAATATCAACTTTTCCAATCCGGCTTCTTTAGGTAATCTTACCAACACCAAAAACTTTTCAAATACTATTTTTGATTTAGGCGCTGAGATAGATTCAAGAACATTAAAAAGTACTACCACTACAGAAAAATATAAGTCAAACAATACTACCGTCTCTTACATGCAAGTAGCTTTTCCTGTATCTTCTTCGAAAATGGAAAAAAGAGGCACCTCATGGGGAGTAGGTTTTGGATTGCGTCCTGTGAGTAAGGTTAATTATAAAATTCAGGAGGATAAAAGAAAAACAGGCGTTGACAGCATTTCAACAGTTTATGAAGGCAGTGGAGGTTTAAATCAGATAAGCTTGAGCACTGGTATCAAAAAAACAGGCAAGGGCTCACATAAAAATGAATTGAGTGTAGGTGTTGCATTGGGTTATACTTTTGGTACAAAAGATTATGCTACCAGCACTTATTTTATAAATGATTCTGTTTTTTATTACAAAGGTAAAACTGCTACAACCACCACAATGGGCGGAATCTCTATCAATACCGGATTACAATACCTACTTAATGCCACTGATGGAAACACCTGGAGATTCGGCGCTATTTTTAATCTTCAGGAAAATCTAAATGCAAAACAAACTCAGGTTTGTGGAACATTTGGTTTTAATGGTTATGGCGAAGACTATTATTTAGATACAATAAATTCATACCAAGATAGTATAGGCAAAGTGATTATCCCTTCTACAATCGGCTTTGGGATGTCCTTTCATTCAAAAAACAACCAATGGCTTGTTGGAGCAGATTTTGAAAAAACAAACTGGAGTAAATCTTTCAGGTTTTACGATAAAAAAGAAAATGTTAACAGCAACTGGACTTTGAGAATGGGTGCTGAATATTATCCAATCAAGAGTAACACCATAAAAAACAAATACTTTAACTATGTAAAGTACAGAGCTGGATTTTATTTCGGCCCCGACTATCTCAAATTGGATGAAGTTCGAAACAATTATGCATTTACTGGTGGCGCAAGCTTTCCTTTGTCTACACCGCGTTCTATTCAAAGCAGAGGCGAATATGTTACCTTAAACACATCTGTGGAAATTGGTGCAAGAGGCACGCCATCATCATCAAGTTTTCATGAAGGAATTTTCAGATTAAACATTGGTATTTCCATGAATGCAAGATGGTTCCAAAAAAGAGCTTTCGATTAATATTAGTTTACTTTGATGTATCATCTCTATTTTCATATCAAACCTTTTACAGCTCTTTTATTGAGCTGTATTTTTTTGTACTCCTGTGAAAATGACACTAACAAAGTAAAAAGTTTCAGTAAAAAACAAATAGGGATTGAAGAAGCTGATCATGTTGTTCTTAATTATACCATTTCAGGAAAAGCGAAAGCTACACTCACATCGCCATTGATGTATAATGTTCAGGATACAGTTCCTTATGTGGAATTTCCTAAAACACTGCATGTGGATTTTTATAATGATTCTCAAATCATCGAGAGTAAAATGAATGCTCATTATGCCAAATATAAACAGTATCAAAGTAAAGTTTTTTTAAAAGACAGTGTTGTGATAATTAATATTGCAAGAGGTGATACGCTTTATTGCAATGAATTGTATTGGGACCGAAACAATAAAGGAACTGAATTTTATACAGACAAGCCCGTTAGAATCAGAACCAAAACCGAGGTTATTGATGGATTAGGAATGGAGTCGAGTCAGGATTTTAAAAATTGGAGGATATTGCATTCTGTTGGAAGAATAAGTGTTCCTGCATCGAGTTTTCCGAATTAATCCTTAATGAACTTTTTTCATCGTTTTATTTTTCTGCATTCATTCCTGAACCCCAACAATTGTTTTAAATTTTTGTTTAAATATAAGTTATCTTCAAAATTCAATTTTTATAATTATGGAATATCGTCGCTTAGGTAAATCTGGCCTACAAGTAAGTACCCTATCCTTTGGAAGCTGGGTAAGTTTCAGTAAACAAATCAATGATAAAACTGCCGAAGAACTCATGAGCATTGCTTATGATCATGGCGTTAATTTTTTCGACAATGCAGAAATTTATGCATTAGGTGAAAGTGAAAGAATGATGGGGCGAGTTATTAAAAAGAAAAAGTGGGATCGCACTTCCTTTTTAGTTTCTTCAAAAGTTTATTTCGGTTGGAGAGGAAAAGAAAACAAACCTAATCAAACAGGCTTAAGTAGAAAACATGTTATCGAAGCTTGTGATGAAGCATTGAAGAGATTGCAAGTTGATTATTTGGATTTATATTTTTGTCATCGTCCTGATAAAAGTACGCCTATTGAAGAAACAGTTTTAGCCATGAACCATTTGATTCAACAAGGCAAAGTGTTGTATTGGGGAACAAGTGAATGGAGCGGTGTTGAAATCATGGAAGCTCATCGTGTTGCTGAAAAATACAGATTGATTGGACCAACCATGGAACAACCACAATACAATATGTTTGAAAGAAACAAATTGGAAAATGAATACTTAGGTATTTTCTATACAGTGGGTTTGGGAACAACCATTTGGAGTCCGATGGCATCAGGATTATTAAGTGGAAAATATAATGATGGCATTCCTAAGAACAGTCGCTTTGCTTTGCAAGGCTTCGACTGGTTAAAAGATCGCTGGATGCTTGAAGATAATCTCAAAAAAGTAAAAAAGATTTCAGAACTGGCAGGTAAACTAGGGGTTTCAACTGCAGCACTAAGTATTGCTTGGTGTATTAAAAATCCAAACGTGAGTACCGCAATTTTAGGTGCTACAAAAAAACAACAGCTCTTGGAAAATTTAAAGTCTTTGGATATTGTTCCGATGCTTACTCCAGATGTAATGGAAAAGATAGATGCGATATTAAAAAACAAACCTAAACTTCCTGATTTTTAAGATGAGTAAAGTTGTAGTATACGGCATACCCAATTGTAATTCTGTAAAAAAGGCAATAGATTGGTTAAATAATCATAAGGTTGATATTGTGTTTCATAATTACAAAAAAGAAGGTGTTGAAATTCAAAAGCTAAAAGCTTGGATAGCCCAAGTGGGCTGGGAAACTATCTTCAATAAAAAAGGAACAACTTGGAAATCAATTGCTGATCAGTATAAAAATCTGAATGAAAAAATTGCAATAGAAATCATGCTTACCCATAATAGTATCATCAAAAGGCCCATTATCGAATCAGGCAAGAAATTGATTGTGGGGTTTGATGAAGAAGCTTACATTACCGCCGGACTAAGTCCGGCGGTATAAAGAACTGCCGATCTAAGACCGGCAGTAATGAATATTACTTCAAGAACCCTTCTGGTACTTTTTTCTTCAACAGATATCTGTAGATAAATCTTGTCTTTAAATTTTGGAAGTGAAGATTTTTATTTCCAGGCCAACCATGACGACCGCCACTATAGGTCATAAACTCAAAATCTTTTTTTAAATCCTGAAGTTTGCTGGTTAATTGAATACTGTTTTGCAAATGTACATTTTCGTCAACAATACCATGAACGATTTGTAACATCCCTTTATATTTGTCGGCATAATTCAACACGTTGCTTGTTTTGTAACCTTCAGGATTATCTTTTGGGGTTCCCATTAATCTTTCAGTATAATGAGAATCATATAGGGCCCAGTCAATCACGCTTCCTCCTGCCATTCCATGAGTGAATACATTTGCACCATAAGTTAATGCATAGGAACTCATATAGCCGCCATAACTAAATCCAGTGATGCAAATTTTCTTAGGGTCTGCCTGACCGTTAGCAATTAACCATTTTACCATAGTTGTATAATCTTTCATCTCCCAGTACCCCAAATTATGATACATATAATTCACACCTGCTTTACCAAAATGCCCGCTGCCTCTGTGATCCATAGCCACCTGAATTAAGCCCTCCTTTGCATACCATTGTTGACTGCCTGTTAAACTCCAAGAATCCCAAACGGTTCCTGCATTAGGGCCCCCATAAATTGAAATGAGTACAGGATACTTCTTCCCTGGCTCCAAATTCAAAGGCCAGGTGATTTTCATCGGAAGACTAAACAAACTATCATCACTCATCACTCTAATCATTTCTGTTTTAGCAAGCTGAGTATTATCGTAAAGTGTATCTTTTGAATCTATCAACTCTTTAATGATTTTTCCTTTGTTGTTTACCAATGTCATTTTTATTGGAGTTACCGCATTGCTATAGGTAGTAACAAAATAAGAAGCATTTGTTGACAAACTTACTGATGTGTGATTAAAATCTCCAAAGGTTAATCTTTGTAATTTTTTTCCATCTAAATTAACGCGGTAAAAATCTTTTCTGGCTGTATTTTCCTTTCTGGCAGTAAAATAAACTAGATTATTTTTTTCATCAATAAAATTCAAATCTGTAACAGTATAATTACCAGTATTGATGGGATTAACCAACTTTCCATTCATATTATAGTAATACAGCTGATCATAACCACTAGCGTCACTTCTGTAGATAAAGCCTTTTCCATTATTTAAAAAAGTAACTCTCTTTCCTTCATCATCCAAACTCACCCATGTCTTTTGTTCTTCTGTTAGAAAAGGCTTTTTTGATCCGTTTGCAGGATCTACTTCCCATATTTTTAATTGATTTTGTTTGCGGTTCATCCATTGTACCAACAACGTTTTTCCATCAGGCTTCCAATAAGGCAATCCAAAATACTGATCATCGTGTTCATTAAAATCGGCCCAAACAATATTTCCTCCAGTTGCCGATACCATTCCTACTTTTACTTCAGGGTTAGCATCGCCCACTTTTGGATATCTGATTACATCCACATAACCGTGTTGTCCGGGTGCGTCCGTAATTGTATATGTTGGCACATTTGAATCATCCGATCTGAAGAAAGCAAGACCCTTACTATCCGGACTCCACCAAAATGAACGGTACTGAGAAGCACGACCTAGAATCTCTTCCATATATACCCAACTTGCATAACCATTTAAAATTAAATCAGATCCATCATAGGTTAATTGTGTTTCTTTTTTTGTAGCAATTTCTAAACTGTATAGATTATTGTTTTTAGTGTATGCAACATATTTATTGTCGGGACTTATCGTTGGATTCATCTCTTTAGCCGAATCGTTAGTGAGTTGAATCTCAACATCAACTTCTTTGATGTACAAATCATTGCCTCTTAGATAAGCATTAAAATTAGGAGTTATTTTAGGCATCATTTGTCCCTGTGGAACACTTTCTTCTTTTCCTGTTTTTGCATCAACAATAATTTTACTTCCTTTTTTAGCCATCACAAAACGATGGTCATCCAGCCAAACTGGCGACTGTGGCATATTGGCGATGATGCTTGAAAAATCATTTTTGAAATACTGGGTATTGGTCAATGGTTTCTTCTGTGAAAAAGCTGTACCCGCAATAATTAACAGGATTGTAGTAAGTAACTGTTTTTGCATATTATTCATGATTAAAATGAACGGAAAGATATAATATTTTGATTTCTTATTGGATTAGGATTGCATATCTTAATTTGACTAGAAATATGTCACCCCTACGGGGTTTTATTGACTTACTTTTTCTGCTAGAAATATTTCACCCCTTCGGGTTTTTATTGACTTACTTTTTCTGCTAGAAATATGTCACCCCTACGGGATTTATTAACTTACTTCTTAATACTTAGAAATATTTCACCCCTACTGGGTTTTATTGACCAACTCTCTGCTTTTTAAAATATGTCACCCGCATGGGGTTGACATTTTCAAAGACTGTTTCAATTATCTAAAAAAGTTGATTCAGTTAAACCTCTGAAACAATCAACATTTTAAATATTTTCCGGTCTCATCATTGGAAAGAACAACACATCCTGTATACTGTGTTG
>JAIXWH010000028.1 GCA_027484165.1 Chitinophagaceae bacterium | reverse complement strand
TTTTCAAAGGAAAGTGCAATTGCTTTTGCTGTAATTATTCCATTAAGCTACTACATGCTTTATAAAAATGATTTAAAGAGTGCGTTGATTCAATTAGGAAGTTTGTTTGCAGGAGTTTTTATCTATTTTATGATGAGAAGCGCAGCATTTGAAAATAGTGTTGGTGTTCCACATACCATGCAAATCCCTTTGTTAGATAATGTTTTGGCAGGAGCAAAAAATTTCGCGGATGCGACAGCCACCAAAATGGAAATTCTTTTTTATAACCTACGCTTTGTTTTTATTCCATGGCCATTAAGCTGGGATTATTCTTACAACCAAATTCCGTTAGTAAACTGGACAAACATTTTACCTTGGTTAGGATTATTATCATACGGATTACTTTTACTCATTTCAATTTTACAATTCAAAAAAAATCCAATACTCTCATTTTCAATTTTATATTTTTTCATCAGCACCTCTCCAACAAACAATCTCTTTTTTTTAAACGGATCTACTTTTGCAGAGCGCTTTTTATTTACACCTTCGCTTGCATTTGCAATAGTTATTGTTTATATAGTTTCAAAATATCTGAAAATTAATACAAAAGATTTTTCAGGAGAAAAGAAGAAATTAGCAACCACTATTTTTTTTACATTTTTAATCTTATTTACCGGGTTAAGTATTTCCCGTTGTCCAGACTGGCAGAGTAATTTCACTTTGTTTGAAGCAGGATCAAAAACGGTTCCTAACAGTAGCAGAGCCAATGCTGCTATTGGTAGTGAATACATGAATAAAGCAGAAAAAGAATCAGACCCCGACTTGAAAAAAGATTATATCGAGAACTCAATCAAATTCTACAAAAAAAGTATCGAGGTATTTCCATTGAATTCAGATGCATCTTATAAACTGGGTTTGATTTATTATATGAATGGTGACACAATTCAGGCTATCAATTATTATAAACAATCATTAGAAGCCACGCCCAAACAAATTTACGCCCTGAATAATCTGGGAACTATTTATGTTTCAAGGAATAATGTTGATTCCGCTTATTATTATTTCAATAGAACTTATCTAGCAGATACTACCAATCCGATGTCTATCACTAATTATCTGATAGCCAGCTTTAATAAAGGCTACGATAATCAGGTAATTTATTTGGGAAATCAGGCATCGAAGTTCAACTATTCAAGTAAAGTGATTTATGAATTGATGTCAAAGTCCTATGCAAGAAAAGGAAATAATGAAGAATCACAAAAATATCTTCAATTAATGAATCAAACTCTAAAATAAATTGGCACTTAATATTCAAACTTTCAAAACTAGAGCATTAACGGCATTGATTTTTGTTACAGTTATGTTATCAGGATTATTCATTAATGGATATCTGTTCGTCGGGTTATTTATCACAGTCATGTTTGGTTGCCTTTATGAGTTCTCCAAAATACACACATTAATTAGTGGACCAAAAGATTTTAAATTTTATTTGGTGTCATTATTTTACATAGTTGTACCCATTGTATTGCTCATCGGCTTTGGATGCAATTTTAAGTATTACGATTTATTTAAAAACAATATATACAATTCATATGTTCCCTGTTTAATCATATTCTCCATTTGGATCAATGATACTATGGCTTATTTGGTTGGATCGTTTATTGGTAAAACTCCTTTTAGTAAAATATCTCCTAAAAAAACCTGGGAGGGCACAATCGGAGGAGTAATTCTTTGTGTTTTATTGATCTTTATTGGAACAGAATTTATTTTACATGATAACAAAAACATCCAAAGCAACATTATTATTTCAGCGATTTGCGGAATATTTGGTACCCTTGGAGATTTATTGGAAAGCAAATTGAAGAGAACAGCTAAAATAAAAGACAGTGGAAGTTTTATGCCGGGACATGGCGGATTTTTAGACAGATTCGATTCTTTGTTGATTGCAACTCCTGCTGTTTTTATTTACTATATAATTTTTACATTAATTAAAGGATAAACTAGCTCTTCGTTGTACCTTTACTTTTCTAAAAGTAAAAAGTATGACAATACATCGCGAAGGATATAGAACCATAACTGTAGTTGCTGTTGCATTAATTGCATTGAAACTATTGATTTGCAAATTTGTAAGTAATGCTTGGTTTTGTGACTTTTTAGTTGTTTTGACTTCATTATTTTTTATTTTTATTGTTTCATTTTTCAGAATACCATCAAGAAGGTTAACTATTAACGATAGTTTATTTACATCGCCTTGTGATGGAAAGGTTGTAGTAATAGAAGAGGTTTATGATGAGGAGTATTTTAAAGATAAAAGACTACAAATCTCCATTTTTATGAGTCCATTGAATGTACATGTAAACAGAAATCCAATTTCGGGAGAGGTAGTTTATAGCAAATATCATAAAGGCAAGTATTTAGTGGCCTGGAATCCAAAGTCTTCAACAGAAAATGAAAGACATTCTGTTGTACTAAAAAAGGATGAAAAAGAAATTTTAGTTAAACAAATAGCGGGGGCAGTTGCCAAAAGAATTGTTAACTATTCGATTGTAGGTCAACAAGTTAAGCAGGGTGAAGAGTTGGGATTTATTAAGTTCGGCAGTAGAGTAGATCTGTTGTTACCTATTGGTACAAAAGTTAATGTGTCTTTAAACGAAGTAGTTAAAGGAGGGGTTTCAGTGATTGGGGTTTTGTAAAAAATAACATAATTTATGTTTGACTTTAGACATACTATGCTTAAATTTATCTTCTTAAAAAATTAAAACTAAATAAAATGAAAAAAGTACTAGTATTATTATCAGCAGCTTTGTTAGTAACAGGAGTTACATTCGCACAAGACAAAGATCAAAAGAAAAAATGTGCAAAAGGAAAAACTTGTTGCAAGAAAAAAAGCAGTTGCAGTAAAGATAAAGAAGAGAAGAGTGAAAAAACTGCAGAAATGAAATCTAACTAATAAAATAAAGCCCCGAATATCGGGGCTCTTTTTTTAGAATATATTTTCCAATTCGTTTAAATGTGAAATGATGTAGGTAGGTTCAATATTTGTACTTGCGTTGATATGATTTACAAACACTGTATCTAATCCTGCATCTTTTGCTCCTTTAATATCTGCCTCAAGATTATCACCAATCATAATAGATTCGGATACTGAAGCATTAGCTTTTTGTAAAGCGTAATCAAAAATTTCTTTTTCGGGCTTCATGCTGTTGCTTCCTTCGGAGGTAATTACATGTTCAAAAAAATGTTCCATCTTGCTGTTTCTTAATTTACTCCATTGTGTTTTTTCAAATCCATTGGTTATAAGATGGATGGCATATTTTTTTTCAGTGAGATAATTTAAGATCTCAATGGTATGTGGGAACAAATTTTCTTTGGTAGGAAGTATTTCCAAAAAACGTTGACTCAAAGATTTAGCTAATACTTCATCTCCAATTTTGAAATCAAGTAAAGTACGCCACATCCTTCGCCATTTCAATTCGTCTGCAGAAATAAAACCGTTTTGGTATCTCTCCCAAAGAATCTTATTGTGATGCAAATATTGAGTATAGAAATCATCAAATGGTCCGGAAATTTTTGTGCTCAGATCAAACTCCTTGAAAATATCAACAAGCGTCAATTTAGAATTGGTATCAAAGTCCCAAAGTGTATGATCTAAATCAAAAAAAAGGTGATTATATTTCCGCATAAATTTTAATAATCGATGGTTATCTTTATGTAATGTTTGCAAGGTAATTATATTTGACTACTTAAATAATTTTATGATTGTTATAATAACAGGAGGAAGTAGAGGAATTGGGAAAGCTACTGCTTTAAAGTTTGCAGAGGCAGGATATCATTTAATTTTATGTTCGAAATCAAAAGAACATTTATTAACAGCTCAAAAAGAAATATCATCACAGTTTTCAACAATACAAATTGATATTTTCGAAGCCGATCTTTCAAAAAAAACAGAAACAGCAAAATTTACGGCATTCTGTTTAAATCTAGGAACACCTGATGTGCTGATTAATAATGCAGGAATTTATAAACCAGGAAACTGCTTTAATGAAGAAGATAATCAAATGGAGCAAATGATGGATCTTAATTTTTACAGTGCATATCATTTAACCCGAGCTTTAGTGCCATCAATGATAGAAAAAAAATCAGGACATATTTTTAATCTTTGTTCGATTGCTTCATTACAAGCGTATGAAGGTGGCGGAAGTTACAGCGTGAGCAAATTCGCATTAAATGGTTTTAGTCAAAATCTTAGACACGAATTAAAAATCTTTGGAATCAAAGTAACCGCAGTTTTTCCAGGAGCAGTCTATACAGATACATGGGGTGATTATGATAATTCAAGCAATAGAATAATGGAGGCAAAGGATATTGCAGAAATGATATTTGCAGCAACAAAACTTTCTAAACAAGCAGTTGTTGAAGAAATTTTAATTCGTCCACAGCTTGGAGATTTGTAAATTTAAACGGCACTAAATTTATAACCTACTCCTCTAACTGAATGAAAGTAAATTGGATTTCTGGAATCATCTTCAAAGTATTTTCTAAAGTTCAGAATGAAATTATCTATCGTTCTCGTAGTTGGATAAACATTATATCCCCAAACCACTTGTAAAATTTTTTCCCGGGTAACCACTTCATTTTTATTTTCAATAAGCAGCTTCAACAACATCACTTCTTTTTTTGTGAGTTCAATTTTTTCTTCTCTTTTATTTGTTCCAATCAAGCCATTAAAATCTATTGTATTAGAACCGAATTTGAAAAAATCTTTAACGATAACTTTATTTGATGAAAGTGCTTCATTTTTTTTAATGAGCTTATTAACTCTCAACAATAACTCCTCCAAATTAAAAGGTTTGGTCAAATAATCATCAGCTCCTTTCTTCAATCCTAATACCCGATCAGCACTTGTATTTTTAGCGCTTAAAATTAAAATTGGTACCATGTTGTTTTGCAATCGAATGGTTTCACAAACAGAAATCCCATCAATTTCAGGAAGCATGACATCTAAAATTATTAAATCAAAATGCTCCTGATTTATCATTTTTAAGGCACTAGCTCCATCAAAACTACTACTGACTTCATAGCCCTCAAGTTCTAAATTAAGCTTCAAAGCCTCTTGAAGGTTTTCTTCATCTTCTACAAGTAATATAGAATATTTCTTTATGTTCATTAGTTTTTAAGAAGTCAGGTTAAAACTGAGTTTAAATTTTGTGCCTTTTGGGAAATTGTCTTCAATTTTAATATTGCCTTGATGAAGGCTAATAATTCTATTAACTAAATATAATCCAAGACCTGTACCTTTTGATTTTTGTGTAGCTTCCGATCCGGAACGATAGAATTTTTGAAAGACTTTGTTTTTATCTATTTCAGTTATTCCAATTCCCTCATCAATAATTTCAATTTGTTTATTTTCATTAATAATTATTTTTATCAACCCATCTTTACTTGAATACTTATTAGCATTGTCAATTAAGTTATTGATTGCTATCTGCAAGAGAAAATAATCACCATTTATAAAAACGTCTTTTTTGATATCTGATAAAAAAATTCTTTCTCCAAATCTGATTTTAAAATCACTAATGCAGTCTTCAATAAGTTGCGATAAATTAATCTGCTCTTTTGTTATTTCATAACCACTTGCTTCCATTTGATAAGAAAGTAATAAATTATTACAAAGAGCATTCATTCTATCAGCTTCTCTTAGAGTATTATTGATAAGCTTCTCCTGTTGAACAGTTTCAAGTTTTCTCTTTTGAAGTGTTTCAAGATTTAACTTTGAAACAGCAATAGGAGTTTTTAATTCATGAGTAATTGCCATCATGAAATTACGCTGTTGTTCACTTATTTTTAATTGGTTATTAACAGCTCTGAATAAGAAAATAGCTCCAATGCTTATTAGTAATAAAAAAATAGAACCTTCACCAATATATTGAGTAGTTTTCCTTTTCTCACTTTGTATGATTTCTTTATAACTCTGTTGATAAGAAACCTCTTGTTTATTTAATAGCGACAGTTCATAAATTGTCATTTTTTTATTTTGTTGTGACAATGCAATAAACCACCAAATCAATGCCGATACTACATAAAGTAGTAACAGCCAATAGATAAAAAAGATTGTTTTTATTTTTCCAGACTTATGAGTCATAATTTATTACTCCTAATTTCTTTTGTCCAATCCCCAGCTTAATTTTTCTCTCAAGGTTTGAAGAAAGTTATTTTCATTCATTCTGATTAGGTTAATATCAAAAGATTCTTTTTTCACCGCAAGTTGAAATTCTTTTGTGATTAATTCTCTTCTACTATCAAGTGTACATAAAAATCCATCAGTTCTTCCTTCTAATTCAAAAGAAATAATATTGTTGTCCGGAACGATGATAGGTCTGATGTTTAAATTATGTGGTGCAATCGGCGTTATTACAAAACTATTGCTCTCAGGAAAAACTACCGGACCATTACAGCTTAGCGAATATCCGGTTGAACCTGTAGGTGTTGCAACAATAAGTCCGTCTGCCCAATAGGTATTTAAAAATTCTCCATTTAAATAAGTGTGAATTTTTATCATTGGTGAACTGTCCTTTTTATGAATTGAAAATTCATTCAATGCGTATGGAGTCGAACCAAATAAAGGTGGATTTGATTCCAAATGAATCAAGGTTCTTTTATCTACAACAAATTTTCTATTCACAATTGCATCAATGGCAGAATTAATTTCACTCTTTCCTATATTAGCTAAAAATCCTAATCTGCCATAGTTAATTCCTAAAATCGGAATCCCTGAATCTCTTACAAGTGTAACTGTATCCAATAAGGTGCCATCACCGCCTAAGCTGATGATGCAATCTACACTCTCATTTAAATCTTCGTAACAATTAAAAGTAGAATAGGACTGAGTATTGTTTAAATTAATTGCTGAATAAAATTGATTAAAAAAGTCTTGATAGAAAACAGGCTCAACTCCATTGGCAACAAGTTCTGATAAAAATTGTTCAATATCTTTCAATTGATCATTTTCAACGCCTCTACTGTAAATTGCAATTTTCATTGATTTTTAATTTTAGTCGTTTTTTATAGGAACAAGAATATAATTACAACGACCCTTTAAAATGTAAAAATAACCCCTTTTCTCCTAATTGATTAAAACTATACTCAAGGTTAAAATTCACATCGTATAAGGTTAAGATATCAATACCAAAGCCATAGGTTCCTAACATTTTGTTATTCAGTCTTGTTTCATATTCTTTTTTGTTATAAGCAAATCCAGAATTTACAAAGGTTTTTGCAAAAATTGTTAGCGGAATAAAAGGAATCGTTTTACTCTTAACTGGCAATGGAATATTTACTCCAAATATTTTCTTTTTTAATTTGAACTTTGCTATTCCATTTGCAACTCCATCAATTACATAGTATTCTAGACCACTCAAATAAAAATTCCCATAACCCATTGCTCCCTGGTTTATATAAGCTTGTTTAAAGGGCAACTTAATATTTGATAATCCTTCAAAACTTGTATAAAATCCATGACTGTGTTTGTAATATCTTTTATATGAAACTCCTAATGATAGCATATTTAACCCACCAGAAAAACCTAAGTCTCTTTTTGAAATTCCAATTTCATAAATTTTTCCTTTAAGAGGATAAATTATATTATCGGTTTTTATGTATTTAAATTTATAGTTAAAATCAAAATATGATACCTTAGATTTGTTTAGATTAAAATAATTAGGGTTGAAATATTCTGTAATTAGGGTGTCATTTATTTTAGTATAGGTATAAATAACAGAAAAAATATGACTTTTATAATAATTTCTTCTGTATCTAATTGTACCTCCAATATATAAAGATGATTTGTCGAGATAATTATTTTTATAAGTGAGGATTTTATTATAATAACTTGTTTTATAGGCAACTTCTCTGTTTTCCAAATAACCTGCTTTAAATGAAACTCCTAAAGTAAGACTTCTATTAATATAAGGTAACGAATATCCAATAGTAAAATTTCTTGAATATCCGTTCAATAGAAAAATATTAAATTCATCTCCTCTTCCAGTAAAATTATTGTGAGAAAATTTAACGCCATAAGTAACTCTTTCAAAATCTGCTTTATTTGTTTTATACCATTCGTTAAAGTTTCTGTCAGCGAGTTTGAAAACAGGACTTGGATAAATATACCATCTCTCAACAAGATTGACTTTTATGATTATTCTATTGCTGTCTTCAAAAACAGGAGTTAACTCAACAATTGAAAAGAGAGTGGTATTGTATATTAAATCACGAGAATCAGATAATTTCCTAAATAATTGTGAGGGTATAATTTCATCTCCTTTTTTCAACTTCATTTCTCTTAATACAATGTAATCTTTCGTTTTGCGATTCCCTGATATAATAATATCGGTGATGATGAAATTAACTGAAGTATTGATTATAGTATCTTGTGCAATCAATTGAATTGGATTTTCATCAATTGATTGAGCTTGATTTTTTATAAACAACAAAGAAAAAAAAACAAGTAAACTAAACCGTATAAATATCACATTCACTATATTGATTCTTATTTAAAATCTTTTACAAATCGAGATATTTCATCAAATTTCTATAATTGAAGTCTGTGGTATCTTCAATTTCTTTTGCACCAAAATGATACAAAACATTATATTTAAATCTTTCAAAAGTTGAAACAATAGAAGACAACTCTCTGTTATTGATGTGTATTGTTATAATTAGTTTTCCTGTTTTTTCCACTCTATTGGTATTCAAATGAAAAATAGTTGAATTATTACTTTCAATAATTCTGCTGATTTCTGAAATTGAAAAGTTAATCATTTCTGTTTCTATTATAATGATACCTCCAATTTCATTTGCTCCAGCAAACTCTCCTATGACTTTCAATAGTGTATTTGATGAAATTACACCGCAAAATATTTTATTTGAATCAATAATAGGAACAATATTGCTCTCGTATTGATTACAAAAGTTTATTGCATTTAAAAAATGAATATGATCAAGAATAGCAACATTTAAAAAAAACTCTTGTATATGTTCAATGGTGATTTTTTCCTCTTCAACATCAAGTAAATCTTCTTCACTGATTAACCCCAGAAATTTATTTTCTGAAACTACAGGCAAATGAGAAAGCTTATAATCTGTAATAAGCTGTTTAGCCTTCACCACAGAATCTGATAATTGTAATCTTGGAATATTGTGATCTATTAATTCGGCAGTTAACATGAAAATGGGGTTAATTGTAATTAAACCAGTGTCAAGATAGTCAGAAATATCTGATTTGTATTAACAAAAGCAGATGCCGATCAGTTATTTTTTTATACTGAGTTTATGAAGAAATTCAGAAAGAATTTTGTTGAATTCTTCAGGAACCTCCATCATAGGAGCATGCCCGCATTTATCGATGAAATATAATTCACTGTTGGGTATTAATTTTTGAAACTCTTCTCCAACAAAAGGAGGGGTGATGGTGTCATTTTTACCCCAGATCAAACAAGTGGGCTTATTGATGAGATGTAATTTATCACCCAGATTATTTCTAATGGCGCTTTTTGCCAGGTATATAATTTTAATTGCTTTTAATCTATTATTGGTAATTTCAAATACTTCATCAACGAGCTCATCAGTAGCCATTGCGGGATCATAAAAAGTAAGTGCAGTTTTTGTTCTGATGTATTCTTTGTCACCTCTTTTAGGATAGGTATCACCCATGCCATTTTCAAATAAACCTGAACTACCAGCCAATATGAGCGATTTTATTTTTTCGGGCTTTTTTAAAACCTGAACCAAAGCAACATGTCCGCCCAATGAATTCCCCATCAAATGAATTTGATCATATTTCCTGTGCTCAATAAATTTGTTTACAAATTTTTGTAAACCACCAACTGAGGTATGAAGTAAGTCTAAATCTAAAAGAGGTAGCATCGGTACTACTACTTTATGAGTCTTCTTAAAATGTTCAATTAAATCTTTAAAATTACTCAAGGCACCAAAAAGGCCATGTAAAAGCATTAAAACTTCACCTTCTCCTTCCTCTATGAAATTAAACTTGCCATCTTGTTTTATAGTATAACTCATGCTTCTGATTCTTGATTTTCAACGTTCTATAAAATAACTTTAAGTTCTAAGTTTATCGATGCTAAAATTACGGCAATTAAGGTTAAAATCACGATATATTTTCAGAAACGATTCCAAAGTATCGCTCAAGCTGACCAAATACATCTTTGAAAAAAGGGATAATATTTCCTATTAGATTTAATGCATCAGGTGCAAGCGGTGACAGATATGGATAAAATTTTGAATTTTCTATCGTTGTTGGTTTTAATATGCCCAAATTTTTTAAATAAAATAAAAGAATACTGAAAATGATTCCATATAAAAAAAGATAAAATAACACCCCACCTATTTTATTTACCCAACCCAACATGATCAGCTCGTTTGCTTTCTCAATAAACTTTCCCAATGCTTTTACTATAATAACAACAACCGCAAAAACTAAAATAAAAGAAATAAAAGGAATCCATTTTGATCCGATTGTTGTTTGATGGGCAAGCTGGTTAGCAACAATAGCTGATAATTTAATGGCTGCTGCTAAACCTACAAAAAAGGCTAAAAAGGTAAATAATGACTGAATCAGTCCCTTTTTTGATCCCTTCAGAAGCGCAATAATCAATAAAATAATGAATACAATATCAATAATCATAATTATTTATAGAGGAAATTGATTATCCTAATAATTCTTTTACAATTGCACTGATGGTTTTCCCATCAGCTTTACCAGCTAATTGTTTTGAGGCAAATCCCATTACTTTTCCCATATCTGCTGCTGAACTTGCGCCTGATTCTTTTATTATTGCTGATACTGCTTCTTTAATCTCAGTTTCAGATAATTGTTTCGGAAGAAATTTTTCTATCACCGCCATTTCTTCTCTTTCTTTTATTGCTAAATCTTCTCTTCCTTGCTTTTCAAAAATGTCAAGCGAATCTTTTCTTTGCTTCATCATCTTTTGCAAAAACTTCTGTTCAGTAGCTTCATCTAATTCAGCTGCAGCACCAGGTTCTGTTTTTGCCTTGATAATTTCTGCTTTGATGGCTCTCAATGCTCTTAATACTGCTTCATTTTTAGACTTCATAGCATCTTTCATTTCAGCCATGATTTGTTGTTCTAATGCCATAATTTATATTTTAAATGGTATGATGATTAAATTTCTTTTTGTTCTTTTATCATATCGGCTCTAAACTTGTCAAAGAAAGTTTTTGCGAAAGCTTTCATTTCAGTTGTCAATTCCTGATTTTTTGTTGCCCTGTTAAAAGTATCCGCCATGGTCATCAACATCTGGTAATAAAAATCACCCATCTCATCAACCATCATGTCTTTTGTCCATAAATCAATTCTCATTGCAGTTTTATCCTGTCCGTCCCAAAAAGCTAAACACATCGCTTTTGATTTTTGTATCATTTCAGCAGTACTATCAGTTGCTTGCCAATTTATTTGCTCCGGAATTTTATTGGGATCCAATATGATATCAATAGTTATTGTTGATTTCTGCATGTATTTTTTTTTGCAAAGTTAATAAGTTAATTTTTATCCTACTTTGATATTGTTTGCCAAATATTGTCAGAGATTTTATCCCAATTTAATTTATTAGATAATATTATTGCTTCCTTGATGATTTCATCTCTGAAATTTTCATCCTTATATAACAAAATCATTTTTTGTGAGAGTTGTACTTCATCCATTTTACAGTAAACACAAGCATCAGCAAAACTCGATTTATTAAAATCAGTTTCGTTAATAATTATCGGAATATTTAGTTTGCTTGCATGAATCATTTTAGTTTGAATAGATGAATTCGTACTCATTACACATCCATAACAAGCAGACAGCAGATTCAACAATTGTTCGTCATCATTTTTAAAAATTAACCTTAAATCTTCTCTGAATTTATAACTCTCAATCAGTTTTGAAATGTCATTTTTAATAGAAGGGTCTAAAATCAGAACCAGCTTCATATTAGATTTTTGCCATTTCTTAAAAAGAGAGAACGCTTTCATCACCGTAATGAATTCTTCAGTTTTTGTTGTTTGTTCAGCATAAAATAAAAAATACTCGTTTCCATTTGAATAAGTTTGTTTTATTTTTTCTTTTTCTTCAAATCTTAATGGATTAATATTTTCAATGATAGAAAAATTTGATAGCTGAATAAAAGGTTCAAATTTAGAATGAACAATTGCAATTTGATTTCTTATAAATTCATTCGTACAAAAAATTTGTTGCGAATCTGATAAATAAATAATTTGTTTAATGGCAGATAAATCATTTATCCAACAAAATGTTTTAATGCTTGTTTTGTTTTTGCTATTGCGATAACTATCAACAATTAAAATGTCTACTTTTTTCTTTTTTAGCAAAATCCCCGAAAAAAATTCTTTCAGAAAGAATGCTTTTATTTTACCGCCAATTCCTGATGAATAGGTAATGAATTGTTGGTTAGGGAGATTTGTTATTTGAAGAATATCTTTATAATTAGATACAAGCAGAAAATTAATTTCAGGATATCGAATAGAATAAAATGAATAGAGACTCAACAAGAAATGCTGAATGGAATTGTCTTTTTTAGGTTGAAAGTTGATTTCAAAAGCAATCGTCATTTGAATTTATTTCAATACTTTAATTTTTACAGTTTCAATTCTGGTATCACTTACATTAAGTATATCAAACTCAAAATTGCCAATGATAATTCTATCTTTTAATTTTGGAATGGTTTTGTGATGATTGATGATATAACCCGACAAAGTTTCTATTCCATCACAGTCAGGAAAAATGATTTCATATTTATGTTGAATATAATCAAGCTCTAATCTTCCGCTGAATATATATTCATCTTCAGCTAACTGTTTCTCACCTAAAACCTCAGGAATATCATATTCATCTTCAATCTCTCCAAATATTTCTTCTAACAGATCTTCCATTGTAACTATGCCGGCCGTTCCTCCAAATTCATCAACAACCCAGGCAATACTCTTTCTTTCTTTACTGAATTTATTCATTAAATCTATTGCACTCATCGTTTCAGGTACAGTTGGAATAGGATGAATGATTTCTTTTAATGATTGCGGATTTTTAAATAAATCAAGATGATGAACATAGCCTATAATGTTGTCAATGTTATTTTCAAAAACTACTATCTTGCTTAATTTCGTTTCAATAAATTTATTTCTGATTAATTCTACTGAGCTATTAGATTCTATCGCTTCAATTTCTTTTCTTGGAATCAGACAAGTTCTGATTTTTATCTCGCCTAAATTCAATGCCTTTTCAAACAACTCTTTATTAACATCAGAGCTTTCTTCTATTTCTAATTTTTTATTTTGATTGATGTAATGATCAATATCTATTCTGTTGAATGTTTCTTTCTTATTGTTAATTTTTACATTGAAAATATATTTAAGAATCCACTCAGAAATAGAAACAAAAAAAGTGGAGATAGATGAAAATAACCAGTAAAAGAAATTGGCAAAATAACTGATAAAGGTAGAGTTAATAATGAATGCACTTTTTGATTTGAAAAATGCCTTACTTATAAATCTGACAAATAAAATAATAGTAGTTGATAAAACAGTTTCCACAAAAAGACGGATGTAATCTACATAAGAACTCGTTTGCTGATACTTTTCAAGCATCTGTTTTATCCAATTCCAAACCGGGAATAACATATCTCCAATTAAAAGACCATAAATCGCAAGCAAAACATTTGCTCCAACTAAAACGGTTCCAAATAAACGGGTTGGGTTATCAGAAAACTTACTCCATGTTTTACCAGAAACTGATTTTTGTTTTTTCTTTAATTCTAGTGAAAGCTTATGGGTTGTTGCATATGCTATTTCAATTCCATAGAGAAGTGCAATTAAAATTAACGAACAAAAAATGGAAATTAACGCTATCCAATCCATACTATATAAATTATAAAATCTATTTTAACAAGGCTAAGATTTAAGAAATTCTTCAACTATGGATAATGCTTTCATACACGCATTTTCTAAGTTATCATTAACGATAACTTTATCAAAATGATCTTTAAAACCAATTTCATAAGAGGCCTTATTTACTCTTGCATTTAAGGAGTCTTCATTTTCAGTACCTCTTGAAATCAATCTTTTTTTTAGTTCTTCAACTGAAGGGGGTTCTATAAAAAGGCTCATTGTATTTTCTGGATACTGTTGCTGCACATGTAATGCACCTTTTACATCAATATCTAAAACAGGAACTTTTCCCAATCCCCAAATTCTTTTTAATTCAGATTTTAGAGTACCATAATATTTTCCTTCATACACCATTTCCCATTCAGCAAATTCTTTTAGTTGAATTTTCTTTTTGAATTCTTCATCTGAAAGGAAGTAATAATCAACACCATCCTTTTCATTACATCTCGCGTTTCTGGTTGTGGCAGATACTGAAAAAGAGAGGATCGAAAAATGATGCATTAAGTGATGGGTGATAGAAGTTTTACCCGCTCCAGAAGGAGCTGTAATGATCAATATTTTTTGGTGATGGCTATTCATTTTATTTCAGGATAAGAGATTAATTATTTTCTTATAATTTCAGCACCAAGTTTTTTTAATCTTTCGTCAATGTTTTGATAACCTCTGTCTATTTGTTCTATATTTTGTATTGTACTTTTTCCCTCTGCACTTAATGCAGCAATTAATAAGGCAACGCCGGCTCTTATATCCGGAGAACTCATTGTAATTCCTTTTAATTTTTTTTGTCTCTCCATACCAACTACCACTGCGCGATGCGGATCACATAAGATGACCTGAGCACCCATCTCAATTAGTTTATCTACAAAAAACAATCTACTTTCAAACATCTTTTGATGGATAAGAATACTTCCTTTAGCTTGAATGGCAGTCACCAATAAAATACTTAATAGATCGGGCGTTAAACCAGGCCATGGATGATCGTACATAGTCGGTATTCCTCCATCAAGGTAAGTTTGTATTTCATATAAATCTTGCGAGGGAATATAAATATCATCATTTATAATATTCATCTTAATACCGAGCTGTTGAAACTTTTCAGGAATAACTCCTAATTCTTTTACTCCCGCATTTTTAATTGTAATGTCACCTTGTGTCATTGCAGCCAAACCAATAAAACTTCCTACTTCAATCATATCTGGCAACATACTGTGTGTTGTACCTGATAAAACTTCAACCCCATGAATAGTAAGCATATTGCTTCCTATTCCTTCTATTTTAGCTCCCATTCGAATGAGCATCTTGCAGAGTTGTTGAATATATGGTTCGCAAGCTGCATTGTAAATTGTAGTTGTACCGTTTGCTAAAACTGCAGCCATCAATATATTGGCAGTACCAGTAACACTTGGTTCATCTAGCAACATAAAAGTACCTTTCAATCCTTTTGTGTCTAACTGAAAACAATTCGACTTTTCGTTATAAGAATAGATGGCACCTAATTTTTCGAATCCGATGATATGGGTATCTAATTTTCTTCTGCCTATTTTATCTCCACCGGGTTTAGGTAGATATGCTTTTCCAAACCTTGCCAATAAAGGACCAGCAAGCATCACAGATCCTCTCAGTCTTCCGCTTTTTTTATGAAACTCATCGCTGGATAAATAATCAACGTTGACATCATCGGCCTGAAAATGACAAGTATGTGCATCAACTCTGTTAACTTTTACATTAATATCAGAAAGCAATTCAATTAATAAATTAACATCGATAATGTCGGGAATATTTTTAATAATTACCTCATCTCTTGTAAGAAGTACCGCACTGATAATTTGTAGAGCTTCATTTTTTGCACCTTGAGGAATAATTTCACCGGATAGTTTTTTTCCGCCAACAACTTCGAAAATACTCATATGGTTTGTTTTTCACATCATGCTGGAAGCTCAGCATTGTTTAATTGAAGATTAATTAGTTATTAAAATCTCTTTTTAAAATTTCTATTGTTGTTGTTTCTGCTATCTCTTCCACCGCCACCACCACGATTGTCTCTTCCACCACCACCACGATTATCTCTTCCTCCACCGCGATTGTCTCTTCCGCCAAAGTTTTGTCTGTATTGATTTCTGCCATTACTACCACCATAATCATCACGATCAGTGCGATTGTCTGTTCTGTGTTTTACAAAAGGTCTGTTGTTGAATTCCAATTCACCTTTAGTGATTGCATTCAACTCAGTTTGGATATTATCATCGTGAACTAGCTCCTTGTGCCAATTACTGTATGTAAGCTTCATGTAATATGCAATAGCATTAGCAAATCCCTGTTTTTTTTCTGGATTTTCTTCTATAAGTGCTTTGTCAATAATAAGCTCAATATTTTTTCCGAGATGATTGAATTTCGGATATTTTTTTGGGTAAGTTAATCTTTGAGGTTTTGCTTTTAAAGTTTCTCTTGTTGGAATAGGATAGGGGCTTTCAACATCCAGCGTAAAATCACTGATTAAAAAGAGATGATCCCAAAGTTTATGACGGAAATCTTCTACATTTTTTAAATGTGGATTTAAAAATCCCATCAATTCAATCACTGCATATGCGTTTCTTTGTCTGGTTTCTCTGTCTTCAATTTTTAGTAAATATTCTACCATCTTCTGAATATGTCTTCCATACTCTTTCATGATAAGATGATTTCTGGTAGTATTGTACTCCATATTCTCTGTGTTAAGCATAGTTCAAAGTTAAGTATTTATTGACTTTTTTTATAATTATAAATAAACGAGTTGTCCTGTTTGAGAAAGGCAGTAAACTAAGAACAACATTGAATTAAGAAGAACGAGGATTGTTTATTTTTCTGAGGATAAACAATAAAGCAATCAGAACACCTAAACTATCTGCAAACCAATCTAAAAGGTCGTAGCTTCTTCCAGGAACGAAAATTTGAATACATTCTGTTGCATAACCCCATATGAACCCTAAAACAGCAATAATTATATACACTTTTTTGTTTGAATCAGTTGCCGATTTGTAAAATGGCCACATAAACAAAAGAGCCAAAACACCAAACATTCCTGCATGAATCCATTTATCTATGTAAATTTGATGGTACCAGTTGTCAACCTCAGGAATATCTTGCTGCGGAAGTGCGATAAGAATGAATACCAATAAGAACCAAATGATACCGGGAATGAATTTGGGAAATGGAATTCTTTTCAAAGCTATTTTTATTATCCAATTAAGGCAAGATAAGCTTCGGAATTCATCAATTGATCAATATCACTTGAATTTTCGATAGTCATTTTGATCATCCAGCCTTCACCATATGGGTCGCTATTTACAAGCTCAGGGTTAGATTCTAATGCAGGGTTCACCTCAGAGATGGTGCCTTTAACAGGAAGAAACAAATCACTTACTGTTTTTACCGCTTCAACTGTTCCGAATATTTCTTCTGCAGCCATATTTTTTCCTTTAGAAGAGATATCTACAAAAACAATATCGCCCAGCTCCCTTTGAGCAAAATCTGTAATCCCAACAGTAGCAGTGTTTCCATCAACTGAAATCCACTCGTGATCTTTTGTATATTTTAAATTAGCAGGAATATTCATCTTAGTTATACTTTTAAAAGTGTTGCAATATTATTTTAAAATCTCTGTTTAAAAAAATTACTTTATCAATTCCATTTTCATCCTTACATCTGTCAAAGGTCTGTCGCTTTGGTCCTTTTGAACAGCCGCAATTTTATCTAAAACATCCAACCCGCTAACTACTTCTCCAAACACAGTGTATTCCATATCTAGAAAAGGTGTTCCGCCGATGGTTTTGTAAGTATTAATTTGTTCATCAGTGTAATTATATCCTTTTTGCATACCCATCATCTTTAACTGATCTTCTGGAGTTGGATTACCCTGAACGATGTAAAATTGACAAGCACTGCTTGCTTTTTGAGGATTTCCATCTCTAGCAGCACACAATGCCCCTTTTTTATGAATGATGTTTTTGTTGAATTCTGCAGGTATTCTTTCCATATCTCCACCGCCCATTCCTAACATGGTTCCGGGTTGTGCATTTTTACTTAAAGGATCTCCACCCTGAATCATGAAGCCCTGAATAATGCGATGGAACAACAAGCTGTCGTAAAACTTTTGCTCTACTAGCTTTACAAAATTATCTCTGTGTTTTGGAGTTGAATCGTATAATCTAATAATGATTACACCCATATCAGTAGTCATTTTCACTTTTGTATTGCCGGCTGTTTCTTTAGAAGGAGTGGGTTTTGCTGGAGGAGCAGTAACTATAGTTTTTTTAACAGGAACAGCTACTTTTTTTACTGGTGCTGCAGATTTCTTAACTTGAGCAGCGGCATTAAATACTGATATTACGAGTACACTTAATGCTAATAAAATACTTCTAATTTTCATTTTTATAAGTTTAAATAAATTGTTGTGATTGAAAATAAAGTAAAATATGGTCTTTTAAAAAATTTTCCTGTTCAAATAAATCAAAACTTGGAAGCGGTTTAATTTGGCTAAAATGTGGCCAGCCTTCTTCGTCTTTTCCATCGCAAATATAATAACCGCTGGGCATAAGTACGGTACAAATTGCAATATGCATCAAATCTTGTTTTTGCTCTTTGCTGAAATCCTGAGGCCCCATTCCCAACTCCTGAACCCCGATTATCAATAAAACCCCGTTCATATCAGGCTTTATACCAAATCTTTCTTTAAGCTTAATTCTCAATTTAAGCCATCTTACCTGCAAATCTTCTTCCATTTGTTGCATGATGCAAATGTAGGTAATAACCAATTCCCGATTATCTTTGTAACCTTATTGATTTTTAAAACATGAAATTCTAAGATGTTACAAGTAAATTTTTTACGACAAAATCCAGAATGGGTAAAGGAGAGATTAGCGGTTAGAAATTTTGCTAAACTGGATTTGGTAGATACGATCCTGAATTTAGATGACCAACTCAGAAAATTAAAAACAACAACCGAGTCTATCCAGGCCACTATGAATGCTGCATCCAAAGAGATTGGAATACTAATGGGTAAAGGAGAAAAAGATGCAGCCGAAAAAAAGAAACAGGAAGTTGCATCTCTGAAAACAGAAATGGCTGAAAAAACTGCAGAGCTAGATCAGCTAGAAGCAGATTTTAATAAACACATTTTGATGTTACCTAATCTCCCACATCAATCGGTGCCTAAAGGAAAATCTGCTGAAGACAATGAAGTGGTAAGAGAAGGGGGAAAAATGCCCCAATTAAGTGCTGAAGCCAAACCCCACTGGGATTTGATTAAAGAGTATAATCTTATAGATTTTGAAACTGGCGCAAAATTAGCCGGAAGTGGTTTTCCATTATACAAAGGCAAGGGTGCAAAGTTGCAAAGATCTTTGATACAGTTTTTCTTGGATTACAATACTGATGCAGGTTACACAGAATTTATTCCGCCATTGATGGTTAATGAATCTACTGCGTATGGTACTGGTCAATTGCCCGATAAAGAAGGACAGATGTACCATATTACTGCCGATGGGTTGTATCTAATTCCTACTGCAGAAGTCCCTGTGACCAATGTATATAGTAATGAGATTGTAAAAGATAGTGATATCCCAGTTAAAATGACTGCATACACGCCTTGTTTCAGAAGAGAAGCGGGTAGTTTTGGAAGTGATGTAAGGGGTTTGAACAGAGTGCATCAATTTGATAAAGTTGAAATCATTCAACTTGTACATCCAGATAAAAGTTATGGAGTTTTGGAAGAAATGGTTTTACATGTGGAGAATTTATTAAACCTCCTTGAATTACCCTACAGAATTCTTCGTTTATGCGGTGGCGATATGGGCTTTACTTCTGCATTGACTTATGATTTTGAAGTATATAGTGCTGCGCAAAATAAATGGTTGGAAGTGAGTTCGGTGAGTAATTTTGAAACATTCCAAACCAACAGAATGAAAATCAGATACAAAGATGATGCAGCTAAGACACAATTACTTCATTCATTAAATGGTTCATCTTTAGCTTTACCCCGAATTGTTGCTGCCTTATTGGAAAATAATCAAAATCAATCTGAAATACGATTACCTCAAATTTTACATCGGTATTTCGGAGCAAGCTCCATTCAACTTTAAAAAAATCAAAATGAAAAAAGTATCATACAATGCTATTTTGGCTTTCATAGCAATTTCTATAGTAGTATCATGTGCAAAAAAAAGTACCCCTTCTTCTATCACATCCACTGAGTCTTCAGTAGTTTCAAAAACGGTTGTTAACGAAAATGATATTGCAGCTGGTCATCAAATTTTTGATCAAAACTGTGGTAAGTGTCATAGAATTTATACTCCTCAAGAATTCAAAGAAAAAAGATGGGTAAGAATCATAGATGAAATGGCTCCTAAAGCAAGGTTGAATGACAATGAAAAACAAAAGGTGTTGGCTTATGTTGTAGCTAACGCAAAAAAATAATCTATTACCAATTTTTAATTCATTTGAGTTGATAAAACAAAAAAGCGATGTTCATTTGAACACCGCTTTTTTATTGAGTAGTTTTTGAATTTTTATCTTACTCCATTCATCATTTTTAGCAACTTAGCACTCAGGATAAATAAGAAAACTGATGCTGCACCAGCCATAAATACAAACAACATGAAGAAATCATAAAGATCATTGATCTTAAACGACAGGAATGTTGGCTTTTCCAATTTCAAATTCCAGGTTTGAACTCTCTCTTCTTTTACAGCAACTTTCTTGCCATCTTGTAGAGTTATCACATCAACTGAATCGTGAGTAATCATTAAGTTTTCTCCAAGCATCAGAGCGCGGTCAAATTTTCCATTATTGGATTTGATTACTTTTAAATGATAGTTGGAAATAGTAGCTGTTTTAACAGAATCAACAACAATATTTACAATACTGTCTTTACCGTCGGCAGTTTTTTGTGTTTCCACAGTTGCCAATTTTAAGTTAGATTTTCCTTTAGGATCTGCATTCCAAACAGATTGATCTAATAAATTATTATTCAAAACAGCCATCGCAGCTGGGCTTCCGATGGGGGCATATTTTTGTTCTGCTCTTACTTCTTCAGGATATAATGCACTTAAAGTTCCTGCAAATTTATTAGCGGCAGCGGTTGACAAGAACCAAACACCCATCAACAAAGAAGCTAATTTTACTGGAGCTAGCTTGTTAACCATTGATAAACCAATAGGAGATAAACACAATTCACCAAAAGTGTGAATGGTATACAAACTCACTAACCATACCATACTAACTTTAGTGCTTGGGTCTAATCCCTTTACACCAAAAGCAATTACTAAATAACCAATCGCCAATAAGAATAAACCGATGGCTTGTTTAAATGGAGATGCTGGTTCAAGATTGCGTTTGCCTAACAAACCCCAGATCCAAACAAAAATCGGCGCAAAAATTACAATAGCAACCGCATTGATAGATTGGAAATACGAAGTAGGGATATTAGAACCAAAAATACTTCTGTCTGTTTGCTCCTCTGCAAAATAAGTTAACGAAGCTCCGGCCTGCTCAAATGCAGCCCAGAAGAAGATTACAAAGAATGCCGCGATATAAATTACCCAGATCCTTTGACGCTCAACTTTAGTGAGTGCTGGGTCAGATATGATATATCCCGGGGCAGCAATGGTAAGAGAGAAGATAAAGGTACCTACCCAATCCATTTCGAGATAAGTTTTAAATACAAACATTAATAACACACACAATAAGGTCCATATGCCCATTGATTTGTAATTAACAGGAGCTTTTTCAGTGGTGATATTTTCTTGTCTTGCAGAGTTGGGTTTCACACCAATTTGTTCACCTTCAGGAGTAACGATGTATTTATTTTTAAGCGCAATGAACATTACCAAACTTAAACACATACCCACACAAGCAGCAAGAAAACCCCATCTAAAATCAGCAGGACTTCCAGTATCTCCTAAATAACCACAAAGAAGGGGGGCAATAAAAGCGCCTAAATTAATTCCCATGTAAAATATGGTAAATGCAGAGTCAACTCTTTTATCACCTGCAGGATAAAGTTGACCAACCATTGTAGAAATATTGGGTTTGAAGAAGCCATTACCAAATATCAGAAACCCTAAACCGGTAAACATCAACATTGACGCCATATCTGCTTCCTGATAAAATGTACCGGCAAAAAACATAAATAATTGTCCAATCGCCATTAATACCCCTCCAATGATGATCGACTTTCTGTTGCCCCAATATCTATCTGCCATATATCCCCCTAACAAAGGAGTTAAATAAACAAGACCGGTGTAGCTACCATAAATTTGAGAACCCAATGCTTTGTCGAATAGTAAGGCCTTGGTCATGAACAATACGAATAAAGCCCTCATTCCATAATAACTGAATCGTTCCCACATTTCTGTAACGAACAAAACGTATAATCCCGATGGATGTTTGCTATCTGATTTTACTTCTGCCATAGTTTAGGTTTTATTGATTTAATGGATAAATAAGTTTTTAAGCTCTCAAAATAGTAAAATTCTCTTAACATTTGTAAGTTGATGGGATGAAATAAAATATTTGAATTTGTTTAAGAGAGCGAATTCTGTTACAAAAACTAATTTTATTAGCAACATATAATTCCATTTTAAAAAAGATGTTATTAAATAGTTTGAAAATAAACTACATTACGTTGTTATTTACAATAAATTACTTCAATTTTGTAAGGTTACCTTTCAGTATAGATTTATAAAGAAAAACATGGGAATTTTTAATTTTTTTACACAAGAAATAGCAATTGATCTCGGCACTGCCAACACGCTTATTATTCATAATGATGAGGTTGTTGTAAACGAACCATCAATTGTAGCATTAGATAGAAATAATCCTAAACTTCTTTTAGCCGTTGGAAAGAAAGCATTGATGATGCATGAAAAAACGCATGAAAGCATCAGAACTGTTCGTCCTTTAAGAGATGGAGTTATTGCAGATTTCAACGCCGCTGAATTAATGATTAGAGAATTAATCAAATTGGTATATCCAAAAAAACCTTTGTTTGCACCAAGTTGGCGAATGATGATTTGTATTCCAAGCAGCATTACTGAAGTAGAAAAGAGAGCGGTAAGAGATAGTGCTGAACAAGCAGGTGCTAAAGAAGTTTATTTGATTCACGAACCCATGGCTGCTGCATTAGGTATTGGTATTGATGTAGAAGAGCCCGTTGGAAATATGATTATCGATATTGGTGGTGGTACCACAGGCATTACCGTTATTGCATTAGCAGGTATCGTATGTGATCAAAGTATCAGAATTGCAGGAGATGAATTTACTGCAGATATTAAAGAGGCTTTAAGAAGATATCATAGTTTATTAATCGGAGAACGTACAGCCGAACAAATTAAAATTCAAGTGGGCGCCGCTCTAAAAGATTTGGATAATCCACCTGAAGACATGGCCGTTAATGGAAGAGACTTGGTGACGGGTATTCCAAAGCAGGTAATGGTTAGCTATCAGGAAGTTGCAGAAGCCTTGGATAAAAGTATTTTCAAAATCGAAGAAGCAATTCTGCAGGCATTGGAAACAACTCCTCCAGAATTGGCCGCTGATATTTATCGTCGTGGTTTATACATCACTGGTGGTGGATCTTTATTAAGAGGTTTGGATAAAAGACTGATGAACAAGATTAAACTTCCTGTACATGTTGCTGATGACCCACTAAAAAGTGTGGTAAGGGGAACCGGAATAGCACTAAAAAATTATGATAGATTCCCATTCGTAATGAGATAAGAGCATAATATTTCTATTCATTTTTTTATTGTAGTGAGACTTCAAAAATAAAATAACCGTTGAGAAATATTTTTCTTTTTATTCGTCAACATTTTAATTTGTTGCTGTTTCTTTTTCTGCAAATATTTTCTATTTATTTGATTGTAAGCTACAGCAAATATCATAACGCTGTTTTTGCAGAATCATTTAATAAAGTAACCGGAAAAATCAATAGTCGTTATAACAACATCAATCAATATTTTCATTTGAAAAAAATGAATGACTCACTCATAAGAGTAAATGAAAATTTGTACAATAAATTAAAATCTGATTTTTCTATTCCAGATTCAGCAACTCAACTTCAAATAGATTCTTTAAAACTGGATTCATTTTCAACATTCAAAAAATACAGTTATTTGAGTGCAAGAGTAGTGTCAAATTCTGTCACCAATCAAATCAATTACATCGTATTAGACAGAGGTAAAAAAGACAATTTAAAGGAGGGGATGGGGATTATAGATCCTTATGGAAACGCAGTTGGAATCATTGTCGGCGTGAATCAAGATTACGCAATCGTGATGAGTTTGCTGCATAAGGATAGTCATATCAGCGGAAAACTATACAAAACAGGGGAAACAGGAACATTGCTTTGGGATGGGAAGGACCCTGAAACTTTAATTTTATCAGGGATATCAAAGAGTGCTAAAATATGCAAAGGCGATATGATTATCACCAGTGGTTTTAGTACCGCATTCCCATTAGGAATTAAAATAGGAAGTGTGACTAAAGTTTACAATGAGAAGGCAAGTAATAATTTTAAAATTTTTTGTAAGAGTGCGACAAATTTTTATAACCTGACTTACGTATATATTATACAAAATAAAGATCAAGATGGAGTTACAGCAATGCTTGAAAAAGTTAAAGGACAACAATGACAGGAGTTTTTAAAAATATAATTCGATTTGTAATCATTGTTTTTTTTCAGGTCTTCGTCCTGGATAAAATCATTCTTCACCAGATGATTACTCCTTATCTGTATTTTATTTTTATTTTATGGTTGCCTTTCAAAATAAACAGATCGATGTTGATGTTGATTGGTTTTTTATTGGGATATACTATTGATGGATTTAGGTATCAACCTGGTTTTCATGCAGCAGCATGTGTATTGGTAGCCTATATCCGGCCTTTTATCATCAATTTATTGATTTCTCAACAAGGCGCTGAATCCAATTATAATGAACCATCAATAAAAAGTATGGGAGGGATTACCCCATATTTTTTCTACATTGGAATTTTAGTTTTAATACATAATGCATGGCTCTTTTTGCTGGAGTCATGGCAATTTGCTGATGTAGGATATTTTTTTATTAAAACAATGCTATCTTCTTTACTGAGTTTTATGTTGATATTGGTTACTGAAATGCTTTTTTCAAGAAACCAGAAATTTAAAACAAATACCATTTAGCAAATTCTCATCTTTTTTATTGAAATTTACAAATCAGTTTTACTTCTGCAGTTATAATAAAAATTAAAAATCATTCTGAAGTGCCAGTTTTTCACGAATCAAGAAAAAATACAATCATACTGATTTTTATTTTATTGTTTGTCATTATTATTTTAAGATTGTTTACCCTTCAAGTAATTACAAGTAAATACAAAGATTTGGCGGAAGATCAGGGATTGTTCAGGAAAGTGATTTATCCAGACAGAGGAATAATATTTGATAGAAAAAAAAATGCAATTTTACAAAACACCAATATTTCGGATTTAATGGTTACCCCAAATAAATTGAGAGGTATTGACACACTTGCACTTTGTAATATTTTAAATATAGATACAGCACAATTTAAAAAGAGAATAGTTGAACTCATAATCAAAAATGGAAGATCGAGACCTTCAGTATTTGCACCTTTGCTCAGTACAGACAAAATGGCAAAGCTCAACGAATCGCTTTATAAATTTACTCCGGCGTTTTATTTACAAGATCGTTCTATCAGAAGCTTTCCATATGATGCTGCTGCTAACGTTCTTGGTTACACTGCAGAAGTTGACACTAATTTTTTGAAAAAGCATCCAGATGAAGGCTATGTGCCTGGTGATTATGCAGGAATGACTGGTCTTGAAAGAAGTTATGAGAAAGTATTGATGGGTGTTAGAGGAATCGAATATTGGAAACGTGACAACAAAAACAGACTCACCGAAAGGATGGAAAATGGGCAATATGATACTGTTGCTACAGCCGGCCAAAATATTTATACATCAATCGATATAGAACTTCAGCAGTTAGGAGAAAAACTAATGAAAAATAAATTAGGTTCTATCGTTGCAATAGATCCCAGAACGGGAGGCGTTTTAGCAATGATAAGTGCTCCAACTTATCAGCCCAATTATTTAACAGGGAGTGAGAGGCGCAAACATTTTTCAGAGTTATTTTTAAATCCTTCATTACCATTATTGAACAGAACTGTTAGTGCAACTTACTCTCCAGGATCCACCTTTAAAACATTACAAGCTTTGATTGGTTTGCACGAAGGAGTAATTAATACAGATACTAAATTTAGTTGCTCTGGTGCATTTTATGGTTGTGGAGGAGGAAAACCTATGAAGTGTTTGGATTTGGGTACGTTTGATTTAAGAGGAGCTATCACATTATCTGACAATACTTATTTTGCAAATGTGATGCAACGGGTAATCGATAATCCTAAATATCCTAATGTTGAAATTGCTTTATCAAGTTGGGATAATTACATGTATTCGTTTGGGTTAGGTCACAAATTAGGTATTGATATTCCATCAGAAAAATCAGGAAATATTCCTAAACCGGAGACCTATAATAAAATTTACGGAAAAGGTAGATGGAATTTTTGCACTTTCAGATCAGTAAGTATTGGTCAGGGAGAGGTATCGGTTACCCCATTACAAGTGGCCAACGAAATGGCTTATATAGCTAACAAAGGCTGGTACATTACACCGCATATTGTAGATTCAATTGAAGGTGGCGATAAATTTGGTTTGCTGACAAAATATAAAAAGAAAAATAGGCCTATTGATATTCCCTTAGAAATTTTCAATGCCGTACATGATGGAATGCAGAATGTTGTTGATAATGGTACAGGTGTTGGAGCCAAAGTAAAAGATATTGTAATTTGCGGTAAGACAGGAACAGTAGAAAATTATTACCGAGGTGTTAAACAACAAAATCACTCCTTTTTTTGTGGATTTGCACCAAGAGACAATCCTAAAATTGCAATCATGTGCGTTGTAGAAAACAGTGGCGGATTTGGGGGCACTTATGCTGCTCCAATTGTTGGATTGATGATTGAAAAATATTTAAAAGACTCAATTACTGAAAAACCAAGAAAAGACAGAATTGAATACTTGTCTAACTTAAATCTATTCCCCAAAAATATTTATAAAGAAATAAGACGTCAGGATTCAATCAGACATTCAAAAGATAAAAAATATTTGATTGAAAAAGGATACATCAAATCTGTTAAAGATACCGTAGGAATAGAAGACGATCAAATCGACAATGAAGATTTACATGAAGATAAAACAAACAATATTCCACCAAAAAAATCTGAAAAAAAAGAAATAAAACCTTCTGCGATTATAGAAAAAAAGAAAAAAGGTAAAAAGAGAATAAATTAAAAATGTATCAACGGAAACCCAACATATCGGCTGAGAAAGATTGGATTACAATTGCTTTATTTTTTGTCATTTCAATAATTGGAATGCTTTGTATTTTTTCAGTTGAATATAAATCAAACGATCATTTTATTCAAAGTTTATTTGCGTTCAAAAAAAATTACAGCAAACAATTTATTTATTTTTTAGTGTGTATAGTGATTGCCATTTTTATTATGCTTATGGATAGCAAATTACTAACCGCAACACCGAATATTTTATATCTGATTGGCATTGTTCTTATGATTCTGACATTTATTATCGGTAAAAATGTGAATGGCTCAAAAAGCTGGATTCCACTTGGTTTTATGAATCTTCAGCCAGTAGAAACAGGTAAAATATTTACCGCTTTGGCGTTGTCAAAATATTTATCAAGGCCAGAAATTGATTTTAACAAGTCGCAATCACAAGTAATTGCATCTTTTATCTGTTTTCTGCCAATTGTCTTTTCTCTTTTACAAAACGAAACTGGACTCGCTCTCGTATATTTTGCTTTTTTATTACCTATGTATAGAGAAGGATTTCCTCCTGTTTATTTAATAATAGGCGCCTCTCTTGGAGTATTATTGGTTTCAGCTTTGTTATTTACAACGATGCAATTAGTGGTTGTAATTTCATTGTTGATTATCGCGATTATTTACTTTTTGAAAAGAAAATTTAAACGCCATAAAAATTTATTGATATCACTCATTGCAATATGGCTATTAAGCATATTTTTCGTCGGTGCTGTTGTACCCTTTTTATTTAAAAATGTATTTCAAAAATATCAAACTGAAAGAATTTTCAGTATGGTTGGAAGAGATAATCCTTATGACGAAGAAAATAATAAAATAAACATATCAAAAACCAGCAAAAAATATCCTTCAAAAGAAAAAGAGAACTATAACGTTAAGCAATCTAAAATTGCAATAGGATCAGGTGGTTTTTGGGGCAAAGGTTTTTTAAAAGGCACGCAAACTCAGGGCGATTTTGTTCCAGAGCAGCATACAGATTTCATTTTTACTTCATTAGGTGAAAATTTTGGTTTTGTTGGTTGCACAATTTTGATGTTGTTATATTTAACATTGTTATTGAGAATTATAATGATTGCTGAACGACAAAGAAGTACCTTTTCAAGAGTATATGCGTATTCTGTTGCTGCAATAATTTTCTTTCACGTAGCAGTGAATATTTGTATGACAATTGGATTAGCTCCTGTTATTGGTATAACATTACCATTAATGAGTTATGGGGGATCATCATTACTGACTTTCACAATTCTGATTTTTATTTTACTCAGATTAGATGCAGATAGGCAAATGGTATTGAGATAAAGGATTTTTTAAAACAGGTGAAGCTGTTTTGAAGAGATTGCTTTCTTATCATCACCTAATACAAAAAGTGGAGTTGGCTTGTGTCTTGAGGCTAAATGTATTTCAGTGTTTGTACTGTTAGACTTAAATAATTCTAAAACCAAATCAGGGTGGTTATTTTCCTGAGATAAATGGGAAAGTAGCAAGTATTTCAAATTCTTATTTCTGTGATTGATAAACAATTCCAATGCTTGGTCATTGGATAAATGTCCATTATCTCCACTGATTCTTCTTTTAAGATGAAAAGGGTATGATCCATTAAAGAGCATTTTTTGATCATAGTTTGCTTCCAAAAAAACAGCATTGCAAGATTTGAACGCTTCTATTACATGATTACAACAAATTCCAATATCGGTTAGCACACCAATGCAATAAGTATTATTGTTAATGATAAAACTACAAGGATCTATTGCATCATGAGATTTCGGAAAAGGTTTAATAGCTAAAGTCCCAATTTTTATAGTTTGCTGTAGGGTAATAAATTTTACTTTGTCTGAAGGTAATTTTAATTTACTATTACTATATGTTTTTTCTGTAATGTAGATAGGAATTCCATGTTTCATTACGATCATTTCAACACCTTTAATATGATCAATATGTTCGTGTGAAATAAAAATACCTTTGATTGATTTTATTGACAAATCAACCTCTTTTAGTCTTTTTTCAGTTTCTTTACATGATAGTCCGCCATCAATTAATATATTATCATGATGATTGCCTATCAGGTATGAATTACCATTGCTTCCAGAATTTAATGAACAAAAGAATAACGACATTATTACAAAAGAAAACAAAAAAATCTACAAAATAGCATCAACTTAAATTGAAATTAATTTATTCGAATTTATTTTTGCATATTCATTATAAAACTACAAAATGATAATAGTACCATTAAGTGAAGGAAGTTATACAATCGATCATACAAAAGAGTTTATTCCATTCAATAAGTTACAAGACAACTTACAAACTAGACCAGTGGGTAGTTTGCTGGTTGAAATTCAGCCATTTGTAATCATCACTGAAAATGATACTATAATTTTAGATTGTGGCTTAGGATATTCAAACCCATCAGGGGTATTAACTATTCATGAAAATCTTATTAAAAACAACATAGATCCAATGAATGTTACAAAAGTTTTATTAAGTCATCTACATAAAGACCATGCTGGTGGTATTGGAAAACATGATTCAATATTAAGGCAAAGTTTTTTAAGTTTTCCTCAAGCAACTTATTATGTAAACAAGGATGAGCTTCAACTTGCATTAACTCCAGGCAATCCTTCATATAAGAAAGAGCAAATCGAAGTTTTGGAAAAAAATGCAAACAATCTTGTTTTATTGGAAGATAGCGGTAAGATAGATAATTATATTACATACAAAAAAACAGCTGCGCATTCAGAATATCATACTGTTTTTTGGATTGAAGAAGGTGATCAAACTGTTTTTTTTGGTGCTGATGATGCACCTCAAGCTCAACAAATGAAAAGCAAATTTGTAGCCAAGTATGACTTTGACGGAAGAAAAAGTATGCAATTAAGAGCACAGTGGTGGGATCAGGGAAATCTAGATGGATGGACTTTTTTGTTTTATCATGATATTAAAAATCCGATAATAGGATGTTCGAAAAAATCATGAGTATACAAAATCATGGGTTATCTCTTTTATTGTTTCTTGGATGATTTTGTTTTTGTTCGAATCTTTTTTCTTTAATCTTTTTTACAAGTTTTTCTCTGAACTCCCTGTCTTTTTTATAAAAATTTTCGGTTCGTTCTTTGCCAATGATTTTTGCAAAACGATCGTTATATTTTTTTTTAACGTTGAGTGAAGCCTCTTCTCTTTCTAACTCGGATCCACTTTCTTTTCTATTTGATCTCATTTCATCGCTATAATCTCTATGAAGAGGCCAAAATTTCTGAGCTTCGTTTTCGTTCAAGTTTAATTGTTCTGTCATGTAAGCTATATAAAGCGCCTTGATTTTTTGATCACCTTTGCCTCTTCCATCTGGATTATTTTCCTGTGCAATAGCAGAAATAAAAAGGAATGTAAAAGAAATTAATGCAATTAATTTGTTTCTCATTTTGTATAATTTAGTTATTATTATAGTTTGATTGTTGAATATTTAGTTCATACATATATTTTGAGAGAGTTTCGCCATCATATAAATTAACCTCTTCATCATTCAATTGGGTTTCATCAACTAAAGAAGCAATCAAAGCAGCATCTACATCTTGCCCTCTCTCTTGTAAGTATTTTACTAAATCTTTTTCATCAACTTCGTTAATTTCATTTTCAAAGCTGCCATTGTTAATAATAAGATCAGCCTCTTTAATTAACGAAGCTGTATTGGGGTCAAGTTTGTTGTTTTGTTTTATTGGCGAAAAATTATAAATAAAAATACCAAGAATTGAAACAATACAAGCTGCAATTGCAAATCTAACAGGGGTTAATTTATAAATAGTTGATTTTTTGGCTTTAACATCATGATCGATTGCTTGAATTACATTTTCTGAAAAATTATCAAAATATCCTTGTGGGATTTGATAAGTATTGTTGACATTAATGTCTTTGAGTTCGAATTTTTGATTCTTATAATCATTAATAAGCAGAGGTACTTGATTTGATAAATCATCAAAATAATCAGATGAGCAAGTGTAAACATTTACAAATGGGATATTTGCAACAATTATACTTATTTCACTTAATTCTTCTTGTATGTTAATATCTCTATTCATTTTTCGGGTAAAAAGACTAATTGTTTTAACATATGTTTAATTGTTGAGAATAAAATGTTCTATTTTTTTTACTGCATGATGGTAGCTTGCTTTTAAAGCACCCTCACTGGTATTAAAAATTTTACTCATTTTTTCGTAAGGCATTTCTTCATAATACCTCAGATTAAAAACAGCTCTTTGTTTTTCAGGTAATTTTTGGATGGCTAATTGAAGTTTCCATTCTAATTTATTTCCATCAAAATATTTATCTGCTTCAATTTTATTGCTGAGATTGATAAATTCATTATCAAATGAGATGAGATTTTTTTTCTTTTTACTATTTAAAAATGTGAGGGTTTCATTTGTCGCTATCCTATATAACCAGGTGTATAGTTGACTATCCTCTCTGAATGAGTCTAAGTTTTTCCATACTTTGATAAATAAATTTTGAAGGATATCGTGAGTATCATCATGATCGATAACCATTCTTCTGATATGCCAATAAAGCTTTTCCTGGTATTTTTTTATAATCTGTGTGAATGTATACTCTCTGTTATTTCCATTTTTAAATTGGAAAATTAACTCATTATCATCTAATGGATTTGACATTCAGATTTAATTAAGGCTGATTTAGACCATTTCGCAACTTATAAGTTTAAGCAAGTTCAAAAAGGAATTTACTTACTTTTTCTTGAAATGACTTTTAAGGCAGCATTTACTATGTGATCAGCGTCTAATCCATATTTAACCAATAGTTCAAGAGGTTTTCCGCTTTCACCAAAAGTATCCTGAGTGCCAATGAACTCGATAGGAATGGGCAGATTTTTTGAAGTGAATTGTGAGATACTATCTCCTAATCCTCCAATAATGTTATGCTCTTCAGCAGTAACTGCACATCCTGTTTTTTTGATGGATTGCATTATTGATTCTTCATCCAATGGTTTTATGGTATGAATGTTAAGTAAATCTACTTTTATTCCTTTTTCTTCAAGTTTTTTTGCAGCTTCAATAGCAATCCATACCATATGGCCGCAAGCAAAAATTGAAATATCGCTCCCATCATTGATTTTATGAGCTTTTCCAATGACAAAATCTTCTTCTTTAGTAAAAATTGGCCAAGCAGGTCTACCAAATCTTAAGTAGACAGGGCCTTCAAATTTTGCAATTGCTTTAGTTGCCGCTTTTGTTTGATTATAATCAGCTGGTACTATAACAGTCATACCTGGCAACATTTTCATTAGTCCAATATCTTCAAGTATTTGATGGGTTGCTCCATCTTCTCCAAGTGTTAAACCGGCATGAGAAGCACAAATTTTTACATTTTTTCCACTGTATGCAATGCTTTGTCTGATTTGATCGTAAACCCTACCCGTTGAAAAATTAGCAAAAGTGGTAGTGAATGGAATTTTTCCTCCAATGGTTAAACCTGCTGCAATCCCCATCATATTGGCTTCTGCTATTCCACATTGAATAAATCTTTCAGGAAACTCTTTTATAAATCCATTTAATTTTAAGGATCCTGCAAGATCTGCAGTTAAAGCGATTATATTTTCATTCTCTCTTGCAGCTTCCAAAATACCATCCCCAAATCCACTTCTTGTATCTTTATTCCCAGTTACTGTTATCGTTGAGACCATATAAAATAATTATTAATTAAGATTTGCTTTTTTTTCTTTTTTTTGTTCGTCTTGATTCAATTTTAATTCCCAATCCCACGCGGTTTTCATCATATCTTCTAGATTATATTTTGGAACCCATCCTAGAACATTTTTTGCTTTTTCATTATTTGCAAAGATACTAATAACATCTCCTGCTCTTCTTTTTGTAAGCTTATAATTTAAAGATTTTTGATTAACACGTTCAAATGTTTTTATTACCTCTAATACACTATATCCATTGCCAGTTCCTAAATTAAAAACCTCACAGTTTTCTTTATTTTTATCTTCAATTAAATACCTTAGTGCTAGGGTGTGAGCATGTGCAATATCTGAAACATGAATATAATCTCTAATACAACTACCATCTCTGGTAGGATAATCAGCACCATACACATTTAAGTGGGTTTGCTTACCAATTGCAGTTTGAGTTATTGCTGGCACAAGATTGGCTGGTGGTCCTATTGGAATTTCTCCAATTTCAATGGAAGGATGCGCACCTACAGGGTTGAAATATCGTAGTAAAATACTTTGAATATTACAATTATTGATAGTTTGTTGAATGATTTGTTCACCTATTTGCTTCGTATACCCATAAGGAGATTCAGGAAGTTTTAAATCTGTATTTTCAGTAACAGGGCTTGAATCAGGGTTTCCATAAACAGTACATGAGGATGAAAATACAAAATAGGGCACATCGAATTCGACAGCACATTTGAGTATATTTAGTAAAGAGTTGATATTATTATCAAAATACAGTAACGGATTGATTACAGATTCGCCAACTGATTTGAATGCCGCAAAATGAATAATGCCTTCTATATCTGGATTTTCTTGAAATACAGCATGAGTATCATCAAAAACACAAAGATCGACAGGATAATTTTTAACGGGTTTTCCTACAATCTTTTCAACTCCCTTTAAAATATCAGAATCACTTCTACTGTTGTTGTCAATGGAAATTACATCATATCCATTATTAATGAGGTCTACCAAAGTATGTGAACCAATGTAACCACAACCACCAGTAACCAGAATTTTCTTTATTTTCATTAAAATTAATTTTTAAATCGAAATTTTAAAGAGTCAAATTTATTGAAAAGTATTTTGAACTTAAATTTCTATTCACTACAGAAATTAGTATTAAAATCCAATATTGTTAACTTACTTACCAAGTAATAAAGGTGAAAAAAATTGTCTGATAAATAAAAAATTCTTTTTTAAAATACGTAGGGGTAATACAAATTCAAAGGCCTCTAATTCTTATATTTGTGTGCCCAAAACCTATTAATTAAAAACCCCATAAATAGCTTAAGCTATAATGCCAAACCTCTAAATATGAAGTATACAACTATAATAGTTTTCTCAATTTTAGTTTCACTGTTTTTTAGCTCATGCGTTTCGAGTAAAAAAACCAATTTTTTTCATGATTTAACACCTGGTTCAAAAAGCTTAGATTCATCAAAATCTTTCAATATACATAAACTAAAGCCAAATGACAGGTTGACAATTGTTGTTAGCTCAACAGATCCTGTTTTAACTGCCTATCTTAATCCCAATCAATCTTCATTAAATTCCTTAGGTGGTTATTTGATTGATTTAGAGGGTTCTATTGAGTTTCCGCTTTTAGGTAAGGTGCCTGTGGCAGGTTTAACAACAGTAGAAACAGAAGCATTATTAAAGGAAAAATTAACCTACTATTACAAAGATTTATACATAAATGTAACCCTTATGGGAAAAATCTTTTTTCTCACAGGAAGAGGTGGTGGGAACGTGGTTATGCAAAATGAGAGAATGACAATCTTTGAAGCTATAACTCAAATTTCCAATTCCGATCCATATGATCAAAAAAATAAAGTATGGTTAATAAGAGAGGATAGTGGTAAAAGAATTTATGCCCAACTGGATTTGAATTCTAAAAAGATATTTGATTCTCAATATTATTACCTAAAGACCAATGATTTAATTTATATTAAACCTGGGAATTATACAAGTAATTGGTTCAATACGCCTTCAAGTCCATTTAGAGGAATCGTAACAGCATTAGGGTCAATTTTAGGTTTATTTTTATTAATTAGAAATTTATAATACACCATAATGAAAAATGCAGATCACAACATATGGGATGGTAATGTTGCAAAATCAGAATTGGAATTATCAAATCCTGCAAAAACAGTAAATGCTGCTTTTGACATTGATTTTAAGAGAATATTAGGTTTGTGGCCATTTATATTATTGTTTGGCTTGATAGGATATTCTGTGGGTGTAATTTATTTGCGCTACATCACACCAATTTATACTATATCAACAAGTATTAGTTTGGAAGATAAGCAAGACATTTCGTTAGGACAGGTTTTGTTGGGCTCAAACAAAGACCCCTTAAATGATCAAATCGCTTATTTTAAGTCACCTACATTAGCCGCTCAGTTAATTGACTCACTAGGATTAAATTATCATTCAGAGTCGCAAGGAAGATTTAAAAACAAAGATTATTATGGAATTATTAGATGGCAGATACTTACTGGTTCTGAAGAAGAAGTCCCTGCAATTAATTTTTCAATTCTTCCAATAAAAAATGGTTTTAAATTTATTTCTGGAAGTTTTTCAGGAATATATAATTGGGGTACTCCATTTAAATTCAAAAACATCTTTGTGGTAATCTACAAGCTAAAAGAAACTATTAGCTCAAACCCAATATTTTGCTATAATCAAAACAAGTTGAACGAAGCATTCAAATTGAGTAGTGGAATTATGATAACGCCTTCCAAAGAAAGTAATGTTATCTCTGTCAAATACTCAGATATATCGAGCGAAAGAGCAATTGATATTTTGAATGGGTTGATTAAGCTCCAAAATCAAGTTTTAGAGCGAGATAAGTCAATTGGCTTTTCAAAAGCTATAGACTTTATTGAAAAAAGAATGGAACCATTAAGAAGAGAGCTGGATTCAATTGAATCATCTTTAGCTGCATTTAAAGCTAGTAGAGGATTAACTGGAAGTTCAATAAATGGGGATCTTTATCTTCAAAAAGTACAGGGTTACGATAATGAGTTGACACGTATTTCAATATTGGAGCAAACAATCAAGGCGGTTGAAGATTTTATAAAAAATCCTACTCTAAAAGATGCTGATTTAGCCTTTGTTGGTATTGAAAGCTCTGGTTTACAAACTTTGTGTGTTCAATATCAACAATTACGTATTCAAAGAGACAAAATAGCCCTCACAGCCCAAGTCACCAATCCTACATTGATTCTTATGGATAAGAATCTTGCAGACATGAAAGGGAATATGGAAAAGCAATTGAGCAGTTATAAGAAGAATCTTAAAATTGCACAGGATACTTATCAAGGAAAAATCAAAAGCGCCAATGCGTTGTTACAAAATGTACCTATTATTGAAAAAGAGTTGATGGATAAAACAAGGTTTCAAAATATAAAGGAAGCTTTGTACTTAACACTCTTACAAAAAAGGGAAGAGGCTTACATTGCAAAAGCTTCTGTAAATGTAAATACTAAAATAATTTATCCCCCATTAAAATCTACAGCAGTAATAAAGCCATCAAAGGCAACAATTTTACTTACTGCTATATTATTAGGGTTACTTCTTCCAATCATTTTTGCCATTGTAAAAGAAATAACCAACAAAAAAATTATTTCTAAAAAGCAATTACAAAATTCAACCTCAATTCCAGTTTTAGCTGAGCTGGAGCAAGTTGCAAATACTGAATCCTATCCATTTGTTATTGGTGGCAACAACAGATCAATGTTTGGAGAACAAATCAGATCGCTAAGAACAAATATCAATTTCTATCTCAATCCGGAAAAGTCTACCAACTATATTCTTTTAACATCCAGTGTGAGTGGTGAGGGAAAATCTTTTCTATCTATGAACATTGCAAAAAGCTATTCAATACAAGGAAAAAAAGTGGCTTTATTGGAATTTGATTTAAGAAGACCAAAAATTTCCAAAGCATTAGGGCATAATGATAATGAAGGGTTGACTAGTTTTTTGATTGGTAAAAAATCAATAAATGAAGTAGTTATTCCAATTATTAATGACGATAAAGAACATTTCGATTTGTTTCCTGCCGGCACCATTCCTCCAAACCCACAGGAGTTGTTGTCAACTAAATTTATGGAAACACTAAAAAAACATTTAGATGAAAATTATGAAGTTGTCATAATAGATTCACCTCCATTTGGTATAGTTGCTGATGCCCAAATACTAGCCAACTGGGCTGATTTGACAATGATTGTTACAAGATTTAATCAAACTGTTCGTGAGCAAGTACAAGAAATCAATGAATGGCAAGCTAGAGGCGTTTTCAGAAGTTTGGCCTTGATTTTTAATGGGGTTAAAAACAGCGGTTACTTTGGATATAAATATGGGTACTATTACTACAAGCGCAAGTATGGATATGGATACTATTCCAGTTATATCGGGAATAAAAAAGAAAGAAAAATTTACTAATTCTTAAAGTTCGTTTTTATTCTTTAAAGAAACATTGATCCAAATCTTGATCGAAAAGGATTTGAATAACAATCTATGAAAAATCAAAAAGAACATGTAATTGTAACAGGAGGAGCCGGTTTTATCGGAAGTCATCTTGTTGAATTATTATTGTCAAAAGATTTTGCTGTTACGCTGATAGATAATTTTGATCCTTTTTACGACAAACAAATCAAGTTATCAAACATTTCATCTTTCATTAAAAATCCTGACCTAACTTTTATTGAGTGTGATATTTTATCTTATGATACTTTATTAAATCAACTAGATCAAAATTACAGCGCTATCTTTCATCTTGCTGCAAAAGCAGGGGTAAGGCCTTCTATAGATAATCCAATTGGATACCAGGAAGTGAATGTAACAGGAACTCAGAACATGCTTGAAATTGCCAGAAGAAAAAATATCAAACAATTTATATTTGCATCCTCAAGCAGCGTATACGGAATTAATAAAAATATTCCATGGCAGGAATCAGATGGATTGCTCTATCCAATAAGTCCTTATGCAAGTACCAAGATTTCTGCAGAGTTGATGGGTCATGTATATAGTCATCTTTATAACATCAGATTTGTTTCATTAAGATTTTTTACTGTTTTTGGTCCTCGACAAAGACCAGACTTGGCAATTCATTCATTCAGTAAGAAAATTATTAATAATGAACCCATCAATTTTTTTGGAGACGGAAGTACAAAAAGAGATTATACTTATGTAACAGACATCGTTTCTGGAGTTTTTAATGCATTAACCTATAATCAAAGTAATTATGAAGTTTTTAATTTAGGTAATCACAATACCGTTTCATTAAAAGAAATGGTTGAAACCCTGGAATCAGTTTTTAATAAGAAGGCCAATATTAACTATATGCCCGAACAAATGGGTGACGTTTCAATTACATATGCAGCTATCGATAAAGCAAAGAGACTTTTAAATTATCAACCCAAAACTGAATTTAAAGTAGGCATCCAATATTTTAAAAATTGGTTGCTTTCACAAAGCACTTAAGTTTCTTCTTTATATTATTTTATAAATGCCCAGAAAAAAAATATTACATATCATCAAATCGTTAGGCAGAGGTGGGGCAGAAGTGCTGTTACAGGAAACATTAAAATTGCACAATCAGGAAGAGTTTGATTTTCATTTCATTTATTTTTTACCCTGGAAAAATCAAATGGTTGATGGGATTGAAAACGCAGGAGGAAAAGTCGCTTTATTCAAAGCCAAGAACAACATTCAGATTTTATTTCAACTTTTCAGCGTAATAAGATACATCAAACAAAATAAAATTGAATTGATACACTGCCATTTACCTTGGGCAGGTTTCTTAGGAAGATTAATTTATAAATTAATCAATATCCCTGTTTTATACACAGAACATAATAAACAGGAGAGGTATCATTTTATCACCAGAACATTGAACAAAATTACTTTCAATTGGCAGTCGAAAGTAATTGCCGTTTCAGACGACGTATTTCTTTCTATACAATCTGCAATTTGTCCAAAAATAGACGTAGTGACAATTTTAAATGGTGTAAATACAAACTTTTATAAAAGAGATCAAACGCTTAGCTTGCAAAAACGAAAAGAGTATTTGATAGATGAGAACACCATATTAATTGGAACTATTGCTGTTTTTAGATTTCAAAAAAGACTTAAAGAGTGGATTGAATTATTTAAAATGGCTCATGCAAAAAATCCTAACATTAGAGGTTGTATCATAGGAGATGGAATTTTAAAGGAGGAAATTTTAAATCACGTTAAAGCTTTGGGAATGGAAGATTATATAATTTTTCCTGGCTTACAGACTGATGTAAAACCCTGGTTTTCTTCAATTGATATTTTTATGATGACTTCATCATTTGAAGGATTGCCCATTGCATTATTAGAAGCAATGAGCATGGAATGTGCAATTGTTAGCACAAATGCAGGTGGTATCAAGCAAGTAATTAGAAATGAAAAAGATGGCTTTACTGCATCTGTTGACGAATGGGCATCACTACAAAAACCATTGAATTATTTGATTGAAAATCCAAATGAAATAAAAATATTTGGTGAAAAAGCAAGATTAAGAGTCATAGAATCATTCAGCATTGACATCATGGTTAATCAAATAGAATTGTTATATAGACAAACACTTGGAAATAAATAAAATGGAAATAACTCAAGCAAAGGATACTGATATAAACGAAATTATTGGGGTATTAAAAATCAGCTTGGGCGAAGCATTGATGCCTAAATCAGAAGCCTATTTTATTTGGAAACATTTTAAAAACCCTTTTGGTAAATCAATCATTTATTTGGCAAAAGAAAATAATAAAATTGTAGGAATAAGAGCGTTTATGCATTGGAATTGGACTGATAAAGACAATCTTATTACCTCTGTTAGAGCTGTTGATACTGCTACACATCCCGATTTTCAGGGAAAAGGAATTTTCAGTAAACTTACACTTGAGGCTGTAAAAAAATCTATTGATGAAAAAATAGGTTTTGTATTCAATACTCCTAATCCAATAAGTATGATTGGTTATCTGAAATTAGGGTGGTATTCAATTGGTAGAATGCCCGTTTATTTCATGCCCAATTTTTCAATTCCTCATTTTTATATTTCAGATAAAGTCAATGAGATTCATAATTCTTATTCTTCAAAAAATGCAATAGATCAATTACCATTAAATTGGCAATTAAAAAGTTCAAAAGATATAATGGATACGCCACTAACAAAGGATTATTTATACTGGCGATACGTTGATTGCCCGGTTGCAAAATATGGTGCAATTGTTATCCCCAACCAATACGGCTTCATTTTTAGAATAAAAAAAGTAAACAGGTTTATGGAATTGAGGCTTTGTGAATTATGGATTGAAAATTCGGATGCTCAAAAGGAATTTAATAAAGCTTTGAATTTGTTGAAAAAGCAAATCAAACCCTTATTTCTGTCCTGTGCAGCTTCGCCTTTATTGAAATCAAAAAGTCAAATTCCTCCAGGTTTTTATGGGCCTATTAAAAAAGGTCCGGTTGTTACTTTAAAACATTTGGCTTTAAATAATCTTAATATCTTTGAAGACTTTTCAAAATGGAATCCATCTTTAGGAACGATGGAATTATTTTAAAGAATGGATATCATCGTCATCATATTATTGCTATTACTGATCAACTCATACTTGGTCAAATATGTGTCTCAAAACTTTAGTGTAAGTTCTCAAGAATATCTCTGGGGTTTATTTTTCTTTCATTTTTTAATTTCTATCGGTTATCTTCTGTATACACTTTCAGCGAGAAGTGATTCAGTAAGTTATTTTTTAAGAACATCTGAAGCAGGATCTTGGCTAAGTTTATATGAAACAGGAACAAAATTTATTGGCTTTGTCTCTTGGCCATTTATCAACATTCTTAATTTATCATATTATTCAATGATGATATTGTTCTCCTTTTTTGGGTATTTGGGGATATTGCTTTTTTATATTGCCATAAAAGAAAACATGCCATCCCGTCCTTTTATTTATAATCTAACTATTGTAGAATTGGTTTTATTATTACCAAATTTACATTTTTGGACTTCATCATTAGGAAAAGGAAGTTTCATTTTTTTAGGAATTGGTATGTTTGTTTTTGGATTAAGTAGAATTAATAAAAGGTTATTAGCTTGTTTGTTTGGTGCATTTATCATTTATATGATAAGACCTCATATTTTTTTGGCATTAATTACTGCAATAATCATAGGGCTATTTTTGACTAATATTGGTATTAAACCTTTTTTTAAATGGTTGATTCTAATTGTCGCATCTTTTATTTTCTTTTATTTATCAGACAGTGTATTACAGTTTACCGATGTCGATTCATTCGATATTACATCCTCTTCAGTTTTAAATCATAGGGCGTCTCAATTGGGAACATCAGACTCGGGAATCGATATAAACAACTATAATATTTTCTATAAATTATTTACCTTCTGGTTTCGTCCTTTATTTTTTGATGGGTTAGGTATACTTGGATTAATTGCATCCTTTGAAAATGCTATATGTTTATTCATGGCAATTATTGTAATCAGATATTTAATTATCCATTGGTCTAAATGGAATGGATTTTTTAGAATTGGAATTTTCATATTTATACTGGGTTCGTTCATTTTGGCACAAGTAAGTGGTAATTTAGGAATTGCGTTGAGACAAAAGTCGCAATTCATGCCTTTTTTATTTTTATTATATTGTAAAGCAGTTTCAATCAGGTCAAACCTCATGTAAATTAGTATCTGTTTACATTCATTTTGAAAGAAAAGTTATCGGATGAAATATAGCACTTATAAGCTTTTTAAGAGATTCTTTGATGTTTTATTTGCATCTATTGCATTAATATTTCTGACTCCGGTATTAATTTTAATTATCATCATCATGTTTTTGTGTGGGTACAAAACTTTCTTTTTTTCTCAAAAAAGAGTTGGGTATAGAGAGAAAGTTTTCAATCTTTTTAAATTGAAAAGCATGACGGATGCTAGAAATGAAAATGGGGAATTGTTATCAGATGAAAAAAGGTTAACAGTGTTAGGTAAATTTTTAAGAAAAACCTCTTTGGATGAAATTCCACAATTCTGGAATGTTATTAAAGGAGATATGAGTTTAATTGGCCCCAGGCCATTATTGGTTGAATATCTTCCCATGTATACATTTGAGGAAAGAAAAAGACATTCGATAAAGCCAGGCATAACAGGTTGGGCTCAAGTGAATGGCAGAAATGCTATTTCATGGGATGAAAAATTTATTTTGGACGTATGGTATGTAAACAATATCAGTTTTCTTTTGGATTTTAAAATCATAATCCTCACAATAAAAAAAGTAATGAAAAAGGAGGGAATTAGCCAGTATGGTGAAGCAACAATGAAGCCGTTGAACAGAGTTTAAAATTCAACTCGATTACTGTTTTTATTTTTTAAACTGAAATAAATTTTACATATAAAAATATTTAATTAAATCGATCCTGTTTTTTACTGTATTAAGTAATTGTACTTATTTTTTGCTGTTAACGATTTCATAATAAATTATACCAAAAAAAAACGTAACTTCATACTCGTTTTTTCCACCCTTTAGTAAACTCCAATTATAAAAAATTAATAAAAATTGTATTGAGTAGAGTTTGGCTCTCTTCTCCCCATATGGGTGAGAAAGAAAAAGAATTTGTTGCACAGGCTTTTGATTCAAATTGGGTTGCGCCATTAGGGCCCAATGTGGATGCTTTTGAAAATCAATTAGTTGATTATGTTGGTATCAAAGGTGCTGTTTCTTTATGTTCTGGTACTGCTGCAATACATTTAGCACTTTTGTCTTTGGGTATTCAAGATACTGATATAGTTCTTTGTCAAAGTTTCACCTTTGCAGCTACCGCTTTTCCTATTAATTATGTTCATGCTGAACCTGTTTTTATAGATAGTGAATCATACACATGGAATATGGATCCAAAGCTTTTGGAAAAAGCAATTATGGATTTAATGACTACAGGGAAAAAGCCTGCGGCAATTATTGTAGTTCATCTTTATGGAATGCCTGCAGATATGGATGAAATTATGCGAATTGCAAATCATTATAACATACCAGTTATAGAGGATGCTGCAGAAGCACTTGGTAGCAGCAATAAAAATAAACAATGTGGTAGTTTTGGAAGCGTTGGAATTTTGAGTTTTAATGGAAATAAAATTATCACAACAAGTGGGGGAGGTGCATTATTGAGTGATGATGAAAACATCATTTCAAAAGTAAGACATCTTTCTGCTCAGGCAAAAGAACCAGCTCCGTATTATTTGCATAAGGATATTGGATACAACTACAGAATGAGTAATATATGTGCTGGAATTGGAAGAGGTCAAATGGAGGTGCTTCCTTATAGAATTTCAAAAAGAAGAGAAATACATGAAAGATACAGAGAAGAGCTTGAGTTAATCGATGGAATTTCTTTTTTATCAGAACCTGAGAACTTCTTTTCAAATAGATGGTTAACCACTGTACTGTTTGACAAAAGTGTTCATGGTGAAGGTAAAAATGAGTTGTTAAGGTTGCATTTGGAAAAATTAAATATAGAGTCGAGAGCACTTTGGAAACCCCTTCATCAGCAACCTGTTTTTAAAAACTGTAAGTCATATTTAAATGGTGTTTCTGATCGGTTATATGCTGAAGGATTGTGTTTACCGAGTGGATCAAACATGACTGTAGAGACTCAAAACATTGTAATTAAAGAGATAAAGAATTTTTTAAATTGAATCCATCAAAAAAAATATTTGTAAGGCCATCGCAACTTGTATTGATTGGGGATCAGCTAATGATTGCCTTTGGTTTATTATCTTCTTTATTTTGTTATTTCAGATTATTATCGATTGATGATTTTCCTATTCATACAATCACCTATCGTTTATGTGTGCAAATGATATTTGGTATAATTTTCTGGTATGTTTTTAGGATTAATAAAAAAGTTATCCGTTTTTTCAATAGTAAAGACTACTTGAATTTAATCTTCATCCTTTTTTTAATTCACTTTGCAAGTGTTACTTCTGGATTATTCTTTCCCAAAAAGCATCAGCTAAAAATTGATATTTTCTTTATCAGTTTTCTTTTTACCTCTTTTTATATTATCGGGAGCAGAATAATTATAAACTATTTGTATTTCTATTACAAAAAATCTAAAGTGTTTGGAGAGCAAAAAAGATTGATTATATATGGAGCAGGAGAATTGGGAGTTTTTTTAAAAAAATCTATCAATACACATTATCATAACGAGTATAAATTGATTGCATTTATTGATGATGATAAAAATAAAATAGACAGATATATCGGTGGTATAAAAGTAATCAGTGCAACAAAAAATTTAGAGCAATTTATAATCAAAGAAAAAGTAACGGATATTATTATAGCCAACAAGGCAATTACTGCATCTAGAAAATCTCAATTTTTAGAATCTATCTTAGCTTTAAAAGTAAAGCTGAAGGAAATTGTTTCAATTGAAGCGCTAATTGGTAATGGCTTCAATTTAAATAAATTGTCTTCAATTGATATAAATGACTTGATGAACAGAACTCCAATTGAACTGTATGACGAACACGTTTCAAATATGGTAAAAACAAAATGCGTACTAGTTACCGGAGCTGCGGGTTCTATAGGAAGTGAAATTGTGCGCAAGTTATCAGAACATCAAGCAAATAAAATTTTGTGTTTGGATTTTTCTGAAAGTGCGTTATATGATTTAGAGCAAGAATTAAAATTAAAATACCCATCAATCCATTACCATTTTATTCTTGCTGATATAAGAAATCATCAAATACTGGAAGAAGTGTTTAATAAATTTTCTCCCGAATTTCTATATCATGCTGCTGCATATAAGCATGTGCCAATGATGGAGCAATATCCTTGGGAGGCTGTACAAACTAACATTTTCGGCACCGTAAATCTTGTTCAATTGGCCATTCGTTTTAATACTGAAAAATTTGTTTTCATTTCTTCAGATAAGGCAGTTAACCCAACCAGTATAATGGGTGCAACCAAACGACTTTCAGAAATCATTGTTCAGGGTCAGTCTTCCAATCAAAACAAAACAAGTTTTGTTGTTACCAGATTTGGAAATGTGCTTGGTTCAAATGGTTCTGTTGTTCCTTTATTTAAAAAACAAATAGAATACGGAGGTCCAGTAACCGTTACGCATCCCGAAATGGTCCGTTATTTTATGACTATTTCAGAAGCTTGTCAGCTGGTATTGGAAGCCTCTGTAATGGCCAATGGGGGAGAAATTTATGTATTTGATATGGGTAAACCGATAAAAATCGTAGATTTGGCAAGAAATATGATCAAATTAGCGGGCTATGTTCCAGATGAACAAATCAAAATTGAATTTGTTGGAGAACGTCCGGGTGAAAAATTATATGAAGAAGTTTTTTCATTAAATGAAAAATTGCAAGAAACACATCACGAGAAAATATTGATTAGCAAAGAAAGAATCCGTGATAACTATGAAGTTGAGGAAATTATTTTAAGCTTAAAAAGATTAGAAAATCATTACGATCCAGAGTTATTTAAACAAACTATAAAAAAGCTGTTGCCAGAGTATAAATGCACTAAAGAAAATCTAGTTCTAGAAAAATCATAAAATGATATAAACAATTTATAAAAATCAGAATAAAACTTATACTATGAATTTTAAAAAGTGTTGTTTAGTAGCAATTTTAGTTATCACATCTAATTTTGTTATATATGCACAAAATGCAAGATTTTCTCAAATTGGCACCATTGCAACTCAATTAAATCCAAGTTTAACAGGAAGATTTGATGGGAAAGCAAGGATGAGTAATTTGTTTGGATGGTATACCTCAGACAATCCTAAAAATGGTTATGCTGAAACTCAACATCAGGCTATTTCGTTTGATATGAAATTTGGAAAATACAGAACAAGTGGAGATGATGCTACAGCTAAAAAAAATAGTACTGCACCAACTAATAAAGAAGCAGCAAAAGATGAATCATTAAAAAGCAAAAAGCAAAATGGTTATTGGGGTATCGGTATGAACTATTATCATTATGGTGCTCCAAAATCACCAATCGAAGCTAGTTTTATATCTTTTTCAGTTGCTCGTCACTTTTACAATAAAAGCAATAAATTTTATGGTTTTGGCCTTCAAGTGACCAATGCATCTGGTAAGTTAGACAGATCAAAAGGTACGCAATACGATAGAGAAATTTCAGGTGGTGGTTTTCCGAACAGACCAAATTTAAATAAATCAGATTCTTTATTAAAAGGCAATAAGTCCTACACAGATGTAAATATAGGGGCGTATTATGGAATGAATACTGAACCAATATTATTTGAAATGGGTGTTTCATTATCCCATTTATTCTATCCAGTTTTTGACCTCTATAATGACAAAGACCAATCCAAATTAAGACATAGAGTGTCTGCTTATTCGAATTTGAGATTGAAATTGAATAATAAATGGGGGCTTGTTCAAAAGAACGTTTACTGGAAAGAAGGATTGTATTATAGAAGTAAATCTGATCACACTAGTGATTCAACTGAGTGGGATGCGCCATTTGATGCTTTTTGGGCAGGAGTTGAATTTTACAAAATCAATCCAAAATCTAATGTTAATTTAAATTTCGGATTTAATTCGAGATCATTTAGAACATTAATGCCTTACTTTAATTTAAATATTGGAAAGTATGTTGATTTGAGATATTCATATGAAATGCCAATCAATTCAAAAATTTACAGAGCCTATTCTGCTCAAAGAAACGAAATTGGTTTGGTATTATCTTATGGTAGAAATACTACAAGAGGAACTAATTTCTATAAAAAAATTAATTTCTGGTAAAATCATATACATCAATCCGAATACAAATCTCTTACCAATGAAAAAAATCACTTTAATTCTATCACTTTTTTTATTTAAGATATCTTTTTCTCAATCAAAACTTGAGAATTTAGGTTCTACAATTAATTCAACAAATTCGGAAATAAGGCCTACTTTATCTGCCGACGGAAAAATATTATATTTTGTTGTTGAACAAAGCAAATCAAAAAAGGGAAAGAAAAAATCCATCAATAAGCAAGAAGTTTGGTTTTCATCAATGAATGATGATGGAACATGGGCTCAAGCCAAAAAATGCTCCGAGCCTATCAATCGCTCAAAAAGTCACAATGCTGTATTTTGGTCCTCAACAGACGGATCCCAAATTTTAATCAGAGGATCTTATAGTAATGGTAAATACATAGGCAGAGGATTTTCTTTTTGCAAAAAAACAGAGAACGGGTGGTCTCAACCAGAATCACTTAAAATTAAAGGTTATAATACTCTTTCTGTAGATGAATACGACGGAGCTTTTTTAACCAATGATGGTAAAACATTGTTATTGTATCTGTCTCAAGAAAAAAATAGCTGGTTAAACGATCTATATGTTAGTCAGCAGCAAAATGAAAACGAGTGGTCATTTCCTCAAAAAATCATTTCAGACAGTATCAGTATTGACGATTATGATGAGATAGCTCCATATATGGCTGCAGACGGAGTTACCATGTATTTTTCAAGTGACAGACCTGGCGGTTATGGTGGATATGATATATGGATGACCAAAAAATTAGACGATACATGGTTGCATTGGACAACTCCTGTAAATGTTGGAGATTCTGTTAATTCTGACAATTGGGAAGCTTATTTTACTTTGGATGCAAAAGCAGAATATGGATATTTGGCAACGAGTAGAAATTCTATTGGAGAAATTGATATTTGCAAAATAAAACTTTCTGAAAACCAAAAACCAAAAGCAGTTGCTCTTTTACAAGGCAAGGTTTATAATGCTGACAATAATCAATTGATTTCAAATGTAGAAATCACAACAGAAATTGAGGGAAGCAATAATTTGATACCACTTAAAATTGAAAACGAGATTTTCAAAACGATTCTGCCATATGGAAACAAATATATCATTACTGCAAAGGGAGAAGGTTTTGAATTATTTACTCAAACTGTTGATTTAAGCAAATTAGCACCATATCAAGAGATGCATAATGACATATTTCTCCAGCCTGTAAAAAAGGTAGTTCCAGATTCTTCTATTACAGACTCTCTTAATGCTATACAAAATTCAATGGTTGAAGTTTTAGATAGTAATGTTATAGATTCAAAAATTAAGGAAGAAAAAAAGAATAAATCTCAAAAAAGCGGTAAACAAAAGAAGGAACAAGATATATCGGCTAAATCAAAGTCCAATTCAGAGAAAATAAAAGGGAAAAGTCAAAACGAAAAATCAGATGTAATAGAAAATCAGGTTTCAATACCGACTGATGAAAAAGGAAATTCTCAAAAGAGTAAATCTAAAAATAATAATTTAGAAGGAAAAAATAAAAATCAAAAAGCAGATTCTGATAAATCTGCCAAATCAAAATCCAATTCGGAGAAATTAAAAGAGAAAAACCGAAAAGAAAAAGTACAGGGAGTAGATACTGAGATATCAATACTGAATGATGAAAAAGGAAATTCTCAAAAGAGTGAATCTGAAAATAATAATTCAGAAGGAAAAAATAGAAAACAAAAAAATGAAACAGATAAATCAGATTCACCAAAAGCGATAGATATAAATCAAGCCATTAAAGAAGATGTTGAAAAAGGAGATATCATTACAGTTAATAACATTCTATTTGATTTCGCAAAATCAAGTTTAAAGAAAACTTCGTACAAGGAACTCAATAAAGTGGTGAAATTAATGAAACAAAATGTTGCTGTTAAAATTGAATTGTCGGCTCATACGGATAATGTCGGTAGCGCTAAATATAATCTAACATTATCTAAAGCCAGAGCTAAATCATCAAGAAAATATTTGATTTCAAAGGGAATATCTTCAAAAAGAATATCTTCAAAAGGACATGGTGAAAGAAAGCCAATTGCATCAAATAAAACTGCAAAAGGTAGAAAACAAAATAGAAGAGTTGAAATTAAAGTGATTTCCAGCAATTAAATTTCAAAAGGTAATAATTAATAAGACCAGATTGCATTAATCTGGTCTTTTATTTTGAGGCATCTAAGGAAAAGCCAAAAGTAGTTCCAACATCAACTTTACTTCTAACATGAATATTGTGATGATGAGCTTCAATAATGTGTTTACAAATAGCAAGTCCGAGGCCGCTTCCACCAACTTTTCTGCTTCTTGCCGAATCTGTTCTGTAAAATCTTTCAAAAATCCTTAGTCGCTGTTCTTCGGCAATTCCATATCCGTCATCACTGATTTCAACTAAAATATTTTTTCCTTCAACTTTATAAAAACTAGTTTCAACACTTCCTTTAGTTTTGCCGTATTTTATAGCATTGTCAATAATATTTGTGAGTACTTGTCTTATTTTTTCTTTATCTGCGTGAACAAATAACGGACTTTCGCAACCATTTTTAATACTACAAACAATATCTTTTTCTTTTGATTTAATATCGAGTGATTCAAATACTTCTTTTGCCAAATCCTGAATAACAAAACTGTGATAATTGATTTTTAACTCTCCACTTTCAAGTTTAGAGATCTCATCCAAATCATCCACCAGATTTACAAGTCTTTCAATGTTTCTGGAAGCATTGTTTAAAAATTTAAGGTTCACTTCCGGATTGTTTATGGCTCCATTAATCAGAGTTTCAACATATGCCTGAATAGAAAAAATTGGAGTTTTTAATTCATGACTTAGATTTTGTAAAAACTCTTTTCGGAAAACTTCATTTTGTTGAAGGACTTCTATTTCCTTTTTGTGATGTTCGGCCCATTCCTGAACATCCTTATCAACATCATCTAGGGTTTTTTGAGGTAAAAGATTCTTGGCGTAAAAATCTTCTTTTTTTGAAGCTTTAGTTTGAGAAATCAATTTGTATATTAATTTGATTTGTCTTTGAATGAAAAACTTAAGGATGTATAGTAATGTTGCATAACTGACAATAATGGAAATCAGAAAGATAAATAGAATTAAAATCCAATTGCTGCTTACAAAAATGGTGAATAATGTAAAAAGTAATGACAGTGAGAGGGATCCAATAAAAGCTAACTGGTGAGTGCTTGGATTTTTTTTAGAAATCATGAAATCAAAGATAATTCTTATTAATTATGAAAACCTTAAAGCTCAAATTTATAACCAACTCCTTTTACAGTAGAAATACAATCCAGATTCAATTTTTGTCTGATTTTTCTGATATGAACATCAATTGTTCTGTCTCCAACAATTACTTCTGTTCCCCAAACTTTACTTAAAATTTCATTTCTGAGGAAAACTTTTCCAGGTTTTGATGCCAAAAGTGCCAGGAGTTCAAATTCTTTTCTTGCTAAAATAATTTCCTCGGCTTTATTATATACAATGTATTTTTCTCTGTCAATAATTAGATCTCCAAGTTGATGAGTTATATCGTTATTTTCTTTTTTAGAACCCGGATTATCAAATCTTCTAAATAGAGCATTTACTTTACTGATAAGTACTTTAGGCCTGATAGGTTTAGTTAAATAATCATCAGCTCCGGATTCCAATCCTTTTACTTCTGTAGTATCATCGCTGATGGCAGTGAGAAATATGATTAAAGTATTTTTAAAATCAGGAGATTTACGAAGTAATTCACAAACTTCAATTCCATTTTTTCCCGGCATCATAATATCAAGAATAACAAGGTCAGGCAAAAATGACTTTGCTTTTTCAAATGCAAAATTACCATCCTTTGCAGTTTCTACAATAAATCCATCTGCTTCAAGATTGAACTTCAATATTTCAAGAATATCAGGTTCATCATCTGCTATCAGAATTTTCTTTTTATTATTCATTTTATGAGTTTAGCAAAATTACCATATCCAAACATGTACAAATAATAAATTTTGATATTTATTGTATTATCAAATTGTTAAGGCAATATGGTTTTTTGGAATTAAAATTGTGATTTAACGATAGAAATTAAGCATATTTGCATACAGACACAAGATATGAAGCATTCATATATTCTCTCCTTCCTTTTATTATTTTCTGTCAGTGTATTTGCAGCATCTGATACTATTACCATCCCTGTATTCAGACAATATTTTCATGATCAAATTAATGAAAATCAAAAATATTTAGACTTACTTGATAATAAATACGACTTTAAGTTAGCCGTTGCAGAAAACAATGAAATTAATACTGTTTTAACGGATGTTGCTTTTAGAAAAATAGATTCTATCCAGAATTGGATTGAACTTGACACCTTTTTTTCGAAAAACAATGATAAAATACGACTGCTTAAATATTTAGATTTATCTCTTGATAAGTTTCAGGAATTGCTAAAGAAAAAAGAAGTTTCATATATTGAATTGCCGGTATTGATTGATCAGGTTAATGATTTAATTGAAAGAAAAAATACAGAACAAAATATAGCAGCTATTGTCCAAAACTTGCCATATTCAATTGCAAAAATTATTACTGAAGCATTTTATGATAGTAAAGACAATGCACAAGCCCAAAAAATCATCTACTTCAAATATTCAAAACTGCATCCTGAAACTATTTTGAATACCATAACAAAGTATCCCAATGAACCTTTTACTGATACTTTGCTTCAACTGGCATGCAGATTGAATCCTTCATTGGTATATACGTTCGCTCAATCAAAAGGGTCTTCGATTTCAAAAATCATTCATAATAGCGATGACAAATTAACGCAGCTATTAAATAAACTAACGTATACGCCTAATTCATTATTGTTTTTTCCTTTTTTAGATGATTTATATACTGGAAAAAAAACAATCGAAAATTTGCAAACTTTAATTGGAATGAAAGAAGATGAATATGACAGTGTAGGGTATTATAAATTGTTGGTAAAAACTGAGATTGAATATTACAAGAGAATGATTTCCGACAAAAAAGACACTCCAATTGCTATGTTTGGATCAAATGGTTTGAGAGAAACACTGAAAGATAAGGCAATAAGACATTTCATAACGCCTATAAATTTGCTACATAATGAGAATAATTTAACTGTAAGAATGAAGGCACTAGATCCTCTTTCTCCTCAGGAAATTTATTTTATGATCGTAATGGGTGAAAGTGAAATCTATACTTCAAGCTTTAAACATAGCTTCAACAGAATGCTACAAAAAATGGGAGCTAAGCCCAGTAATGATTCTCTGCTATTGTCTGTAAATTTCGACTTCTTTAAAAAGTTCATCAAAATGACTGCAAATTATAACAGGCTTGATACTTTTTTAAGAAATATGCCCAAACAAAATGCAACACTTTTGATGAAGGCTTTTGTAGCTAATTTAGATAAGTCGGGTAATTTAGAAGACGCTACCGATGTTGCAGATTCTTATAGTAGTATTAATGATATCAATCTTAAAAAAACGATATTGAATTATGTTATTGAAAACGAAAATCAGTCAAATCAACAACAAAATCAAAATGGAGCATTAATTTATAATTTATTAAAAAATATATTCTTATCAGAAGATTCTGCTAATCATATTGACATCACAGCCATTGCAGGCATAGCTTCTGTTTATGATATTGATAAGTCTGAATTGCAGGATGATAGTGGAAGAATAGTGGAGCAAGTGTTTTTCTATGGAGATGAAGATGGAAAGTTATATTTCCCTCAATTTTTAAATTCTTTTTCATTGAAGGAATGGAGAATAACAAAAAAAGAAGAGTGGGTAGAAATAAAATCAATCAAAGGAAATGTGAATATTTATGCTAATCTACCATTGGATTATGATGCCAATTTAGACGATACGGCACAAGTGCATTTGATTGATTATCTTTCTGAAAATGATTTAAATCCAACAATAGTTGTTCACCGAGGCCATAGTTATTGGCTCCCAGGTACCATAAAAAGAATGCCTTCGAGTGCTAAGGTTATCATTTTAGGATCCTGCGGAGGTTTTAAAAATTTAAACAAGATACTAGCATTTGCACCTGATGCCCAGATCATCTCAACAAAAGAAATAGGTGCTGGAGATATCAATAGGCCAATTTTCAATAAACTAAATCAAACCATTATTAATAATAACAAAGTGATTTGGAAGGCGCTTTGGGCTGATTTAAATGATTTATTTACTCAAGATAAAAATAAAAACGTGAGAGAGAGTTGGGAAAGCTATATACCCCCTTATAGAAATTTAGGCGCCATTTTTATAAAGGCTTACAATAAGAAATCTACGTCTATTCAGTACCGTTAATTTATTTTAATTTGGAAATGAGTAAATCAAAATCTGTGCATTTGAATTCCAAAACATCATTGTTAAAAAGATTGTTTTTTTTTGTAAAGCCGTATAAAAAAAAATTCCTCCTTTCTATTTTTTTATCTGTTCTCCTGGCTGCTATGGCACCCTTAAGGCCTTTTTTAATTCAGTCAACAATCAATCAAGGTGTAGCAGACGAATCAACATTCTTTTTTACTGGTCCTGGAACTTTCATTATCGAAGTCACTATATTTCAAATATTATTATTAATCATAGAAACTTCAGCTAGATTTTATTTCACTTTTAGTGCTGCATCTTTAGGTCAGCATGTGGTTAAAGATTTGAGAGATGCAACATATTCAAAAATACTACGACTTAATTTATCTCAATTTGATAAAACACCTATAGGTACACTTACAACAAGGACTGTAAATGATATTGAATCGGTAAATGATATATTCAGTGATGGACTGATACCTATTTTGGCGGATTTGTTGTCTATATTATCTGTATTGATTTACATGTTTTACACAGATTGGAAAATTACACTGGTATGCTTGATACCTTTCCCTTTTTTAATTTTAGCAACATATTTTTTTAAAGAATCAGTAAATAAATCTTTTGTAAAAGTTAGAAATTCGGTTGCCAGTTTGAATGCATTCATACAGGAGCATTTATCTGGAATGTCGGTGATACAAGCTTTCGCAACAGAAGAAAGGGAGATGAATAAATTTAAAAAAATAAACAACGAACACCGTCATGCAAATATTAAAGCAATATTTGCATATTCTGTTTTTTTTCCTGTTGTAGAATTGGTTTCTGCTTTGAGTATTGGCTTATTGGTTTGGTGGGCAGCTCATCAGTCAATTTTAATGCCTCTTGAAGAATCTAAAAATATTGCAGGAGTAATCACATCTTTTATTTTGTGCATTAATCTTTTATTCAGGCCTTTACGGATGATTGCGGATAAATTCAACGTATTGCAAATGGGAATGATAGCATGTGAAAGAGTTTTCAAAGTTTTAGATAATGAGGACGTGTTAGCTGAATCTGAAAGTCAAAATAAACCTCTTGAAAAAAATCATATTCTGAATGGCAATATCGAGTTTACAAAGGTTTGGTTTGCATACAATGATAAAGATTATGTATTAAAAGGCATCAACTTTGAAATAGAGGCTGGAAAAACCATAGCAATTGTTGGCAATACCGGAAGTGGAAAAACAACAATTGTGAGTTTGGTAAATCGTTTGTATCAGATACAAAAGGGTTCTATCATGATTGGTGGGGTAGATGTAAAAGATATTAAAATTGAGGAACTCAGAAGTAAGATAGCAGTGGTTTTACAAGATGTGTTTTTGTTTAGCGGAACGGTTTTAGATAACATGACTTTAAGAAACCCTAACATTTCAAGAGACTTGGCAATTGATGCTGCTAAAAGTATAGGATTGCATGATTTCATTATGCAACTGCCAGAAAACTACGATTTTAATGTAATGGAGAGAGGCTCAACATTATCAACTGGTCAGCGACAACTTTTATCTTTTGCTAGGGCATTGTTATATAATCCATCAATTTTAATTCTTGATGAGGCAACATCTTCCATTGATGCAGAAAGCGAGTTACTCATTCAAAATGCTATTGATAAAGTAATCAAAGGACGAACTTCGATCATTATTGCTCACAGATTGAGTACCATCAAAAAAGCAGACAAAATCATCGTGCTTGAAAGTGGACAAATCAAAGAAATGGGAAGTCATTCTGAATTAATCAACAAAAAGGGGCATTATTTCGAGTTATATCAGAAACAATTCTCATCTGATTTGGTTTGATTTACACTCTAATCATTCAAAAATAACTTTCCAATAGTTAAATCAAAATTGTGTTTGAAAAAGGAAAATGGTAGGAAAAATTACCCTTTTATTTTAATATTCACCCCTATGGCCTTATCTTTGCGCCAAAATTCAGGAAGGATATGGCAGCGAAGCGCATCAAATATATATTGGGATTGACTTTGAGTCTTTTTTTGGTGTTGTCCTATACATCTTCAAAAGCTCAGGAACATGCTATTGAAAATCCTACTGAGGCACATGAGCCTAAAAAGGAAAAACTTGATCCTGCAAAGATTATCATGGACCACATCAAGGATGCCCACGAGTTTCATTTTTTCACTATTGAAAATGAAGAAAATCCACATGAATCATTTCATGCAACTATACCCTTGCCAATAATTGTTTATTCACCAAGCAAGGGAGGCTTTTCAGCATTTTCTTCTTCAAGATTTGGGCACAATGGAGACGAGGAGTATGATGGGCTTAAATTAAATGAAAACAAAGAGATTGTTGCAGTTGACAATAGTGTAGTTTATGATTTCTCTTTAACCAAAAATGTGGTGCAAATGCTAATTGCACTCACAATACTGGTTTTGTTAATGACTGGAATTGCAAGGAAATACAAGAATGGCATTGGTGTAACTTCTGCACCAAAAGGATGGCAAAATGCAGTAGAACCAATCATCACTTTTGTTAGAGATGATGTTGCCAAAGTTAATTTGGGACATAAATGGCAAAAATATCTTCCTTATTTATTGACTGTATTTTTCTTCATCCTTATCAATAATATCTTTGGATTGATACCTGGTTTTGCAAATGTAACTGGTAATACTGCATTTACCTTGGTGATGGGTTTAATATCTGCTATTGTTATTTTAGCCAGCACAAACGGACATTTTTGGGGGCATATTTTCTGGCCTCCTGGAATTCCTTTTTTAATTAAAATAATACTGATTCCTGTTGAGTTGGCCGGTGTATTAATTATTAAGCCAGCTGCATTAATTATTCGTCTTTTTGCCAATATGGTAGCAGGGCATATTATCATTTTAAGTTTCATTTCTCTCATCTTCATATTTGGAGCCATGAATAAAGGAGCAGGTTGGGGATTCTCACCTATTTCAATATTGTTCACTGTATTTATCTATTTTATAGAAATTCTGGTAGCATTTATTCAGGCTTTCATCTTTACCAATTTAACAGCTGTATTTATTGGACAAGCGTTTGAAGGGGAGCATGAACATCATCATGAGGGCGAAGACGCTCATCATGCAAAAGCGTAATTTTTTTATTCACTTATAAAACACAAGTATCATGAGTTTGATGACTTTGTTAACAGAAGTTGGATTGTCACACTTAGGTGGTGCAATTGGTGCAGGTATTGCTGCAGTAGGTGCCGGAATCGGTATCGGACAAATTGGTAAAGGCGCTGTTGAATCAATCGCTCGCCAGCCAGAAGCATCTAATGACATCCGTGCGAACATGATCCTGACTGCTGCGTTTATTGAGGGTGTTGCCCTTTTCGCAGTTATCGCTGGATTATTGGCTGTATTGAAAGCCTAGTTTGCAAAATTTTTACTGCATCTGAAGCACAGGGCGGGGGATGCAGTATTCTTTTTTAATTATTAAGAGCAAAATATTTTACTATTATGGATTTGTTATTACCACATTTAGGATTAATTGTTTGGACCGTTTTAGCATTTTTGATTGTACTTTTTATTTTAAAGAAGTATGCATGGAAGACTATCCTTAACGGATTAAACGAGCGCGAAACAAATATTGCCAATTCAATTGCTTCAGCTGAAAAAGTGAAGTCAGAAATGGCTCAGTTGAAAAGCGAGAACGAAGCTTTACTGCAAAGTGCGAGAGAAGAACGCTCAGCAATGCTTAAAGATGCAAAAGACCTTAAAGATAAAATGATTAATGATGCCAAAGAAGAGGCAAAATCTCAGGCAGCAAAAATCATTGCTGATGCTAATGCCTCAATTCAACATCAAAAAATGGCAGCCCTAACAGAAATCAAAAATCAAGTGGGAAAAATGGTTGTAGAAGTAAGTGAAAAAATAATAAGAAAAGAACTTTCTGATAAAGCCAACCAAGAATCATATATCAGCAAATTAGCTGAAGAAATCAGATTGAATTAATTTAAAGGCATAAATCATGACCAATCCAAGATTAGCAGGAAGATATGCGAAGAGTTTAATTGATTTGGCTATCGAGCAAAATCAACTAAATGAAGTATATGCTGATATTAAATTTTTACAGACGATTTGCATTTCAAATCAAGACTTTGTGAATGTGTTGAAGAGTCCAGTTATTAAGTCTGATATTAAGGAAAAAATTATTGAAGCGGTTACACAAAACAAAGTAACCAAAACAACAGATTTGTTTTTAAAATTATTGGTAATCAAAGCAAGAGAATACAACTTACCAGAGATAGTTAAGGCTTTTGTAGAACAATACAATTCAATAAATAATATTCATCAGGTTAAATTGACAACAGCTGTTTCAATCAGTAAAGAGTTGGAGCAAAGCATTGTAAACAAAATCAAGTTGGTTGCCAAAATTGAAAAGATAGAGTTAGAAACTGCTGTGGAAGATGATTTGATAGGAGGTTTTACTTTACAGATGGGAGATACCTTTATTGATGCTAGTATCCTCAGAGATTTAAATGATGTAAAGAAGCATTTCAAGAACAATCAATATGTCCACGCTTTAAAATAATTGGTTTAGATACAAATTACAGGCCCCGCTTCGCGGGGCTTTTTTTTGGAATAAGGTCAACACTAAGGGTTTGATTTGGTTCCTTTAGAGTAATGTAATACCTACGACATTTGATTGTTGTTTTGAAGAGGTTGATTATTTTACGATTTTTGATTATTCTCAATATCACTACAATCAAAAGCCTTTATTTCATTAAATCCTGTCTAGTACAAATAGAATCCACCCAACCCCATCGGGGTGAAATGTTTCTAAGTGTAAAAGAAAGATATCCACCCAACCCCATCGGGGTGAAATGAATCTAAATGTAAAAGAAAGATATCCATCTAACCCCATCGGGGTGAAATGATTCTAAGTGTAAAAGAAAGATGTCCACCCAACCCCATCGGGGTGAAATGATTCTAAAGAAAAGAGGCTATCTATAAAGACAGCCTCTTCAAAAATGAAATCTAAATAATTAATTAGACTTGAATATTTTAGTTGAGTAATT